>NZ_JACJFD010000012.1:0-107827 GCF_014164415.1 Pseudoalteromonas sp. SG43-1 | reverse complement strand
ATGAGTATGTTCGTTAATCATAATGTGCCCTCAAACAAGATTTGAAGATCTGATCATGACATTGAGATTTAGTTCAAAAAAATCCCCGCTAATTTCTTAGCAGGGATTTGTGTATAAGAGACAGCCAATAGGGGCTTTTTTGTCTTCTGACATTAAATGCTGATCACTGTCACTTATAAAGCAAAGCATCTGATCTAACGCTGGAATTTAATAGTGCATTCGCACTATTCCAAATTTAAGAAAGCTTAGCTTAATCTATGGATTAACTTTATTTAGATTACGTTTATTCTTAGGGGTAACTAAAGAATAAAAATTACACAATATTAAATTAATGTAGCTTTAAATAATTTGGATAGATATTTACTTGGGAATTTGGTAAAAGTGGTGGCCCCTCCCAGACTCGAACTGGGGACCTAACGATTATGAGTCGTGTGCTCTAACCAACTGAGCTAAGGGGCCAACTTTATATAACTGCTAGGCAGTTAATTTTTGAAGCGTTCAGTCACAGAGCGACTAAAGCGGGTTGCAGTATAAAAACTTTTTAGGTGCTTGTCACTACCAAAAACCTTTATTTTAACAATCAACAAGCTAACTGCTTAAATAGTAATCTTTTAAGTGAGCATAAACATAAAATGTAAGATATTTACCGTGCTATTCACTGCATTAAATTATAAACAAAACCTATCCCATATAGTCTTTTATATTTAACCCTCTACTTTTTAAGCAAAGCTAACATATATGTGTAGGCATACAAGGCTGTAAAAAATATGCTTGGGGCTACTGTCAGTGCCAGATTAGGTGTCTGATTAACTACATTCACCATAATCACTAAGCTCGATTGAACAGTAATCGGAATAATAGGCGCAAAAAGTACGCCTGCTATTTTTTTATTACTTAAATACGAGGCGCTAGAGTTAATTGCATTATTAAAACTTTGTCGTATTGCGACGTTTTGTGGTGTTTTAGAATGAAACATACAAATAATTGGAGTTACGAACGCAAGCGTTACATAACTAAACTTATACTTGTTGACGACCTTTTCTAAAATAAAGGTAAAAAACAGCGTTACAAATCCACTATACAACCCTTGCACTAATGCAGCTTGAAAAGTGACCGATTTAGCAATGTCTGCCGCACTATTTGCCCAGAAGGCCCAACTAAAATAAAAAATGAATGACACAACGCCTGACATTATAAGTCGAATATTCAATTAACTACCTCAACATGCCTAAAAACCTAGTTTAATGATAACACTAGAAGTGAAGGTAATATTGTCACTAAATAATAAGGTATTTGATTGTATATTATAGATGTATAAACACACTAATGTTGAAGATTTCCTAAATGGCATCAAATCAGAATCTGAGCGCGACTGTTAGCTGGAAGCTTATTAGTAAACAATAAGTATAGTTTTAAAATAATATTGGGAGTGAGTTAAGGAAGTGAATTAATGGGTTGAAGAGTTTTAAAAAATGGATTTAATCTAAAAACTCTCTAAAAACTAATATTGTGAGCCGATCGGTACTAAAGTATTTAGCTAAACCTCAGTAGTCGGCTTACACAATATATAATCTGTCATTATTTTTTCGCAATAATGTAGATTGCATGTATTAACCCTGGGAAATAACCTAGCAGTGTTAATAGAATATTTAACCAAAAATGCATACCTAAGCCAACTTGCAAAAACACACCTAATGGCGGTAATAAAACCGAAAGTATTATACGAATAATATCCATGATCAAACTCCATTTAAATTAAACATTGAAAAGACTTAAAGCCCAGTATTACTGGGCCTTAACTATACTGTATTATTCAGCAACAATAGCTAGTTTATCAACTACGTCGCGAACATCTTCAGCATTTTTAGCAATTTTAACTGCTAGTTGCTTTTCAGCTTCAGACTCTACAGAGCCATTCAGAGTTACCACACCGTTGTCGGTATCAACATCAATGTCTGTACCACCTACTTCTGAGTCAAACAGGAAGCGAGTTGTGATTACAGTGGTGATTTTAGCGTCCGTTAGGTCGTTATCATCATCGTCCATCATGTCGTTGTTTTTATCTTCGGTGTCCATGCTTTTAACAACAGTAAGGCTGTTATCAACATCAGTTACACCATCTAGGCTAAGTACAAGTTCTTCTGCTAGCTCTTTATCGAGTTCGCTATTAACTTTACCTGTAAGTACTACCTTGCCATTTTTTACATCAGTGTTAATGTCAAAGTTGTTTAGATTAGTGTTCATAAGTAGAACGGTTTCTGCCTTACCATCAATCCAAGCATCTTTACTTTCGTTTTCCCAGCTGTTTGCTTGGGCACCCATAGCCGTAGTACCAAGAACTAGAGCTGCGATAATAGATTTGTTAAATGTTTTCATAATCTTTCTCCTTTTGATTAAAGACACTTTAACTAATGCGAGCTTCAGGCCAACTTTATTTATACTTAAAATTCAAAGGCTTGAATTAATTAAAAGATAAAACCTTATCTATGTTTGTGTAACTATTTACAGGCTACTCGGTAAAACTTTCTCAAATAGTGAAAATAGCTAGATAATTGCTCTTTTGGTTAATCTATCGTTAATATAACAAAACAAAAAACACCGTTAAAAAATAACCAATTGATAATTAATGAAATTATATTTGGTACGCGGTTTGCAGCCTAACTACAAGAGCAGTATCAATAGTAAATATAATAAGGAATAACTCATGTCTGTAAAAGTTGAAGACCGCCCAATAGAGCAAGTACGCGAACAAGTGATTGATCAATTAATTTATAATTACAGTCATGGTGTTATTTCTGTTGATGCATTCGAAAGACGTTTAGATAATGCGATGGATGCACCTAATAACGAAGCTCTGCTAGCCTTAGTAGAAGACTTAACACTTAATACCGATCAGCAATATAAAGCAGAAAAACAATCGCAATTTACACCACATTATAGTGCACAGCAAAACAGTGATGATGATTTTACATTACGCAGTATTTTAGGATCTAACGAGCGAAGTGGTCAGTGGGTTGTGCCAAAAAATATATATTTGAGTAACTTTATGGGATCGGTGGTGCTTGATTTTACCGATGCTATTTTTGCGCATCAAAATGTAACTATTCACGTTAACTGTATTTTTGGTAGCGATGAAATTTACGTACCAGAGCATGTCAATGTAGTGTCTAAAATGTTTTGTATTTTAAGTAGCCTTGAAAATAAATCTGTGTCGCTTAACAAACGCCAAGGCCCTACAATTCATATTGAAGGAAAGGCAGTAATGGGCTCGGTTGAGGTAAAAATAAAGCGCACAATTAAAGAAAAATTTATGAGCTTTGCAAATGAGCTAAAAACCCAGTTTGGCACGGGTAATAATAATCGCTCACTATAATTGAGTAGCAGCACTTTAGCGTGCTGCTTAGTATTTTATTATAAATCGTTATTTCGCTCGCTTGGTATATCACTTAAATACTCTACAAACTCAACTTCAAACCCTGCAGGATCAATAAAGTAGACATTCTTTCTGAAAGGATTCTCGCTACCTTGCTTGCTTAGAGTAAAACCCGCTTTATTTAAGCGCATTACTACTGCGCTTAAATTATTAGTTACATAAGCAAAGTGTGCAAAACCAATTTGATGGCCCGATAAGTTTCTGTTTTCACCTTCACCATGACTGCTTATCGCAATGTAATGCGTGTCATCTCCAAAGTGTACCCAGCGTCTTGGTTTTCCATGCCAATCGCCTCTGCCCTCACTTCTAATCGACCAATGTGGAAATACAGCGCGATAAAATGTAAGCATACTATCTATATCACTCGCGACTAAGTTTACGTGCTCTAAATACATAATGTTATCCTATCAGTTAAGTTAGGAGTACGATAAAACCTCAAGTTAACTTTAGGTAAAGTGTTATTTAAATTTAATTTATTTAAATGCAGATAATTATTTTTTAAAAATATATAAACTTTTCAATCTTGTATAAAAAACAAACACAAGTATTTGGGGTTTATTGTTTACTTTATGGCAAAAGTCGCTAAAATACGCCGGCTGAAATATATAAACGTTCTTTTACAACCCAAAGGTAATACCATGCATCCAATGTTAAACATTGCGGTTCGCGCTGCGCGCAACGCAGGCAAAATTTTACTTCGCGCAAGTGAAGATTTATCAAAAGTTGAAGTGCAACAAAAAGGCGCTAACGACTTAGTAACTAACATTGATAAAGAAGCCGAAGCCGTAATTCGTGACACTATTTTACAGTCTTACCCTACTCACTCAATTGTTGGTGAAGAACTAGGTGAGCATAAAGGCAAGGATGATGATTACCAATGGATTGTAGATCCTATCGATGGAACAACTAACTTCATCAAAGGTATCCCTCATTACGCGGTTTCTATCGCACTTAAAGTTAAAGGTCGTTTAGACCAAGCTGTTATTTATGATCCAATTCGTGGTGAGCTTTTCACTGCATCTCGCGGTCAAGGCACTCAGTTAAACAGTAAACGTCTACGCGTTAGCAAAACTACGGTTCTTGCAGGCACTGTACTTGCTACTGGTTTCCCGTTCAAAAACAAAAACCACATGGATGCATACACTGAAGCGTTTAAAGCATTATTTGTACACACTGCTGATATTCGCCGTGCAGGTTGTTCTGCTTTAGATATGGCATACGTTGCAGCTGGCCGTGTTGATGGATTTTTTGAAATTGGTTTAAAACCTTGGAACTCTGCTGCAGGCGAACTTATGGTTAAAGAAGCGGGCGGTATGGTTGTAGATTTCGCCGGTGGTAATAACTATAACCACAGCGGCAATATTATCTGTGGTTCACCAAAACTGACTCAAGCAATTATTCGCGAAATTCGTCCAGTATTAACTGAGTCGTTACTTCGCTAATTAAATGCTATGAATAGCATACTAAAAAGGAGCCTAGGCTCCTTTTTTTGTGCCTAAAAATAAGGGTTATCGAGTTTAATCTCTATCGTTTTACCTTTTGTATAAGGTAGTGTATTTAAATCCTTTGCGAAATATTCATTAAATAATGCATCAAACTCGCCGTTTGTCTGCATTAATATTAAGCCCTCCTCTACTGCCTTTGCCAATTCGGGTTTACTCTTAGTCACAAAATAATAAATACCCGTTGGGTAGCTTATATATAAATCAGGCACAACGACTAAGTTACTTTGTTTGTTTTCAATAAGCTCAGAATTAACCTCAATAAACGAGCGAGGAAAGTAATCTATTCGCCCACGGCTCGTTAAAGTGAACATGGCTTGGTAATTGGTAAGCGGCCTTACACGTAAGCCGTTATAGGACATTATTCTTGTATCTGGCCAGTTGTGACCCTGCACTGCTGAAAACTCTCCTAGCTGCTCTAGGGTTTTTACGTCTTTAAAGCGTGCTACGTTTTGTTTATTAGTGAGTAAAGCCCGCTTTCCTATATAACCTTTAAATAGTGGTATTTTAATAGCTAAAGCAAGTGCCTCTCGCTCTGGACTACTCATACTCCAATACATATCTAGTTCGTTATCATTTAGGTTTATGAGCTTACGTTTTTGCTGATCTGATATGGGAGTCATCCTAATAACCCCAGGATAGTTAACACTCTCAAGTGCACGTACCAGTAGCTCACTTAAGTACTCTTCTCGTGCGTTTTGAGTATCTTGCTTTTGGGCTACATTAATTATTTGCTCTTGCGCCATAAGTGCAAAACTTGCAAGCAGACCAAGTACACTGGTCGAGATTTTTATTGGCAACATAATAATTACCTATTTTTATTTAAATTACCTGCTTATTGCTTGCTAGGCGCACCACTGCGGGCGCAGGCCCTTTACGTTTGCAAATAAACAAATAACTATGGCGATAACGTTTGGCTTCTTTTTTAGCATCAGTTGCGAGTGCTGCAACTTGGTGACTGTTTTTACATTGTTGTAAATCAGGCTCAACTAAGCCAATCGATAACGTTAGTAGCGGCACAAATTGCTTTTCTCCTTCACGATTTGTGGCCCAATACCCTTCGCTCTTTATGTGCTCAGGTGTAAAAAATATACGAGACTGGAGTTGAAATTGCTCAATAATGGTATTACATATATCAACCGCGTTGTGCTGATCAAACACCACCATAAAGTCATCGCCACCTATATGTCCTACAAAGTTAGCACTATTTTTACACGCTTGCACTGTTACATCAGCTAATAGTTTAATTACACTGTCGCCGCTAGCGTAGCCGTATAAGTCATTAAATTGCTTAAAATGATTTAAGTCTATATACGCGAGTGAAAACGGATTACTACCTTTTAATCGCTGCTCTATAGCTTCATTAATTGCCACATTACCAGGGAGCATAGTCAGTGGATTAGCGTGTTGTGCATGGCGTATTTTTTCTTCGGTTATGTGTTTTAAAATATCGCGAAGCGGCGCTAAACCTAAATAAGCGTTTTCTCTGGTTATCACTATATGGCGGCGTATATCAAAGTCTTGCTCAGTTATTTGTTTACTTACGGTATCGAGTAATTGGTTTTCGTCAACGACTAAGGGCTGCTTATCCATCAGTGCAGTAACGGGGCGTTTATCGTAAAGAGCATGCCCATAGGGCGCTGCAAAAACTTCTGTTAATTGATCTCTGTGAAGTAACCCTACTGGCTGGTTTTCAGTATTTAACACTGCAATGCTTATGAGTGATTTATCTTGCTCAAAGAGCTTATGCGCATCTTTACAGCGAGTGTCGCTGCTTATTGCAAGTTGCGTAATCGATAAGCGACCTATGGCCATAGATTGATCAAACAATGTGTTTGATTGCGTAAATGAAAGAGCTTTTAGTTGCTCTGAGCTGAAATCTTCACTTGGCTTTATGCTTGGCTTTTCGAGTAAAAACCCTTGTACATTACTAATGCCTAAGTTTTCTACAAATGTAAGCTCTTCTGGACGTTCGATGCCTTCGGCAATAACCTGAGTATTAGTAGCTCTGGCCAAAATAGTAATAGATTTCAAAAACTCTTTTTTAACTTCGCTTTCATCACAATGATCAATAAAATAGCGGTCAATTTTTACAAAATCAGGGCATAGTTCAGACCATTGCTTTAACCCTGAATACCCAGCGCCTAAATCATCTATTGCTATAGTAAAACCGAGCTCTCGATAATGGGCTATCGTTTTTAATAACAAGAAGCCATCATCTACTTTTTCTTGCTCAGTAACCTCTATAACTACACGGTTAGCAGCTAAGCCAAATTGCTCTATTAGGTGCAATGTTTCCCCTTTAGGGTGGCAAGGGTCTAGTAGTGTTTTAGGGCTTACATTTAAAAATAATTTACCTTGTAGGTTAAGCCTTACAAAGTTTTCAATCGCTTTAGAGCGACATAGTAATTCAAGCTCCGAAATTAAACACTCCTCATGGGCAACTTTAAATAACGTATTAGGCATTTCTAACGGGCTATTTTTAGGTCCTCGACTAAGTGCTTCGTAACCTAAAATAACTTGATTACTAATATCAAAAATAGGCTGAAACAGCGTTGTTATTTCACCGCTTTTTAAAATGTACTCTAATACTTTGCGCTGAATCGTCACGTATTTGCCTTACAACTATTTTGATTGGAGCAATAAAGTACCAAGTGTGTATGACATTTTTATTGCGCAAAAAAATGCGCTCATAAAAAAACCGCTCATAAGAGCGGTTTTTATTAAGTACAAACCTAGTTACGGCATAGCGTCTTGGTCTGCGCCTTCTTTTTCAATTACTTCTGGTATTAAATCTTCTTTGCTTACGCCCATTGCTATAGCAACAGAGCTTGCAACATAAATCGAAGAATAAGTACCAATAAACACACCAAACAGTAATGCAGTTGCAAAACCATGAATGGTTTGTCCGCCCCATGTAAACAAGGCAATCAATACTAAAATAGTCGTGATTGATGTTACAAGTGTACGGTTAAGTGTTTGCGTAAGTGAAATATCAATAATTTCTATCGTATCGTCAATGCGTACCTTACGGAAGTTTTCACGTATACGGTCTGATACAACAATCGTATCATTGAGTGAATAACCAATTACCGCAAGAATTGCCGCTAATATAGTTAAATCAAACTCTAAACCTAATACCGAAAATAAACCCACAGTAATGATAACATCGTGTAGTAGTGCACCTACCGCACCTACTGCAAAGCGCCATTCAAAACGAAACGCAACGTAGATTAAGATACAAATAAGCGCAGTTAACATGGCAAGGCCACCCTGCTCTTTTAAGTCTTCACCTACACTTGGGCCTACAAATTCAATACGGCGCATTACTACGCTGTCGTCTGCTTTTTTAAGTGCATCGATTACTTGGTTACCAATTACTTCAGCTTTTACATCGCTACCGCGTGGTGCTAAGCGAACTAAAATTTCTTGGCTTGAACCAAATAGCTGCACTGATGCATCAGCAAAACCATTATCAGCTAGTGCATCACGTACTTTTTTAAGGTCAGCCGGTTGTGAAAAACCCACTTCTACCGCAGTACCGCCGGTAAAATCTAAACCAAAGTTTAGGCCTTTGATAAAAATTGATGCAAACGACGCTAAAATTAGTAGCGTCGAGAAACCCATAGCCACTTTTCGAAGAGACATGAAACGAAGGGTTCTACTACCCAAACTTAAAATTTGCATGTCTGCTCCTTAAATCGAAAGTTTATCAATGCGTTTACCACCAACAAATAAGTTGATTACCGCACGGGTACCAACGATGGCTGTAAACATTGAAGTTAAAATACCAATCGCAAGTGTCACTGCAAAGCCCGCAATCGGACCAGTGCCCACTGCAAACAGTATAATGGCAGCAATTAGTGTCGTGATGTTGGCATCAAATATAGTACTAAATGCGCTATCGTAACCAAAATGAATCGCTTGTTGAGGGCTACGGCCATCGGCCAGCTCTTCACGAATACGTTCAAAAATAAGTACGTTAGCATCAACCGCCATACCTACCGTTAATACAATACCGGCAATACCAGGTAGCGTAAGTGTAGCGCCCGGAATTAAAGACATAACACCTACAATTAGTACTAAGTTAGCCGCAAGCGCAAGGTTTGCAACCATACCAAAACCTTTGTAGTACACAAGCATAAACACAAGTACAAACGCAAAGCCAAGTGCAACCGCAGTCATACCCGCTTCAATATTTTCTTGTCCTAAGCTTGGACCTACTGTGCGCTCTTCAACAATTTGAATTGGCGCTACAAGTGCACCAGCACGAAGTAGTAAGCTTAAGTTATGTGCTTCTGCTGGGTTATCAATGCCGGTAATACGGAACGAGCGATCAAGACGGGCTTGAATCGTTGCTACGTTAATAACTTCTTCAACCTTAATAGGCGGAAGCGCTTTACCGTCTGCATCTTTTTTACCTGATGGCTTGTACTCAATAAATACCGTTGCCATACGCTTACCAATAGCACGCTTGGTAAAGGCATTCATTTTTGCCCCACCTTTGCTATCTAACGTAATACTTACTTGCGGACGTTGGTATTCATCAGCGCCAGATTGCGCGCCCGTAATATGGCTGCCCTCTAAAATAATACGCTTTTTAAGTACAACAGGGTAACCGTCGCGGCTCATGATCATTTCAGTACCCGCTGGGATACGACCTTGGGCAGCAGCGCTAATATCTGCGTTTTCGTCTACTTCACGAAATTCAAGTGTTGCTGTCGCGCCTAAAATTTCTTTAGCACGTGCAGTATCTTGAATGCCTGGTAGTTGAACAATAATACGCTCAGCGCCTTGGCGTTGTACGTTAGGCTCTGCAACACCAATTTGGTTGATACGGTTACGAATAATCGTTTCATTTTGCTTGATAGCGTAGTCACGAATTTCTTTGAGTTTTTGCTCACTCATTGTCGCAAAAAATGCTTTATCGTTACTGCTGTCATCAATGTAGACATTTAGCGGGTAGCGAGTTTCTAAGAAACTCTCTGCAGCATTTTTGTCTTCTTCAGTACGCATTTCTACACGCATACGATCGGAGCCTGCTACGCGGCGAACACTACGATAACGTAGTTTTTCTTCGCGCAGGTCACTGCGAAAATCTTGTTCCATTTGCTCAAGCTGGTTATCAACCGCTGTTGCCATGTCGATTTCCATGGTGAAATGTACGCCACCACTTAAATCAAGACCTAGCTTCATAGGGTTACCACCAACCGCTTTTAACCAAGCTGGTTGAGCAGGTGCCATATTAATAGCGGAAATGTAATCGTCGCTCAGCGAATCACGCAGTAAATCATGCGCTTTAAGCTGTTCTTCAACATTTTTTAAACGAACTAAAATTTGCCCATCTTCAAGTATTGTCGATTTAGCGGTTACATTATTTTTTTCAAGGATTGCGTTTACTTTGTCTACAACACTGAGATCGACATCAGCGCCTTTAGCACCTGAAACTTGTATGGCCGGATCACGACCATACAAGTTTGGAGAGGCATATAAAAGGCCAATGGCTACCACAGCTAAAACAAGTAAATACTTCCAAACTGGAAACTTGTTTAACACGGGGTCGTCCTTATTATTTTTATAGCGACTTCATTGTGCCTTTTGGCAATACTGCAGATACTGCAGATTTTTGTACTGTAACTTCTGCTTGCTCGTTTAAAGAGATAACGATGAAATCTTTCTCTTCAGAAATTTTCACAATTTTACCCACTAAACCGCCTTGGGTAAGTACTTCATCACCTTTAGCCATCATACTCATTAAGCTTTTGTGCTCTTTAACGCGCTTAGCTTGTGGGCGGTAGATTAAAAAGTAAAAAACCAAACCGAAAATAGCTAACATTATTAGCATTTCCCAACCACCGCCTGCCGCAGGTTGACCAGCTGCTGCGTGTGCATTTGAAATAAATAAACTCATGATACTTCCTCTTTAATTTTAAAGTTTAATTTTTTATATCTGCTAACTCTGGCACATCTTGGCCTCGGCGAGCATAAAAATCTTGTACAAATTCTTCTAATTTACCTTCGCTAATTGCATTACGTAAACCTTCCATAACACGTTGATAGTAACGTAAGTTATGAATTGTGTTTAGTCGCGCACCTAAAATTTCGTTACATTTATCAAGGTGATGCAAATAAGCTCGTGAATAGTTTTTACACGTATGGCAATCACACTCAGGGTCAAGTGGCCCTGTATCTGTTTTATGCACTGCGTTACGTATTTTTACTACACCCGTGGTAATAAATAAATGGCCGTTACGCGCATTACGTGTTGGCATAACACAGTCAAACATATCAATACCACGGCGAACCGACTCAACTAAGTCTTCTGGCTTGCCTACACCCATAAGGTAACGAGGCTTGTCTTCTGGCATTTTAAACGCACAATGATCAAGGATATTAATCATTTCGTTTTTAGGCTCACCTACTGATAGGCCACCTAATGCATAACCGTCAAAACCAATTTCTTCAAGGCCAGCTTGTGATTGTGCACGTAATTCTGGGTACATACCACCTTGGATAATACCAAATAAAGCAGATGGATTATCGCCATGCCCTTCTTTTGAGCGCTTAGCCCAACGAAGAGATAACTCCATAGAATCTTTAGCTTCTTTTTCAGTTGCTGGGTATGGCGTACACTCGTCAAAAATCATAACGATGTCTGAGCCTAAGTCGCGCTGTACTTCCATCGACTTTTCAGGCGACATCATAATTTCATCACCATTTACTGGAGATTGAAATAAAACGCCTTCTTCAGTGATTTTGCGCATTGCGCCTAAGCTAAATACTTGAAAACCGCCTGAGTCAGTTAAAATTGGGAAGTCCCAATTCATAAAGTCGTGTAAATCACCATGTTGTTTAATGATCTCAGTACCTGGGCGAAGCATTAAATGAAAGGTATTACCTAAACATATTTGCGCACCAGTGGCTTTAACTTCATCTGGCGTCATACCTTTTACAGTACCGTAAGTACCAACAGGCATAAAAGCAGGTGTTTCTATTACACCACGGTCAAAAATCAAGCGGCCGCGGCGCGCTTTTCCGTCAGTACAATCTAATTCAAATTTCATATCATCCTCAATGTCGGAAAAACAGTCCAACAAGCTATAATTTAACCGCCTGATTCTACCCTTTTTGCCTCACTAATACTATTAGCTGCGATAAATTCAGTTTTGCCAATTGCCGCAAACAAAAACCCCAGCAACTAAGCTGGGGGTTTTAATATATTCTACTGAGTATTAAACAATATTTTGTTACTTTCGTGTTAAAAACATGGCGTCGCCATAACTAAAAAAGCGGTACTGCTGCTCTATTGCAGTATTGTAAGCGCCCATAATATTGTCTTGGCCGCTAAATGCGCTGACTAACATTATAAGCGTTGATTCTGGTAAGTGAAAATTTGTGACCATGGCATCAACAACATTAAATTGATAACCCGGAAAAATAAATATATCGGTATCACCAAAATACGTATCTAACTTGCCGCCGTGAACTTTAGCAGCCGACTCTAATGAGCGAACTGAAGTTGTGCCTACCGCAATTACACGCCCACCATTTGCTTTAGTTTGCGCAACAGCTGCAACTACGTCATCAGGTACTTCTATGTACTCTGAGTGCATTACATGCTCATCAACACTATCAACTCGTACCGGCTGAAAAGTACCAGCACCAACGTGTAGCGTAACAAAAGCCATGTTTACGCCTTTATCTTTGAGTGCTGTCATTAATTTATCGTCAAAATGTAGACCTGCAGTTGGTGCTGCAACTGCACCTGGTTTTTCTCCATAAACAGTTTGATAACGCTCACGGTCAGCATCGGTATCAGGCCGGTCAATATAAGGAGGCAGTGGCATATGGCCAATATCATTAAGTATATCTAGCACGTTTTGGCTATGATCGAACTCAAGCTCAAATAAAGTATCGTGGCGTGCAACCATTATTGCCTTGGCTTTGCCTTCTAAAATAACTTCGTTACCGACCTTAAGCGACTTACTTGCCCGTACATGCGCAAGTACGCGATGCTCATCTAATACCCGCTCTACAAGTACTTCAACTTTTCCGCCTGAAGCTTTTTGACCAAACATACGTGCTGGAATAACGCGTGTATTGTTAAAGACCAATAAATCGCCTTCGTTTACTAAATCAAGTATATCGCTAAACACTTTATGTTCTAAAGTTCCGCTTGGGCCATCTAAAGTGAGTAAACGGCTGCTGGTTCTGTCCGCTTTAGGAAAACGAGCTATTAATTCATCAGGTAAGTCAAAGCTAAAGTCAGCCACGCGCATAATTAGTAATCCACATCATTTAAAATCGCGCCAAGTGTATATGTATCGGATATTAAGCTCAAGAAATCAGCCAAACTTATAATGTCTGTTTGCGTGTTTGCGTGTTTGCGTGTTTGCCATTAAATTCTCTTGTTCTTATGGTTAAATGTCACTATTCTTATTCGGCTAAATTATTATAAGTTATATTAGGGGTGTTCAACTCGTGCCAAACCAGCTTAAATTGCTAATATTAAACGCAAGTAGTGCTGAACGTCGCGCGATTAAGGGCACTTTAGAGAGCTTAAATGTATTTACCTTTATTGATGCCCAAGACAGCCAACAAGCTTTAAAGCTTTTAAAACAACACCCTGTTGATATTATAATAACGGGCATTAATGTTGGTAAAATTGATGGCTGGCGCTTTTCTAGGATGATCCGCTCAGGGTTATTAAAAACACCAAAAAACACACCAATCTTACTTATTCCGCCAATTTACTGTGAGCGGATTGCCGAAACAACAGCCCGAAGCTATGGGATAGATGCTGTACTACCGTTTGAGCACAAAGATATGCTCCCTCAAGTACTTGCGAATGTTTTATCTACTCACTTAGAAAAAAGTAGCCGGCTAAACTTATTATTATTAGAGCCACTTCAAAATACGGCCGACAAAATAAGTGAACAGTTAAAGTTAAACTTTGCTATCACTCACGTAACTTCAGCTAAAGCGGCACTTAACGCTTATAACCAACAGCAGTTTTCAATTGTGCTACTCGATGCCACTACATCAAGTGCAGAGAGCTCGAGTGTACTCGTTGAAGAAATCCTCCAGCACAATTCTAAACAAGCTATTGTTACAATTATAGAAAGTGACGATGCCGATTACGCTGAGCAGCTTTTGCTTTCGGGTGTTACCGACTTTATTAGAGCCCCTTACGATCCTTCATTTTTAAACAAAGTGTGTGACCACGCCGCACGACGTGAAGATTTTATGGTGAGTTATGCTGAATTTGCTTACAAAGTAGAACAATTAAGCGTGAGCGAAGTGCGTTACAAAGAGTTATTTTCAGCTCATCAGCGTATTTTATTGCACTTAAATACAGTTGTTTTAGAGCTCGATCAGCAAGGTAATATTCGTTTTATTAACCCCGCATGGGAAACATTAAGCGGTTTTGGTGTTAAATCATCACTACAAAACCCATTAAGCGCTTATTGTAATAACGAAGATAAAGGAAGGCTTGACTACACTATTAACGATATTTTACATGGTGGCGAGCAACAGCAACAAATAGAAGTAAAGTTAACCCACAAAAATGGCAATTTAATTTGGGTTGAATGCAGATTGCAGCTAATAAAAAATAGTCGTAACAACGCGACTATAACCGCAACTATCGACAATATACACGAACGAAAGCAAGCTGAGATTCAACTACGTCATTTAGCACACCATGACCCATTAACTGGTTTGCATAATCGTTATTATTTTGATCAACAGCTTAATAAAATATGCCAGGATAAATACACCTATGATGGCATTGAGCATGCTGTTATTTATATTGACCTCGATCACTTTAAAATAATAAACGACAGTAAAGGCCATCATCAGGGCGATATAGTTTTAAAAGAAGTGGCGCAATTATTTAAAGCAAATATTGGCGACGATCACCTGGTATGCAGAATTGGTGGGGATGAATTTGCAGTCATACTTACCAATATGAATTTACTGGATGCACACCTTATTGCAGAAGGTGTGTGTAGTGCGATAGAAAAACATGCTTTTAAATCAGAAGATCAGATATACACTATTAGCTGCTCTATTGGTTTAACTCAAATCACGACACAAAATAATGACCCTAATGAGTGTTTAAAACAAGCCGATATTGCTTTGTATATTGCCAAAAACCTAGGGCGTAACTTAGTACATTGCTATTCAAAAGAAGATGCTCAAAACAATACACTACAAACAGGGCTTGAATGGGGCCATGAAATTCGCCAAGCACTACAGCAAGATAATATTGAACTACATTACCAACCTATTTGGGATTTTAAAGAGTGTAAAGTTGCTTATTTTGAAGCGCTTTTACGCTTAAAACTAAAAGGTGAACTCGTATACCCAAATCAGTTTATTCCTTCTTTAGAAATGCTTAACGACACATTTTTGATGGATCAATGCGTTATACGTAATGCTATTGCTTGTGTATCTAAGCACCCAGAGTTAAACCAAGTTGCTATTAATTTGTCAGCACAATCGTTCTTAGATGAACGCTTATTGCCATTAATTGAATCAAACCTTGAAAAGTATAACGTGCCTGCTTCGCGGATAATTTTTGAAATAACTGAATCTGCGAGTATTAATAACCTAAAGGCCACTCGTAAAATGATTGAGAAGCTTAATAGCTTAGGCTGTCATTTTTCTATCGATGATTTTGGAACTGGATTTAGTACATTTAATTATTTAAAACAGCTACCAGCACAGCATGTAAAAATTGATGGCTCATTTGTAAGTGATATGCTCAATGACCCTATAGATTTAGCGTTAGTAAAAGCAATAAATGATATTAGTCGGTCTCTCGATAAGCGCTCTGTAGCTGAGTACGTTGAAAACGAAGAGATATTTTTTGCACTAAAAGAAATTGGTGTTGATTATGGGCAAGGCTACTTTATTGCACGCCCAATACCTGTTGAAAAAGTAAAAGATGAACTCGAAAAAATTTCTAAAAATAAAACGTTTTACCAACAACAAGCTAGCCCAAAATAAACAAAATTAAACAATTTTAATCATTTTATTACTACCAATATTACCTTTCTTGCCTATACTTTCAGCATCAAATAAAAATGTCGTGCCTTTTTATGCTTTTCACTTTAAAAACATGACATTACCTTTTGGCGGCGTAGTACCGATATTTATAGTGGGTTTCAAAGCTATTTAAGCTTTTAAGGAAGAAGGTATGACACAACTAGTTATGTTATTACTGATTATACATTTTGCAATCGCGTATCAGTGTTACCGCTACGCGAATATTAAAGGCTACCCAGTTAAGGTTTTTACTGTATTAGGCTGCGTGCCTTACTTTAACTTGGTGGTATGGATTTATTTATTATTTTTACCTGAACTTGAGCCTTTTGAAAGTCATCTTCAAAATCAAAAGCAGCCTTTGTAGGCTGCTTTAGTTCACTTATTATTCTGCTTTAGAAAAATCTAAACTACATTGACGCTTTAAAAACACCTCAAGCTGTTGACTAAATAGCCTAAAGTCTCGAATTCGGCCCGTAGTTTTACGCCACAAGATACCAATATCTCTATATGCATCACTTTGTGATGGTGTAGCCACCATATTTTTATTATCTAAAATACCCGCATTAATCGCCATCTGTGGTAAAAAAGTCACCCCGAGCTGATGTTCAACCATGCTTAATAGAGTATGTAAGCTTGCAGCTTCAAATGGGTTAATACAACTGGCACGGTTTAAGTGACATGCACTAAGCGCATGGCCCGTCATGCAGTGCTCGCGCTCTAATAAGAATACGCTAGCCTCTGGTAATAGGTTAAAGTCGACTACGCCCTTTGCAGCGCTGTAATCCTTATGGTGCACTAAACTAAACTGATCTTTTGCCAATACTTGTGTATGAAATTTATCTGTTTCGTACGGCAGTGCAAGTAGCGCTAAATCAATATGCCCATGTTCAAGTTTATCCAGTAGCTTGTCACTCGTATCTTCAATTAATACCAGCTCTAAATCACAAAAGGTTTCTTTACTAAAATGATAAAGCGGAGCCGCTATAAAGCTTGCAATTGTAGGTATAACACCCACAGTCAGCTTACCACTTAGTGGTGTTAAAAAGCTTTTTGTAAGTTCTTTTAAACTAATTGTATCGTTAATTATTTTACGAGAACGCTCAACAACTTCTTCACCAATACTGGTAAACATAAGGCTGCGATTTTCACGCTCAATTAGCTGACAGCCTAGTGTTTCTTCAAGATTTTGAATAGCGCTACTTAAAGTAGATTGTCCTATAAAGCAGGCGCTAGCGGCTCTGCCAAAGTGCTGATGTTGATGAACAGCTAATAAATACTGTAGTTGTTTAATACTTGGAAGGTTAGTCATTTTTTCTTTCCACAAATAAAAAGACCCCAACACCTAGGGCATTGAGATCTTTTCAAGCTAAAAGTCTTTGAGTACTTTTTTATTAAACCCCAAATGCGGTTCTTAGTACGTAGAAAATAACAATAGCAAGGGCAGCGCCAACTGGCAATGTAATTACCCAAGAAACTACAATGTTTCTGATAACACCCATGTTAAGCGCGCCAATTCCACGTGCCATACCTACACCTAATACCGCACCCACTAGGGTTTGAGTAGTAGAGATTGGCATACCAGTACCTGAGGCAATAACAACGGTAGAAGCAGCAGCTAGTTCAGCAGCAAAACCACGGCTAGGTGTTAAATGTGTAATACCTTCACCGATTGTTTTGATTACTTTTTTGCCTAAAATAGCAAGACCAGCAACAATACCAAAACCACCTAGAGGTAGAATCCACCAAGCAATAGCTGCTTTTTTAGCAATTTCACCATTGTTTTCAACAATGTTTACAACAGCTGCTAGTGGACCAATTGCATTAGCAACGTCATTAGAACCATGTGCAAATGCCATACAACATGCTGTTAGTACCATAAGAACAGCAAATACTTTTTCAACATTGTTGAACTGCATTTGTTTATCTGCTTTTGGATCAATATTTAAGCGAGATATGGCAATTTTACCAATCACAGCAACAACTATTGCAACACCTACTGACAGTGCATAGCCTTCAGCTGAGCCTAGGTCTATACCAACGTGCTTTAAGCCCTTTTTAATTGTAACCAATGCCATGATAAAACCTGCTAAGCCCATATAAAGAGGGACATAACGTTTAGCATTTTTTAGTGGTGCATCTGTATTAAAAATAAGTTTTTGTGCACTCATGAATATTAAGTATGCAATAAAGCCTGATATGGCAGGTGTTATAATCCAACTACCTACAATACCACCTACTTTATCCCATTGAATCGCCTCAGTACCTACTGCAACTAACGCAAAACCAATGATTGCACCAATGATTGAGTGAGTTGTAGATACAGGCCAACCTAAGAACGAGGCCATTAATAACCAAGCACCGGCTGCAAATAAAGACGAAATCATACCCAGAACCATTAATTCCGGAATATCTGCAAATGGTGCTGCATCAATAATTCCTTTACGAATTGTTGATGTAACCTCACCACCTGCTAAATAGGCGCCTGCAAATTCAAAAATCATCGCTATAAAAATAGCTTGTTTGATTGTTAGCGCTTTTGAACCTACAGATGTACCCATGGCGTTCGCTACGTCGTTCGCGCCAATACCATAAGCCATAAAAAAGCCGACTGCTGCGGCAATTAAAATTAATACCGTGCCGTAAGATGCAATGATATCCATTGTAAAACCTTAATCTTTCGTGTTTGAACTGATTTTAAATTAACGAGCTAACATCAGCTCAAGACGTGATCCTACGCGCTCTGCAATATCTGCAAGCTCGCCAACCCATTCAATGATTTTATATAAAAACATCACATCAATTGGATTTAACTCACCCTCTACATCACGTAGCTGGCGGCGTACTTTTATCTGCATTTCGTCCGTGTCTTGTTCTATGGCATCCAATTCAACTAACATTTTTTCTACTAAGGTGACTTCTCGACCTTTAAAACCCGTTTCTAGCAATTCTTCTAATTCGTTAATTGCTTTAGATGCTTGTTTAGTCGCATCTACACAACGGGTTAAGTAAGCTAAAAAGTCTGCTTGCATAACTTTTGGGATGGTCATTTCACGACCAATCACTCGTCCTGCAATATCTTTTGCTTTGTTGGCAATTTTATCTTGTTGAGTTACTAATTCGAGAAGATCTGTACGCTCTACCGGCATGAATAAACCACGTGGCAATTGTAAGCGTATATCTCTTTTCATATCATCAGCTTCACGTTCTAAATTGCGAATAGTGATGCGAAGCTCTTCAGCTTGTACCCACTCTTCTTTAAATACGTGATTAAAAAAAGGTATCAAAGCTTTACTTGCTTGATGAACCTTCTTGATGTGTTCTTCCATTGGTTTGATAGGAGATTTTGCAAATACTCCTAAAAACGCGTTTGTAGGCATAACTGACCCTTTAATCAAATTGATATGCTTTGCAGCATGAATTTTACAGTATTAACCAAGATTGTGAACGCTTTTTATTACTTCACTAAGGCTTGCAATGCACAAAGCGGCACTAAGCCGCTTTAATAAAAAAGAAAAATAGGTAAAAAATTATAGCGATTTTTCTATATCTTCTTGAGATGTATGACGAATATCTTTGCCATTTACAAAATAAATAATGTATTCCGCAATATTTTGACAGCGATCACCTATGCGCTCTAATGAACGAACAGACCAAACTAAGTCCATAATTTTAGGGATTGAGCGTGGATCTTCCATCATATAAGTCATTATTTGACGTGTGATAGCTTCATATTCACGGTCAACTTTTGCATCTTCTTTATGTACTTGAAATGCGCGCTGCACATCCATACGTGCAAATGCGTCTAGTACATCATGTAACATCTTTAGAACTTGGCGGCCCATATTCTCAATATTTACTAACAAGTCTTGTTGATCTTTAGTAAATGAGTCTAGTGCAACTTTAGCAATTCGCTCAGCTTCATCGCCAATACGTTCTAAATCTGCAATAGTTTTTGCAATTGCAATCACTAAACGTAAGTCACTTGCTGCAGGCTGACGACGAGCAATGATACGCGTACATTCTTCATCAATGCTGACTTCCATTGCATTTACTTTGTAATCGTTCTGACGTACCTTTTGAGCAAGCTCAGCATCGTTACGACTCACCGCATCAAGCGCGCTATTTAATTGCTGCTCAACTAAGCCACCCATACTCAATACATGGTTACGTACATTTTCTAGTTCTTGGTTGAAGCGCCCAGAAATATGCTTATTAATATTATGTTCCATAGTTACCTTCTCTCTTAATCTTGTACAACACGCTATAACGGGCTAATTAACCGTAACGACCGGTAATGTAATCTTCAGTCTTTTTCTTCGTTGGTGTAGTAAATAAGGTATTTGTGTCTGAGTATTCAATCAATTCGCCCATATACATAAAGGCTGTTTGATCAGATACACGCGCTGCTTGTTGCATGTTGTGTGTAACAATAACAACGGTAAATTTGTTTTTTAAATCGTTTATTAGCTCTTCGATTACCAAAGTAGAAATAGGGTCGAGTGCTGATGTTGGTTCATCAAGTAAAAGTACCTCAGGCTCAATTGCAATTGAGCGAGCTATAACTAAACGTTGTTGCTGACCACCCGATAAGCCAAACGCGCTATCGTGCAATCTATCTTTTACTTCATCCCACAAAGCAGCACCACGTAGTGATTGCTCTACTACTTCATCTAATTTACGTTTCTCTTTAATGCCTTGTAAGCGCAGGCCATAAACTACATTTTCATAAATTGATTTAGGAAATGGATTAGGGCGCTGAAACACCATGCCTACATTACGACGAAGTGCTGCTACATCTACGCTCTTATCGTAAATATTTTGACCATGGAGTAATATTTCACCTTCAATACGGCAAATATCAACCAAATCATTCATGCGATTAATACAACGCAGTAATGTTGATTTACCACACCCAGACGGCCCGATAAACGCAGTTACTTGGCCTTTAGGAATGTTCATATTAACTTTATTAAGCGCCTGCTTATCACCGTAGTAAAGATCGAGGTCTTTAATCTCTAGCGCTTTTTGATCATCCGTTAAATTTTCTAGGTCTAACTTTTGACCAATATTAGCTTGGTTTACTTGTGGAGCGACTGTAATCATTTTTGTTACCTATAAAATCTTTACTAATTAGTGTTCAAGCGATCTGAATTTTTCACGTAAATGGTTACGTATACCAATGGCCGTTATGTTTAGGGTAATAATCACCGACACCAATAAAAAGGCAGTGGCGTATACCAGCGGACGTGCCGCTTCAACATTAGGGCTTTGGAAGCCAACATCGTATATATGAAAGCCTAAGTGCATGAACTTTCTATCTAAGTGAAAATACGGGAAGTTACCATCAAGTGGTAATGTAGGGGCCATTTTTACAACGCCTACTAACATTAATGGTGCAACTTCACCTGCAGCACGCGCAACTGCCAGTATTAAACCAGTCATAATTGCAGGGCTTGCCATTGGAATAATTATGCGCCATAACGTTTCAACCTTTGTTGCGCCAAGCGCTAGTGAACCGTCACGTACGGTACTTGGAATACGAGATAAGCCTTCCTCAGTCGATACAATAACAACTGGCAAAGTTAATATAGCAAGCGTTAACGCCGACCACATTACACCTGGCGTACCAAATACTGGCGTTGGTGCCGCTTCAGGGTAAAATAATTGGTCTAAGCTACCACCTAACATGTATACAAAAAAGCCGAGGCCAAACACACCGTACACAATTGAAGGCACACCGGCCAAGTTAATCACCGCAATACGAATCATCTTAGTGACTGCATTTTTAGCGGCATACTCGTGTAAGTAAATTGCAGCAACAACACCAAACGGCGTCACTATTACAGCCATCAGCATAACCATAAACACAGTACCAAATATAGCAGGGAAAACACCGCCCTCTGTATTTGCTTCACGTGGGTCATCAGATACAAACTTACCTAGCTGCACAAAGTAGTGCCCTAGCTTTGCAAAAAAGCCCATATCATTTGGAAACCAAACATCAAGTACTTGATACATTGGAATCGTAACTACTTCACCGCGCATATCTTTTACAGTTACGTGGTCACGTTTAGCTTGTTTACGTAGTGCAAATAAATCTTTTTCAAGTACACCATACTGCGCACGTAATTCAGCACGCTCTTGAGCAAGCTCAGCAACACGTTCATCAGTGAGTGCGTTATCTAGTAAGTAGCCCTTTTCTTTTAAACGAAGACGCTCAAGCTCATAGTTAATATGCCCAATGTCACCATTTTGTAAATCAAGTGCTTCGTCGTTTAAATCCACGGCACGCTCTACAAGTTCATGTAGAGCTTCAATTTTATCGCCTTCGACTGGTTTACCATCTTTAATTACACTTTCAACATAACCATAAAAATTACCGTTTTTACTACGCTCAAATACAGCAAGCGTTGCAGGCGTTGTTTTATTTTTAATGTCGGTTTCTAATATCCAACGAAAGTCTAAATCTACATACTCACGATTACCTGTTTTAATAAGTAAGCGCTCTATTTCTTCTTTTTCAAATCCGCTAACGTCAATACCTGTCGCGGCTAAACGCGTTTTTGGTACTAATTCACGGTCATAAACTTCGCCAATAACGGTTTGTTTTGAAATTGACCCTTCAAGTTCAAACTGCACAACTTCTGAAGGCCAGAAAAAACTTAATCCTTTCCAGGCTATCATTGCTAATAAGCCTAGAACTGAAATTAAACTGATGCTCACTGCACCACCGGTCATCCAAATCCAAGGAGAACCAGACTTAAACCACTGCTTTACCATGTCATGTCTCTCCGCTTACATTGAGCTATATTTTTCACGCAGTTGCTGGCGAACAAACTCAGCGACTGTGTTAAAAATGAATGTGAATATGAATAGTACAAAGGCCGCTAAGAACAATATTCTGTAATGCGAACTACCTACTTCTGACTCAGGCATTTCAACTGCAATATTTGCTGCAAGCGTACGCATACCTTGGAAGATGCTCCAATCCATAATAGGTGTATTACCCGTTGCCATAAGTACAATCATGGTTTCGCCAACGGCGCGGCCAAGTCCCATCATTACCGCAGAGAAAATACCAGGGCTTGCTGTTAGTAATACAACACGTATTAGTGTTTGCCACTGCGTTGCACCTAATGCTAATGAGCCATTTGATAAATGCTTTGGAACACTAAATACGGCGTCTTCTGCAATTGAGAATATAGTTGGAATAACTGCAAACCCCATCGCAATACCTACAACCAGCGAGTTACGTTGATCGAATGTCATACCTAGCTCATTTGTTAAGTACTGACGTACATTGCCGTCAAACATCCAAAGCTCAACAAATTCACTCATCGCAAACGAAAACCAGCCAATAAGTAAAACGACCGGAATAAGGATAATTGAATGAGATCCTTCAGGAATTCGATGACGGATTTTGGTTGGTAATTTAGTCCAAGCTAAACCTGTCGCTAACATACCTAAAGGTAATAATATGAGTAACCCAACAATTGCAGGTAAGTGCTCTTCTATCAAAGGAGCTAACCAAAGACCGGCTAAAAAACCTAAAATAACGGTTGGTAATGCTTCCATTATTTCAACAGTAGGCTTAACTACCTTACGTAATTTACTCGACATAAAGTATGCCGTGTAAATTGCCGCCGAAAGCGCAATAGGCACTGCAAATAACATCGCATAAAGGGCTGCTTTTAATGTACCGAACGAAATTGGCACTAATGAAAACTTAGATTCAAAGTCATCACTGGCTGATGTTGACTGCCATATATAACCTGGCTCTGGGTAACCTTCGTACCACACTTCTTGCCAAAGCGCTGACCAAGTGACTTCTGGATGCTCGTTATGTATTTCTAATACTGTTAGTTTGTTATCCGCCAAAATTAATGCAGCATTTGAACGCGGTGAAATTGCAAAGTTTTGTATTGCGCCTTCACTTACTTTACCTTGCCATAATTTTGCTTCGCTAGTTGTGTAGTACACCCCAAGCTCACCGTTACTGCTGGTCGTAAAAAAAGTACGACGGTAGAACTCTGTAAATACATTTAATTTACTTTGCTTAGTCGTTTCAAATGAACGTATTTTTTCATATTCGCGGCCAGTGTCAGTGTTAACTTCAAACCACTGCGAAACTTCGCCGTTATCATTGGCAAGCATTAATGAGTTTGCACCTGCTAGTAATTGTGCAGATACAATATTGGCATTTTCTTCGTTAGCTGAAAGTAGCTGAATTTGCTCTACATCACTTGGGTCACGTGTATCGTATACGTAAACTTGATTAGCAGAACGTACAAAAGTACGGGTTGTATCTGGCGACATTAATAGCTCATCTACACGCCCTTCAACATCTAGCTCTGTGCGCTCAACAACCCACTCAACTTCGCCAGTAAACATATTCTCTTCAGCAACAAAACTGCTAAACAGCACCCGTTTGTCTTCTGTAAGTGCGACAACAGCTGTTCTGTCTTCATAGTGGCTAAATGCAAAGCGTTTAATAGCTGAGCCTTGTTCATCTACTTCCAAAGCCATTTCCCCAAGAGGAAAGTCTAAACGAGGCGTTAATTTACGCTCATTATTAGGAAAGGTGACCAAAAATTTAGGTGCTACGACCATTACAGTGCCATCTTTTAAACCAAACGCATAATACCCTTGAAAAGGCGCGCTAGTTGCAAAGCTTGTTGCATCACTTGGTAGCTCGGCGTTTAATGTTTTAAGCTTTTTACCAAAGCTGCCATCTTGCACACTGTAAAAATCAACCTGACCTTGCTGACTGAGTAAATAAGCAACTTCAGTTTGCTCTTCTACACCTAGGCCTGCTATTTGCTGCGAATTAGCGACCTGAAAGCTATCGCGTTTTTCTACTTTTGCTGATTCAAAAATTGGCTGTACTACATAAAGAAGGTAAAAGAAAATTAATAGCAGTGCTACCAATACCATTATCCCACCTGCGGTTATACCAAATTTGGCAAACCGATCTTTAAATAGACGGCTTCGATCCGTATTAAAAGTCGGTTTATTCGGATTTGAAGTCATCAAAACACCCTTAAATCTTAACGTTCTATAAATTATATTTCATCAAGATGACAGTAATGTTACAGCAGTAATAATAAGCACGTTAAAACGGTTTTAAATAAAACTAGCGAAGAAAATCGCTAAATAAGTCTCATATAGATGATTTTTAAGTGAACTAAATTATAAAATAATTGGACAAAGCATTTATCGAGGTCAATACTAAAAGAGTACTTACTAAATAAGAATGACTATTAATACCGCGTATAGTCAACACAACCACATTCAATTTTATTATTTTAAAATCAACGATTTATAAAAGTGCAACAATACACAATTTAGATTAGACAATACACTTAATGCCTATGCATTTACTTTCTTTGGGCTTAAAAAGAGAATTATTTATGAAGCAGTTGGTTATAACTATTTTAGGGCAAGATCGCCCTGGTTTAGTAGAGAGTATCTCATCCGTCGTGTTACAAAATCATGGCAACTGGCTAAGCAGTAACTTAAGCCATTTATTAGGTCATTTTGCAGGTATTATTCAACTTGAAGTTGCTGAGGAGCACTTTCAATCACTACAAAGCGCTTTAAATAAGTTACCTAAGTTAGACGTTCGAATTGAAACCGGAAACACAGAAATTGAACCATCAACATTAGAACAAATCAATCTGGTTATAACAGGTAACGATCGCCCAGGTATTGTTCAAGAGTTGGCGAGTGTAATACGCCACAAAGGCGCTAACATTACTCATTTAAATTCAAGGCAGCAAAGTGCGCCTAATTGGGGGGTGCCTATTTTTAGCGCTGTTGCTACCGTTACTTTACCCAATGGTATGAATAAAGACGAAGTCATTGAAGCATTGGAATCAATAACAAGTGATTTAATTGTAGATACAGAAGAAATTTGATCTCCCTAGGTGCGTGCCACACTGTTGACACGCATATTATTTTAGCCAGTTTATCAAAGCCCTCTGCGGGTTATTTAACGCAGACATAAAATAAGCCGATGCAAGCATCGGCTATTTTGAATAGTTATCTTATAAAGCTACATATCCATATGACGATTCGTACTTTGCATCATTTGCTTTATACCTTGCTTTTCCAGCTCTAGTATTTGTTGCAGCTTTTCTTGGCCACTTTGAGTTTCAGCGCGCTCAAGTAAGTATTCGTATAATTCAATTACCTTTTGATGCTGCTCTGATAAATAAGCTTGAATAACTTTCTCATCAAATTGCTGGTCTTTACTAATGTCTTCGAAAGTAATTAGCTCAGGATTTTTAGCAAAGTATTCATAACAGTACGTATCGAGCGTATTTATTTCGGTTATCGCTTTAAACCCGACTAAATCTTCAGCGAGTTTTTTTTCGTAATTTAGGTAGTAGTCCACCAGCATTGCATTATGTTCATCGAGTAAATCCTTTACGCTATGAAAATTAGCCGCCATTTGCGTATGAAACAAAACGGTCCAATCGTATACCTCTTTAATTGTTTTAACTTGCATGTGCATTCCTTACTTAGTTGACTGTATAGGTACTACACTGCGTAAAGCGTGCCAATTAAAAAACCATTTAAAAACAGAAGGTTAATTTTAAAATGGATATTAGTTAGCAATTTAATAGAATAACTTACAAATTATAGGTAATTTTTATAGAGCAATGCGTGGGTAGTAACCGCACTGCTCTATCGTCTTGTTGCTTTATATTATTTAAGTCCTTGTTTGCGCCACAGTAGGTAAACCGCAGGAATAACAAGTAAGGTGAGTACAATTGCACTGCCCATACCGCCAACCATAGGTGCAGCTATTCGACTCATTACTTCGCTTCCGGTGCCTGTGCCATACAGCACAGGTAGCAAGCCAATAATAATTGTCGCGACAGTCATCATAACCGGGCGTACTCGAAGCCCTGCACCTTCAATAATAGCTTGCTGTAATTGCACTAAACTAAGTGGCTTATCTGCCTGCTCTGCTTCGATGCATTTTTCTTGATAGGCCTGGTTTAAATACACCAACATAATGACCCCAATTTCTACCGCTACCCCAGCTAAGGCAATAAAACCTACACCCACTGCAACTGAAAAGTTAAAGCCCTCTAAATACATTAGCCATACGCCACCAATCATTGCCAGTGGCAACGTAGCCATAATAATAGTGACCTCAGCAAAGCTTCTAAAATTAAGATAAAGCAACACAATAATAATCGCTAATGTAAGTGGTAATACATAAGTCAGTTTGTCTTTAGCGCGCTGCATGTATTCATACTGCCCAGCCCACGTAATTGAGTAGCCAGCAGGTAGTATTAGGTCCTTATCGAGCACTTGCTGAGCGTGCTCAACGTAAGTACCAATATCAACGCCATCTATATCAATAAAACTCCAACCGTTTAAACGTGCATTTTCGCTTTTTATACCAGGCGGTCCATCTTCAATAAATACATTGGCTACATCACCAAGTGCTATACGCTGCCCTGTAGGCGTTACAATGGGTAACAGCATTAGCTCTTCTGGCGAGTCTCTGTATGCTTGCGGGTAACGCAAATTAACTGGGTAGCGCTCTTGCCCTTCTACGGTTTGAGTTACGTTTGTACCACCAATTGCAGTAGATACAACTTGCTGTATGTCGCTAATATTTAAGCTATAGCGCGCGGCTTTTTCACGATTTATATCTACTTTTATATAACGTCCACCGGCTACTCGCTCTGAGTAAACCGATGCAGTGCCTTGCACATCTTTCAATAACACTTCTATTTGTTGACCAATTTTTTGAATTTCACTCAACTTTGGTCCCGCAACTTTAATACCCACAGGGGTTTTAATACCGGTCGCGAGCATATCAATACGTGTTTTAATTGGCATTACCCACGCGTTCGTCAACCCCGGAAACTTAACCAAACCGTCGAGTTCTTTTTTAAGTTTTTCAAGCGTCATACCCTCGCGCCATTCGTTTTTTGGTTTTAGCTGAATAAACGTCTCTATCATTGTAAGCGGCGCAGGATCTGTTGCAGTTTCTGCTCGCCCAACTTTACCAAATACTGTTTTAACCTCAGGTACTGTGGCAATTAGCTTGTCGGTTTGCTGTAGTATTTCGCGCGCTTTACCTACCGATAAACCAGGATACGTTGTGGGCATATACATTAAGTCGCCCTCATCAAGTGGCGGAATAAATTCACTGCCTATTTTGTTTACCGGGTAAAAGCCAATAACAGAAACAACCACCGCGAGTACCAATGTCATTTTTGGAAATTTAAGCACCCAGTTAAGTAGTGGGCGATACGCTGCGACGAGTAATCGGTTAACTGGATTTTTTTGCTCCGAAATAACTTTACCTCTAATAAAGTAACCCATTAATACCGGCACTAAGGTAATTGCAAGCCCAGCAGACGCCGCCATAGCATAGGTTTTAGTGTAAGCCAGTGGCGCAAACATACGTCCTTCTTGCGCTTCTAAAATAAATACCGGCATAAAGCTGACGGTAATAATTAATAAACTAAAAAATAATGCAGGACCCACTTCACTCGCCGATTTAGCCACAACTTCCCAGCGGTTTTCGTTGGTAAGTGGCGTTTTTTCCATATGTTTGTGCATATTTTCAATCATGACGATAGCGCCGTCGGTCATTGCGCCTATCGCTATTGCAATTCCCCCTAAAGACATAATGTTGGCGTTAATCCCCTGCCAATACATAATTATAAATGCCGTTAAAATCCCAAGCGGTAACGTAATAATCGCCACCAATGATGAGCGCACATGAAACAAAAACACCACACACACTAAAGCAACTACAATCAGCTCTTCAATTAGCTTACTTGTTAGATTATCTACTGCGTTATTTATTAAGTTGGAGCGATCGTACACAGGGACTATTTCAACGCCCTCTGGTAATCCCTTTTTAAGCGATTCTAATTTTGCTTTTACCAGCTCAATGGTTTTTTGTGCATTTTCGCCATAGCGCATAATAACGATGCCGCCGGTTACTTCGCCTTCGCCATTAAGCTCTGCAATACCACGGCGCATTTGCGGCCCGACTCTAATATCGGCTACATCACGCAATTGCAGCGCAGTACCATTAGCGTTTACACCAAGCGGAATAGCTTCTAGGTCGGCAACACTTTTAATGTAGCCTGTGCTTGTTACCATGTATTCAGCTTCAGCCATTTCAACTACCGAGGCGCCCATCTCTTGGTTGCCTTGTTGAATCGCCGTTTGAATAAGGCTAAGCGGGATACCATATGCACGTAATTTATCAGGCTCTACATTGACTTGGTATTGCTTAACCATGCCACCAACAGAAGCCACTTCAGATACACCGGGCACAGTTTGTAGCTCAAACTTTAAAAACCAATCTTGTAAGCTTCGTAGCTGACTAATATCGTGTTTATTTGTTTTATCAATTAGTGCGTATAAGTAAATCCAACCTACGCCTGTTGCATCAGGGCCAAGCTCTGGCGTAGCGCTATCGGGCAATCGGTTTGCTGCTTGGCTTAGGTATTCTTGTACTCGGCTACGCGCCCAATACAAATCAGTTTTTTCGTCAAAAATAACGTAAACGTACGAGTCACCAAAAAACGAAAAACCCCTTACAGTTTGTGCACCCGGCACAGAAAGCATTGCAGTGGTGAGCGGAAATGTAACTTGGTCTTGCACTACTTGCGGCGCTTGCCCCGGGTAAGTAGTTTTTATAATGACCTGAACATCAGATAAGTCAGGTAAGGCATCCACGGGCGTATTTTTTAGTGCAAACAATCCTCCACCCAGTAAAATTAATGTAAGCAACAACACAAAAAAGCGATTGCCAACAGACCAACGAATAATGGCAGTTATCATAATGGCTCCTAGTGAGAACTGTGTTGCATAGGTTGCATAGTTTGCATAGTTTGCATAGTAGAATGATCAATCGGCTCTGCGTTTTGCGCGTTAGTAATTACAAATTCATCATTAATAATGCTAAAAGTAAAATTAATATACTGGGCATTTTCAAACTTGGTAATATCAATATCTGGCGCTAATACAAAGTCCATTGTGGCGGGTTCTCGATTCCATTTTTCAATGGCCTCTCGACTAATATTAATAATGCGATTTTGTGTATCTATGGCATTAATAGTGCCGTTAACCGTGGCGCTTTGTGGCTGTATATCCATGTTCATATTTGAGTCTGAACCAGAATCCGAACTCATACCTGAGCTAATGCTAGAACTAGGCATTTCCATTCGTTTAAAGTCGGAGCTCTTACTTGACTCAGAATCTATTAAAAATTGCGCTGAGGTCACTACCGTGTCACCTGTCATTACACCTGACAAAATGACCGCTTCATTACTATTAATTTGCCCAACTTCGACTTCTACCGATTTAAAACGACCCTCACCTAATGCAATAACTACTCGGTTTTGATGCTGCGTGCGAATTACCGCTTCTTTTGGTACTGTAAATTGCGCCTTACTCGCTTTAGCGTGAATGCTCACTTGTGCAAACATATTTGGTTTTAACCGATGATCTGCATTTTCAAACCTAAGCCTTACACGCAAAGTTCGGTTTTTAGCATCAAGCGCGGGGTAAATGTAATCAACCTTACCTTCCCACTTTTGACCTTTTAAGTAATCAAGCGTCATTGTAACGGGCAAGCCCACGCTCACTTGTTCTGATTGGCGCTCGAATACTTCTGCCTCTACCCAAATTTCATCAAGCTGAGCAATACTCATCATTGATGTGCCTGGTTTAACGTAAAAGCCCTCTCGTACTGTTAGCTCATCTACCACACCACTTTGCTTTGCGTAAAAAGTAATATTTTGCATTATCTTTTTATTTTTTTGTAAGCGCTCGATAAATCCATCAGACACATTTAACGACTCTAAACGCGCCTTTGCAGCGCGAATTAACACGGTATTATTACGATTAACCGCCAGTAAAAGCTCTTCCTGTGCATTCACCAATTGTGGTGAATACAATGTATATAAAGGCTCACCGGCTTTAACTTGTGCACCTTGCGCTTTAACGTACAAGCTTTCAATCCAGCCCTCTACACGCGGATGAATGTGAATAAGTTGGTCTTGGTTATATTGCACATAACCCACAGTATTTATATCGCTGTGAAGTGTTTTAAGCTCTACTTTGGCGGTTCTTACACCTAAGTTATTAATGACTGCAGGCGAAATAGTTACTGCACCTGGTCCATCCTGAGCGTTGCTATCGTTTTCATATACAGGGACTAAATCCATTCCCATTGGCGACAGCCCTGGCGCGTCACGCCTGTAATTACTATCCATAGGGGCTACCCAATATAAGGGCTGTTTTTCAGCACTTTGCTGTTCATGCATCGCCGAGCTGCTAGGTAAAAACTGCATCACTAAGGCGCCAATTAACGCAAATGCGCCCGCACCAACTAAGGCAGCAACAAGTAACTTTAAATTAGTATTCATTATGTAATTCTCCAGTTTGCTCGCTCATTACTTGGGGGTCTAAGCTACTTGCATAATAATTAAGGCGAGCGGTAATAATATGCTGATCTACTTGAATATTAAGCGCGTCTATTTTGGCGTTAAGTTCACTAATACGCGCGCGCATCACGTCAGAAAAATCCCCATCGTCGCGCGTATAAGCATTAAGTGTTGCTTGAGATTGCTCTGACATTTGCGGTAATAACGTATTTTGATAAAGCGCATCGCGTTTTTGCAAACGAGCGAGTTGGCTAAACTCCTTAAAGTACATGCCTTTGAGTTTTTGAAGCGCCACCAGCTTTTGTGTTTTAGTAGCTTCTGCACTAGCAATAGCCGATTTAACCTTTTGATCTTGTCTGTTATCAGTAAACAATGGCAAATCAATGCTAAATCCTACTGAAAGTAAATCAGCTCGCGACTCCCCCATAGGCGTATCATCTCGATAACCATAACCCACATTAACGCCCATTTGAGGTTTGTAACTTTGCTTGGCGAGTGCAACTTCGGTTTGCTTTGCGGTGGCGGTTTTGTCTATCGCAATAATTGCGGGATGCGCCATAAGCAACTGTATTAATTTATCAAATTCAAGGTTTGCAAAATCAACCAGCCCTGTGGTTTTAGTAAATTCGGCATTTAAAGGCTGCATAAGCATATTCATAGGTAACCACTGTGCTAAACGGTTTTTAGCACTTTCAAATTGCTGCTCAAGCATAACCAGCTTATCTTCAAGGCGAGTGAGCTCTAATTGCGCACGAATAATATCTTGCTGGCGTGTTTTACCTAAGGTACTTGCGTAGCTTGCTTCGGTAACTTCAATAAGCTGAGTAAATAGCCCTTTATCTTGCTCAATTAAAGCAATACTTCGCTGAGCACGATACGCGTTTAACCACGACTCAATCACAATTGCTTTTACTTGTGCTAAGCGATCGGCGCGCTGCCAAGGGTATTGTTGAGCAGACTGAGCTAATGCCTTTTGTTTAAGCGCTAAACTATTCCCTCGGCTAAACTTTTGGCTCAAATCGACTTTAAGCTGCGTCATCCCTTCTTGATCAAACGCATAACCGTTAGTAGGTAAGTTAAGTAAGCCAACCGTTAAAACAGGATCGGGTAAGGTGCCTGCGGCAATACTTTGTGCTATTGCGGCATCTTCTTGGTAGCCACTCGCTTTTAGCCATGGCTCATGCGTTAGTGCATAATTAAGCGCTTGCGTTAAGCTAAGCGTTTGCTCATTGCGGGCTTGCTTTAGCGTATCGATATTTAGGTTATTTGAATTGTTTTGCGCATTAACAGCTGTGCTAAAAAACACAACACTACATAATACGGCTTTAATACTTACAGCGTGGTTCATCACCTGCTCCATCTAAAAATAAAAGAAATTCTTAAATTAGGAAGCAAAAAAGGTGTTTAGGAGTTTTACAAAAACCTTTTATATCAATTGCATTGAATTAATGATCTATTATTGCGGTAGGAAAATTGCTCTATAACAAGGAAAAAATTACGCAGTATAGTTGCTTTATATAAGTAATTTTTAACGCAGTTAGAGAGGTATTTAGTTCCTAGAATGAGCATGTTTTCAATAAAATTGATATTACACCTATCCTGCTATTAAGCAGACATAGGAGGGCGGTAAAGTGAACGAGGTATATTAATTTGTGTAGTAAATACACTTATATTTACTTTTTCAGATTCAAATAAAGTAACGCTAAATAAAGTATCAACATTAAGCATTGAATTAGCAGCGCAGCCACTGATAGGGCATTTGCAATCATTTTGTGGCGTACTTTCGTCGTCGCAACAATCCATCTGCATCATATTTTCAGACATGCTAGCAACAGCTGTTGCATCACTACTGTGTGTCATTGGCATTTGGGCATGCGTTGCTGTTTTCGTTGGCAAATGTGGCATTTCGCATACCATAGCTACAGACGCAACTGCCTGACCCACAAAAGTGAGCAGTAAAGTTATCATGAGTAAACTAGAGTAAAAACGTTGCAACATTATGCCTTTTAATAAATTTTAAAATGATTGTAAGATAACCTAACGGCAACCACAAATACTTTAATTATGTAGACTGCGGTTTATCAGGTGTTTTAATTAAGTTACTCGCGATAATTGCAAATATACAATATGCGCTAAAATACCAAAAACCCTCACCAAATTGTGCATTCATAACAAGTAGCTCACCACTTTTACCATGAGCGTTACCTGCTAGGTAAGTCACTATTAATGCAATAACAAATACATCAACCATGCTCCACTTACTTAATGCACAAATAACCAGACCGAGCTTTTGCTTCAACCCATTCAAAGGCAGGCAACAATAAAGCAATTGTAATAGCAGCTTCAAGCTTGGAATAACAATAGAAAACAACCCCACTAAAGCAGCTACAAATAAATTATTATTGCTAGAAAGCTCTTGAACTGTGCCTAAAATACTTTGTGTTTTGTTATAGGCGCTAATCTCGCCCTCTAACTTATCAAGCCCTAGCATATTCGAGAACATCATTAGCATGCTACGAGTCCGACCATCACCCTCTTCAGCAAGCATTTCAATGCCCGCTTGCGCTAATTTTGATTTATCTATGTTGCCCTCTATTGTTAATACTGGTTTTGTAATACCAGGAAACAATAAACAAAGAGCAACCACTACACTTATAACCGACAACCAATTACGCATATTTATTCTGCTATTGCCTCAATAATGTCATCACTGTATAAAACAGCATCCAATAAAAAATTAAATATATCGCCAATATGCAGCTCTGAGTTTATGTTGGCCAAATGGACCATAGCTTCATCTATATTATCTAATTCAAACTCTTTTATAAGCGATAAACAGTTCCCTAAAATGCCGCTCTCTAATAGTAACGCATCAGATATTGCAGCATCTAAAGTAAACTCTTTAACTATGTCTTTTAAATCAGCATCTAAAATAGCATCAAGCACCGAGAACAACCCCACCAGATACCCTTGCTCGGTCAACTCTTTATTATTTTGCTCCAATATTAGCGACATAAATTGAGCCCGCGTTAAAGCAAGCTTAGTTAATTCGGTTGGTTTTTCGACCCCCAACTCACTAATTGCTAATACGCGAACAAATTGTCTTATTGTGTCCTCACCTAAATAAATAACCGCTTGTGAAATAGACGTAATGACTAAATTTGTTTTGCCTGAACGCGCGTTAGCTAGCTTTAAAACCCTCGCTGTTATGGCTACATCTCTGGCCACTCGTTGATGAACTTCTTTAAAGCAAAGTGTTTCTTTTGCTGTAAAACGTAATAGATCAAAAACGGTTAGCTTTGAAGGCTCTACACCTTTATACGTAATCATTTCTGGGCGAGAAAAAAAGAACCCTTGAAATAAATCGCAGCCAGCCAATTTTAATACATTAAATTGTTCATGCGTCTCTATTCGTTCAACAATTATTTTTGCATGTGGATTTGCGCGTTTTATTTTTTTAATGCGCATATTGGTTTTAATAACCGGATCATCTATCTCAATTTTTATGTAATCAACATGTGCTAACAGTGGCTCCCATTTTGGATCGCCATCGTAATCATCAAGTGCAAAAACATAGCCTTCTTTTTTAAGTTCTTGCACACGCTCAGCCACCGCAGGAATATTACCCGTGCGCTCCACTATTTCAATAACACTATTTTCTGGCAATAAAAGTTTGGGGAAGTTATCGAGAATAGTTTCTGATGACAAGTTTATAAAAGCTAAATGGTGTGCGGTAAGTCTATCTAAACCAACCAACATTAAAGCATTAAAAAATAGGCGGCTTGTCGCATGGACATCAGAAGTGCCTGCAGGAAACGCATTATTGGCTGAGTCTCTATAAAGCAATTCGTACGAGAAAACATTCTGGTCTATATCAAAAATAGGTTGCCGCGCAACAAACTGAGTTATTTTTTGTACTTCATCAGGTATGTTATGTAATTTCACTTGGCTCTAAACCTATAAATAAAAGATGGCAAAACAGCCAATAATATGTGTACTTTAATGCAACACGCATAAGATAAATATAGTCGTCATTGCAAAAACGTTAAAATTACACAACACTAGTATAAAATATTAATATAAAAGGTAGAGATTTGACTAACTTTATTCGGTTATTAGTACTGAGCCCTCTGCTATTTGTATTTTTTAGCTATGCCAGCATTAATCCTACTCCCCTCAAATATAATGTTAGCGCGTCAGGGAGTCATTATCCATATTATACAAATGATCCAGAAAAGCCTGGCATATTACCCGAAATTATTGAAAAAGTACTCGATGATGCCAATATTGCAGCTTCTCATATCGACCTACCTACAAAGCGTATTACCAAATATTTACAAGATGAAATAATCGATTTTGATGTTATTTCATTAGAATGGCTCTCAAAGAGTGAGAGAAATGACCCTCGTTATGTTTTTTCAGAGCCGCTTATTTATGCCACAGAAATGATTGTTACCTTGCCTAAAAATGCCCAGCATTGGCAAAGCGCTGATAGCTTGAAGGGTAAAAATATAGGAACGGTACTAGGTTACTATTACTTTAATGACAACACCTTTGAGCGTGTTGACTTTCCATCCGAAAAAGAACTTATGACAGCCCTATCAAGAAACCGTGTAGAAGCTGCACTAGTAGGTAAGTTAACTGCGCTCTATTGGGCAAAGCAGTTAGGGATAAACATTGCCTTTGGCGCACAGCATTCCCATGGTTTTTTAAGAATTCGCTTATTGAGCAAACACAAAGAATTATTGTCCCAGATAAACCTAGCAATTAAAAACCTTCACGCTCAAGGATATATAAAAACTATTGAAGATAAGTATATGAGTAATATACCCACACAAAATTAAGGGACTAATGGCGCAGAGCTCGTGTTTTGGAGTACAATAGCAGCAAATGTTAACTCGACCAGAATCAGAAAGAGCCCCATGAGTATTGAAAAAGCCTTAATCGAACGTAGTAATAATCAATGTGAATTGTGTGCAGCCACCGAGAACTTATCTGTTTATGAAGTACCACCGGTAACTGAAACCCACTCAGATAAATGTATTTACACGTGTCAAACATGTAAAGATCAAATCGAGAATAACAGCGAAATAACGCCTACACATTGGCACTGTTTAAACGATAGCATGTGGAGCCAAACACCTGCAGTACAAGTTGTAGCTTACAGAATGCTTTCGCGTTTAGCGCCTGATAATGGCTGGGCACAAGATGCGCTAGACATGATTTACCTTGAAGAAGACACGCTAACGTGGGCTAAAAAAGCACTTGCTGAAGATGACGATTTAAAGCATGTAGATAGCAACGGTGTAGTACTTCAAGCAGGCGATACTGTTACCCTAATTAAAGACTTAGACGTTAAAGGTAGTAGCCTTACAGCTAAACGCGGAACAGCTGTTCGTAATATTGGCCTAACCAGCAACCCTGAACATATTGAAGGGCGAGTTGACGGCCAGCGCATAGTTATTTTAACTAAGTTTGTTAAAAAATAATCGTTTGTTTTTAATTATTAAAGGCGCTAATGCGCCTTTTTTTATGTTTAAAATAAGTTAAGGAATGATTAAGTCACTAGGTAATACACTAGGGGGATAATATTGAGTAAGGATAACAAACATGGAAAAGCATCAAGCAGTACATTCACGTAAAAAAGCACTTACAGGACTTAGTTTATTAGCACTGAGCGCTTTTGCTATAACCGGTTGTGATCAACAAACAAAGCCGACTGAAAATACAGAGCAAGCAAAATCAATATCGACTCTAACTATCCAAGTTAGCTACAAAGATCGCAGTATGCTTCGCCCCGGTTCACAGTTAATCGTTACGCTTTCGGATGTATCTAAAATGGATGTAAAAGCAGATATAATAACCCAAGAAGTGATTGATATAACCCAAGCCCCACCATTTACTGTAGAGCTAACTTATGATGCCAGTAAAGTTAACGATAAACACCGCTATAGCCTAAGCGCCAGAATCATAAATAAAGACAAAGTACTTTACACAAGTACCACAAATAACGACCCATTTAGAGAGTCACAGCTAACTGGCCCTTATAAAATTGAGCTTTCAAAAGTATCCGTTGAAAAGCCAGACATAACGCTTACAAACACGTACTGGAAAGCAATAACAATCAATGCTCAAACAGTAAATGTTAGAACTAAAGAGCCGTTTATTCAGTTCGATAAAGACTACCGTGTTAATGGCTTTTTAGGCTGTAATAATTTTAGCGGAAGTTATAGCACCGAGCAGCACACAATTACACTTAGTCAGTTAGCGAGTACAAAAAAGATGTGTTCGGAGAATATGGACCAAGAGGCAGCTATGTCTAACGTACTTAACAATACTTCAAAGTGGGAAATTACAGGCGAGTCACTAAAACTTAAAAACAACAGCGGTAATACGCTTGCTACTTTTAACGCAGTTTATTTTAATTAATATTTAGCTCCCTAATATATGTGTTACCTAACACATTCGTATTGATTTTAAATAAAATGCCCAGCAAAACTGGGCATTTTATCATTCATTGTAAGCACTATTTAAAGCTACTCATCAACGAGTTGTTCACTTCTGTAAAAACCACTTGGCTCACTCAACAAATCAACAAGTTCAGGCATTATTGCATCCATTGTTTGCTTTAGCTTCCATGGAGGGTTAATCACAATCATGCCAGATGCTGTCATGCCGTGTACGTCAGTGTCCGCTTCAGTGCCTAATTCAAATAGCTGAATGTTGCGCATTCCTGAATCAATTAAGCCCTGCTCCATATTATCAATGCGCTCTCTGTCTACTACCGGATACCAAATCATATAAGTACCTGTAGCAAAACGCTGATGAGCTTTAACTAAGGTTTTTACAACCGTTTCGTAGTCATCTTTAATTTCGTACGGAGGGTCAATTAACACACACGCTCTGCGAGATGCTGGTGGTAATAATCCTACTAAGCCGGTAAAGCCATCTTCTCCGCGCACACGAATGGAGCGCTTACCTTGCATATTTTCTTCAAGTAATAATAAATCGCGCGGGTGCAGTTCAAAAAACCAACCCTTATCTTGGCGGCGCAAGTAATGCCCTGCAATTTTTGGTGAACCCGGATAAAATGCAAGTTCGTCAGTGTCGTTAAATGACTTAATTAATTCAATGTACTCATTAAGCTCAGCATGTTCACTTTTATGTTGCCAAAGTTTTTCAATACCATCTTGATACTCTTGCGTTTTTTGCGCATCAGCAGCTGCCAGTTCAAAAAAGCCAGCACCTGAATGCGTGTCTATATAATCAAGCGGTTTATCTTTAATTGTTTGGTAATTTAGTACTTGTGCCAGTACTAAATGTTTAAGTACATCGGCAGGATTACCCGCATGAAATGAGTGTCTGTAACTAAGCATTATTTATTTTCGCCATACGCAATTTAATATCGTAAGTGAACCATAAGCACTAGGCTTTGGCAACTCACACCAAGATAAGAGAGTGTTAAAGTGAACCATTTCTGAATGAAAAAGCTCATATGCTGAATTATCCCTTAACGCAGAAGAAAAATCAGCTAAAACCACCGTAAATGCTGGCAAATCAACACACTTTGCTTTACATTTGCATGACATTAATTACAGTTATATGAGCGCCTTTATGAACAACACTACTCTTCAACAACTCGAACAACTGATCGATTCTTTAATCGAACGTAATAATCAATTACAAACAGATGTTGCTACTTTAAAAGAACAGAACACTAAACTAAGCGATGAAAACGAATTACTACAGCTTGAAGCTTTAGAAAATGAAGAAAAGCAAAAAGATGCCAGCACTACTTTATCTGGTCTTCTTGATAAATTACAAAGCGCACAACAGGCTAGCTAATGTCTGAGCTGCAAAACCAGCGGGTCACTGTTGAGTTGCTAGGTAAAGAGCAGCAATTTGCTTGCCCCGAAGGGCAGGAAGATGCATTAATAGCAGCAGCTAAAAATCTAAATGACTTAGTTGAGCAAATGAAACAACGCTCAACCGTTAGAAACGAACAAAAAGCCCTACTAATGGCAGCATTAAACTTAAGCCACGAATTGCTAGAAGCAAAAACACAGGCTACAGTTGAACAACAGCATCAAGACCAATTGATTGATAAACTCAGTCAGCATTTGGCAAATGACCCCAAACACCAAAAATAAAAAGCGCATACTGCGCTTTTTGTTTATTATTAAAGTAATTAAACCTCAGCGTAGAGATAATAAATGAAGTTAAAACTTTCAAACATAACCTCTTCATGTAAGCACTTACTATTGGCATGCACTTTACTATCAATAGCACCTAGCACCTACGCTGCCGTTATTTGGAATACAATAAACCCTCATATTCAGTTTTTAAAGCAACAAGACAAGCTTCGCTTTTACGACTCTAACCAAGTATTAATTGAAGGCGAAAAATGTGCCCTACTGGTTGATACGAGTGCCAATTTTGCTGCAGTTGAACAACTTGCTGAAGATTTAAAAAAACGCCTTAAAACACCTTTATGCTATTTGGTTGCCACGCATTACCATGACGATCACTTGCTAGGTATGGCGGTTATGCAAAATTTTTATCCTGATGCCAAGCTCACTGTTCATCAGCAAGTAAATAAAAATTTTAGCCTTTACCAAACAGCATATACCGACAAACTAGACACCTATGAAAAGAGCATTGAGCTGAGCTACCAACGATTAGCGAATGTCCCTAAAGAAGAGCAAGCTAAATGGCGTGATAAGTTAAAGCTTGCAAAAAAGCGACTTTTTCGCTGGCAGGAGTATCAGCTTAGCAAACCCGAAATAGTAATTAATAGTCGTAAAATTATCGACCTTGGTGGTTTTGAGGTAACGCTTGAGCCGCAGCAAGCCCATACTAACGGTGATTTAACTATTACTACTAATAAGGGCAGTGTGCTGATTGGTGGTGATATCGTTGACTGGCTTCCTTACCCTGGTCACGGCGAACTTAAAAGTTGGCAAACGTTGCTTAAGCAATATATTAACGACGAAAAGCTCACTATTATTATACCTGGCCACGGCGGCACATTAACAAAAGAGCAGCTGAAACAGCCGCTATCATTTTTAACAGCCATAACGGAGCATGTTAAAAACAGTAAAGATCAAAGTATTGAGCAGTTAATGCTGTCGTTTCCTGAATCAGTTATTGAGCCTTATAAACAAGAAGCGCTTAATATAAAATCGAGTAACTTTTTTTTACAAGCAGGCCTAAATCGCGTAAAAAGCGCAGAATAACTCAACACAACGGATTGTGTTAAAATAATAAAAGGAATTTACAAAAGTGATCACTATGCGCAGTTTGGTTTTATGTTGTTTGGGTATTTTGTTATTTGGTTGTCAATCAACGGAGCAAGAACCACAAGAAGCTCCACAAATATTTACTCATTTTGAGCCTGACTATACTTATGATATTGACGAGGAAGTAGCTCAAACGCCTCAAGTTAATGAGCCAGTTACGCCACTTCAATTCAAAAAAACAATCGTAAAAAAGCGCCCACCAAAAACCACCGATCTGTGGGTGCATATTGCCAATAATCTACACTTTACGATTTATCAAAATCGCGCTTTAAAAAAGCGTATCAGCTGGTATGCAAAGCAACCTAACTACTTACAAACGGTGAGCAAACGCGCAGCGCCTTACCTGTATCACATCGTAAAAAAAATTGAGCAAAAGCAATTACCTATGGAGCTCGCATTACTACCATTTGTAGAAAGCGATTTTAGACCAACAATAGCCTCATCACAGCAAGCTGTTGGTGTTTGGCAGTTAGTTGGCGCAACGGCGCATCACTTTGGTGTTAAGTCAGACCAATGGTATGACGGGCGCCAAGACGTACTTGCTTCAACCGATGCTGCACTTGATTACTTAAGTTACTTACACAAACGCTTTGATGGTAATTGGCTACATGCTTTGGCCGCTTATAATAGTGGTGAAGGCCGTGTTAAACGCGCAATAGAAAAAAATAAAAAACGCGGTAAAAGCACCGATTACTGGTCGCTCAGTCTGCCAAAAGAAACCGCTGACTATGTACCCAAGTTACTCGCTTTAAGCTATTTAGTTAAACACCCACAAAAAGGGATTAAACGTCCAAAGCTTGCATATAAACCATTTACAACACAGATGAATATAGGCCAGCAGTTCGACTTTTCAGTCATTGCAAAGCTCTCTGGTATAGGTTCAAAGCAGTTACATGCTATTAATCAGGGATATTTAAAAAATCAAAGCTCACCTAACGGGCCGCACACTTTACTGCTGCCTATAGGACAAGAAGCATTATTAAAAAGTCAGTTCTTCAAATCAAATTTTGCTGGAGAGTACATCGTTAAACAAAACGATACGCTTTACAGTATAGCCAGGCGTTTTAGTATGTCGGTAAAAGCTTTAAAACAACTTAATAATAAAAATAATAATTTAATAGGTGTTGGAGAAAAGTTATTAGTTGGGCAACCTAAAACTCTGCCAAGCACATTAACTGTTGATTACAAAATCAGCCCTTATTTAGAACACCAAGAGATTGCGATTCCCACCATTGAAATAGATTACGAAGTTAAGTCGGGCGATAGCCTTTGGAGTATAAGTCAGCTTTACGATGTACCTCATAGCGACTTGGCAAAATGGAACAAACTCTCTGCATCGAGCATTTTAAAACCTGGCACTCAATTAGTACTGTTTATACCACAGGCTGAAAAGCAAAAAGCAGCCCCAACAAAAAAAGATTTTCTGCTAAATTTACAAAAAACACTAAATCAGCCACGTTAAGTTTATAAACAAGTATATTTCGCGTAAAATTGCGCCCTAACATAGTTATTATTTGAAGAGACAAGCATGCAAATTAGCAAAAATTCAGCAGTTGAATTTCATTACACCCTTAGCGAAGCGGGCGAACAAATTGAAAGTAGCACAAACGAAGCGCCACTTACTTACATTCATGGCAGCGAAGGCATGCTTCCTGGTTTAGAAAAAGCACTTGAAGGTAAAGAAGCCGGCGAAAAATTTAGTGTAACTCTAGAGCCAAGTGAATCGTACGGCGAGCGTGTTGATGATTTAATTCAACGTATTCCGCTTAAGCATCTACAAGGCGACGTTAAAGTATGGAAACCAGGTATGACAGCAATGGTTAGCTCTAACCAAGGTCGTCATCAGGTTACCATTGTTAAGGTTGGTCGTTTTAACGCAGATTGTGATTTAAACCACCCATTTGCGGGCAAAACACTAACGTTTGACGTTGAAGTTGTATCTGTACGTGAAGCAACAAGTGAAGAAGTTTCTCACGGACATGTGCACGCTGAAGGCGGCTGTGGTCACTCTCACTAGTTAGCGATAAAGGAAGTAAGTATGTCTAAAGTTGTAGTAGTTACAGGTGGTACAAAAGGAATTGGTCTAGCCGTTGTAAAGCGTTTGCTAAGTAATGGCTATAAAGTACATAACCTTGATATAGAGCCAAGCGAAACTGGTATATTTCATCAGTGTGATGTAAGTGATGTATCGGCGGTACAAAGCTGTATCAACGCTATCTGTGAACAAAGCAAACGCATTGATGTACTTGTTTCTAATGCTGGAAAACACTTAAGCGCAAATATAGAAAGCACCGATGAGCAAACTCTCGATGCACTTTTTGCGCTTAATGTTAAAGGCGCGTATGCCGCAGTACAAAGCGTATTGCCAAGCATGAAAGCGCAAAATAGCGGCGCTATTATATTAGTCGCATCCGATCAAGCAATTATAGGTAAGCAAAACTCTTTTGCGTATAACCTAACAAAACATGCCCTTGCCTCAATGGCCAAAACAACAGCGCTTGATTACGCGAGCTTTAATATTAGAGTAAATGCGGTATGCCCTGGCACAATAGAAACCCCGCTATTTCATAACGCGATAGATGCGTACTGCGCAAAAAGTGGCGCAAACAAAGCTGAAATAGTTGCCGAGGAAGCAAGTCTGCAACCGCTTAACCGATTAGGTCAAGCCGACGAAGTTGCTGCTCTTGTGAGCTTTTTAGCAAGCGACGATGCCAGCTTTATTACTGGTAGCTTACAAAGTATTGATGGCGGCTATACAGCCCAATGAGCATGCAAATTATTGACCCTCATGTGCATTTTTTTAATCTTGCCGAGGGGCAATATACTTGGCTACAAGGCGAAAACCCACCAGCATGGCCTAACCTAGAAAAAATTAAACAACCAATAAGTGCAAAGCAACTTGTTAAAAGTACTGATTTTGAACTTGCGGGTATTGTGCACATTGAGGCTGGGTTTGATAATCAATCACCTATAAACGAGTTAAACTGGCTAAGCTCGCATTTAAAAAACCTTTCATTTAAGGCTATTAGTTACAACCAAATTGATGCGCCCGCAGAGCAATTTAATCACGCGCTAAATGCACTGGCTCATTCAAGCCTTTGTGGTATAAGAGATATAACCGAAGAAGATGATGCAGTGAGACTAAAAAGCCCTCATTGTATTAATAACCTTAATTTATTGGCTACAAATAAACTGCATTTTGAAGCTCAATTTGATATTGAAAATAGCGAAATAACCAAACAAATAGCTTACTACGCTAAGCAGCTACCGCAGCTTCAAATTATAATTAATCATGCAGGACTGCCAAGTAATTTAAATGATTGGCGACAAGGTGTTGAGTTACTTGCTCAGCACGACAACATAGCAATTAAATTCTCTGGTTTTGAATTACTACAACTTACCAGTGAGCAACAAGCAGCGTGTTTTAATATCCTTTTTAATCACTTTGGCCAGCAGCGTATTATGTTTGCAAGCAACTTTCCTGTGTGCCAAATAAATACAAGCTACAACACCCTATGGCACTCCCATAAGGCGTTATGCTCAAACGATAAGACATGGCATGACCTTAGCTATACAAACGCTAAGCACTACTACCAAGTTTAAGTAAAACTAGTTATATTAAACTCTCTTTTTATAATAATACGGCCAATTTATGAAAATGTACTTTTTACTAATCGTTGTATTTTCTGCGTTTTTTCTCAATGGCTGCATATCTCAAAATCCAGATCCGACACCTAAGCTGCAACATGCTCTACTGTCAAAGCCAAATAAAACAGCCGTTAGCAAAGCAATTAAAACACTTGTACATATACAAGAAACTCAATTAGCTGATAATGTATTTACTACCAGCAGCACAATAACCCTTAGCAATGTGGATGGTAATAATATTATCGACACGCAAAGTCGCAATACACCCGATCAGTTTGAATTGATGATTAAAGGCAAGCAATGCTATATACGCCACCTTGATAGTAAAGCCACTATCGAGCTTAAAGACGTAGAATGTAGAATTAACGAGTTATAACAAGCTAAAACTTTACCAAACAAGTAAAAGCCGGTAAGTGACTAATCACTTACCGGCTTTTTAATGCATGACCTAAAGTTAGGTTAAAAGGCTATTATTTTATTTCTACGCGTTGAGACCGCATAACAATCTCATCATTTAATTCAATACCCAAGCCTGGCTCTTCTGACACTTCAAAGAAACCATTTTTAGGTTGTGGGTCTTGTAAACATAACTCGCGGTTCCACTTTTTAATCGCATAAGTGTGGTGCTCATGAATCAAAAAGTTAGGGATAGCCGTTTCTAAGTGCAGTGATGCTGCTGTTGCAACAGGCCCGCCACATACGTGAGCCTGAATACGCACATCAAAAATATCTGCGTAATCACATACTTTTTTAGTTTCGGTAAAGCCACCACATAAACCAATATCAGGTTGCAGAACATCAATACTTTGATCTTCTAAATACGGGCGCACACCCCAGCGATTATACAAACGTTCACCACCAGCAATTGGCACATTAACTTTATCAGCTACTTTTGCGTGTAATGAATGGTTTAAATAGTTAACTGGCTCTTCAAAGTACATACAGTCAAACTCTTCTGCAATTTCACCTAGCTGAATAGCTGTTGTCACGCCAGGTAAACTGTGGCATTCAAAAATAATATCCACTTCGTCGCCTACTGCTTCGCGAATAGCTTGCATGCGCGCACGGTATAGCTTCATTTCAGTACGTGAAATTATTTTTGTACGGTCGTAATAAGTATTGCCATCTTTATCGTATTGAATTGGATCTACTTTTACTGCATCGTAACCTTCGGCCATCGCCTTTAAAGCCGCTTCTGCATATTCTTGCGGTTGTACTAGGGCTTTAAATTCGCTATCCCAGTCAAACTGTAATTGCGAAGCGTAAGTGCGTAGTTTGTCGTTAACTTTACCGCCTAATAACTGGTATACAGGTAAACCAAGCGCTTTACCTTTTATATCCCAAAGTGCGGTATCAATTGCGCTCATTGCAGCATATACAACAGGTCCGCCGCCTAAACCCCAAAAGCTTTCACGTAACATACGAGACCATAGTTTTTCTGTTTGAAATGGGTCGTGGCCTATTAAAAAGGCGTCGGCCATTTCCTTAATCATAGCCGCTGCAGCACTGTGACCTAAATCGTATGCAAGGCCCGCTTCGCCAACACCACTAATACCTTCGTCAGTATGAATACGTACAAACACAGGTGTCCAAGAAGGTCTATCAGGACAGTGAATATCAAATACTTCAACGCGATTTACTTTCATTAAAATTCCTTATTAACCGCTATGGGTTATTTTGCAAAACTAGGGTCAAGTCGATACGCTTTACGTAACATCGCAGGCCACGCAAGTTGCCCGCCAGTGCTGCCACTGTGTACTACGTTTGCTTGATTATAAATATTGTCGATTATAGGTTGCGGTACTTCAATCACCTCTTGCGAGCTTGATTGTAGTGCTAGTTGTATTTCACACGCTCGCTGTAAATCATAAAAGCGCATAAACGCATCGCCTACCGTTGGGCCTACTGTTAAGCCACCATGATTTACCAATAACATATGGTTAGTGCTGCCCAAATCATCTTGCAGCACTTTTCGCTCGTCGTCGTTTACTGCAAGCCCTTCGTAACCATGATAAGAAAGCGATGGCAGTGAAAACATTGAATATTGGCTAAGCGGTAATAAACCATTTTTTTGTGTAGCGACTGCGATTGTTTCTTTGGTATGAAGGTGAATAACACAATGAGCGTCTTCGCGTACCTCGTGAATCGCACTGTGAATAGTAAATCCAGCTGGATTAATACTAAATGGCGTATCGTCAATAATGTTGCCGTCTAAGTCGACCTTTACTAAATTAGAGGCAGTTACTTCATCAAAGGTTAAACCAAACGCATTCACTAAGTAGTGGTCGGTGCCAGGTAAACGTGCTGATAAATGCGTATAGATTAAATCCCCCCAACGAAAGTGCTCTACCAGTCTATAACACGCGGCTAAATCAACACGAAGTTGCCACTCTTGTGCTGATACTTTATTTTTTAAATCGAGTTGGGGTAAATCAAACATAATGAGCCTTATAAAAACGTACATTATTAACCTGTACGAACAGATGTTTAGAAGTCTAAAGCAGTCTCTATTTTATAGCAAACACCAAACAAAACAGCCACACTATTGTGTGGCTGTTTATAAAACTAAAATACCAATTGCATTAAAATGGTATAACTGCGTAAATTATTTTACGTTAGCTAGGTAATCTGCAATTGCTTCAAACTCTTCATCAGTTACCGTTGCAACCATTGCTTTCATAGCCATGGTCATACCGTTATTACGTGCACCTGACTTAATATCTTTCATTTGCGCTACTAAATAGTCTTTGTTTTGACCGTTTAGTTTAGGGTACATACCCATAATTGGTGCTTTACCTTCAGCGCCATGACAAGTTTGACAATTTTTAGCGGTATAAAGTGCAGCGCCATCGGCAGCTGTTGCATTAAACGAGAAGCTTGCGGCTAAAGTAATACCCGCGCCTAATAGTAGTGTTTTCATCTTGCTCATTGTATTTACTCTTCTTTTTTGACGGTTAGAAAAACTGTTCTATTGATTGTAGTAAACAATCAAATAAAAAGCATACGTACGAAACGACGCTAGACGATCAACTTAACCAAAAACCGCTAACTCGTTTCTATCTCACTTTTATATACTTTAGCAAATAAAAATGAGCTTACCCTTAATAACTTATTACCACACTATATCATCTGGTACTTCAAAGTCTGCGTATGGGTCATCTTCATCTTTTGGTTTGCTTTCTGGCTCTACATGAAAAACAATATACTTTTCGTCAACTTCAGCCACTTTGCGTGCTGGTTCGTCGTCTAGTACGTAAAATTGCCCTTCTAGTACACAAATAGCTAAACGACCGCCCGATAACGCTTTTTGCGTTTTCTCGTTCACGTCGATATTTTTTACTTTATTTTGATAAGTAAAATTAAATGTGCGCTCACCACGAATAGCGTCTTGGTTGTGGTGCTCTAAAATTTGTTTAACACGCGCTTCTTGTTCGCGCTGCTTTAAGCTCACTTGGCGTGTTTGGTTAAGCTCTTCAGCTTTTTTTTGCTGCTCTAGCTTGGTTTGTTGAATATGCTTTTGCAGATCACTTGGGTTGCTAGTAGCCCCTTTCTTTTGCTTTTTTTGTTGCTTACGCTTTTCTGATTTAGCAACTTTAGCATTATGCGATGTTGTTAATCCTGCTTGAAGCAATTGGTCTTGTAATGAACCCATGACTTTGTTCCACTAAAAACTAATATTATCGCTATTTTAATCACCAACGAGTTCAAATAACAGCGCTATCGACATTAATCTAGCAAACTAGTTAAAACAAACCATGATATAGCGCAATGACTATGGTTTTAATTATGAATTAAAAGCAATTTTTAATACAATACCACGCAACCAATCAGCAAATGCACAAGCCATATAATGCGTTTACCTCATCTACTCGTTTGCTCGGTATTTATATTTTTTGTGCTTTATGCACCGCAACCCCTACTTAGCCTTTTTGCGAGCGAATTTAATGTAGCACCTGCGGTAGCTGGCAGCTTAATGACTGCAACTATGCTGCCCCTAGCCATTGCCCCGCTCGTTTATGGTTTATTTTTAGCAAAAATAAATCCACTACTTATATTACGTATTGCAATGGTGCTTTTAGGCCTTAGCTGCTTACTTTTTATTTATGTACCTAGCTTTGAGCTTTTATTATTAGTCAGATTTTTACAAGGTTTAACGCTCCCCGCAGCTTTAACAGCAATGACTAGCTATATAGGCATGAGTTATAGCGCTGATACACTTCAAAAAAATATGACCCTATATATTGGTAGCAGTATAGTTGGTGGTTACTTTGGACGTGTGCTTGCCGCTTTGTTTAGCGACTTATGGAATTGGCAGAGCTTTTATTACGTAATTGCTTTTATGCTTCTTTGCTTAGCTTTGACAGTTAAGCATTCTCGCTTTACAAACCCAGCTAAACAGTCGCAGCTCTCCCCTCTCGATTACATTAAACAACTTAAAGAAGGCGCTGTACTTAAAGTTTACGGCGCCGTTTTTTGTATGTTTTTTTGTTTCGCTGCACTGCTTAATTACTTACCGTTTATATTACAAAACACGTTTTTAATTACCAATACTCGTGACATAGGTTTAGTTTACAGTGGTTATTTAATTGGTGCCCTCGCCTCTATTGCTGCACCTTGGTTACTTAAAAAAGTCCCTTCGCCTTGGCATTTATTGACTGCGGTATTTAGTTTTTATAGTGTGAGTATTATTTTATTAATGAGCCATCAGCTTAGCTTATTTTTAATCGCATTTACTTTGTTTTGTGGTGCTATGTTTGTGATTCATTCAACTGCCGCACCGCTCGTTAATAAAATCAGTAAAGCCCCACCAAGTGTAACCAATGGCGGATATGTATCGTTTTATTACAGTGGTGGCGCATTGGGGTCGTTATTACCCGGTGTGGTATACCAACATCATGGGCAAACAGCGTTTATGTTTACGCTGCTTGCGGTTTGCTTATGTGGTTTATCGTTAATTATGTGGGCTTATTTTGAGGGTAAAAATACAACGCGCGGTTGATGCTTTGTGTAATTAAAAAATGTTTCTAAATCAGCTTTACTAAGCAACCATGTTTGGGTGTTTTCAAACGGATGACAATGAAACAAATCACCGTGCCAAATATCTTGGTCAACCCATAAGCTCACTTCGTTTTGCTTATCATTTAAAAGAGCCAACATAGATACACACCCAGGAGCCACTTTTAAATATTTAGCTAGCCGCTCACTCGATGCGAACCCTAAGCGTGAAAGCCCTTGTTGCTTTGATAGTGCCTTTAAGTCGAGTTGCTTATTGTGCGCTGTAATAACTAAAAAGTGTCGCTTGCCTTCGTTATCGCGTAAAAATAGGTTTTTAAGGCGAGTACCTGGGCGCTCAATCATAAACTCATCTGCCGCTAAGCTAGTATGTAGCGGCGAATGCTCTATTACATCATAGTTAATATCTAGGTGCGCCAAAAGCTCTGCTAACTTAGTTTTATCAGCCAGCATATTACAAACAACGCCCTCTTAGTTGTACACTCAAATCTCGCCATAAAACATCATTAACTTCATGCTTGTTGCCGCAATACTTACGATCTTTTAGCTCTTGATTTAATAATTCAACTGCTTGGTCTTCTAGCTGTAACTTCAGAATGCTCGATTCTTCAAAATGCTCTTTCTCTATATACTGCTTAACCTCACCACGACTTGGTCTCTTATTAGGACCACGGTCTAAGTTAAAGTTTTCACGATGCTTAGCTTTTACCGAAACAACATAAGCAAAAAGCTTATTGCCTTGCTCATCTTGCTTTTCGTGAAACTGTTTATTATTTATTTCAAAAGGCGGCTCATCATTTGAGGCACAGCCAGCGAGTAAAACCATAAGCGCTAGAACATATTTTTTCATTGTTTTTTATCGTTTTAGTTTTGAATTAAGCCGAGTCTAACAAAAATTGACGTAAACAGTGAAAATTTACGAAAAAATACTTGACCAAATTTATAAAAAAACTTAAAGTTCGTCCCGCTTGGAACTCAGCAGTCAAGCAGTTACATTATATGTAACTTAGGAATGTGGGGCTATAGCTCAGCTGGGAGAGCGCCTGCCTTGCACGCAGGAGGTCAGCAGTTCGATCCTGCTTAGCTCCACCACTTTCCTACTCCTTTTAAAATTCGTTCTACTCTTCTATTTTTCCACTGTTTTTATTATTTTTTGATACCCTAACATTCTAATTTTTCATTCTATATAATTTTAAATTTATCCATTCAACTTGTGTCTTTACAAGTTCTTAGCTATACATAATGTCACACATTAGTACTTTAGGCTTAACATGGACAACCCTAAGCGTTCAACGCTAAAAAAGCTAGCTGCAATAGGTTTAACAGCAGGTGCAATAACACATGCGCCTTATGTTTTTGCCCGAAAAAAAGTCACATTAAGAGTGCTTGGTACGCATGTAACACTCCAAGAGGCTATTCGCAAGCAAGCGATGAGTGACTTGGGTATTAATATAGAATTTACTCCCGCAGGCAGCGCTGCCGTTTTGCAAAAGGCATCAATGGACCCTGGCTCCTTTGATTTATACGAACAATGGTCAAACAGCATTAATGTGCTTTGGGATGCAGGTTCCATTCAGCCAATAGAAAAAAAACGACTCACCTACTTTAACGAAATAAATCCACTTACTAAAACGGGAAAACTAACCGAAACTGCAAGTATTGGTGCAGGTGATGCTCCCTATAAATTATTAAATGTTCAACCCGATGGCACATTAAGCTCACAAGAAAGCGATCATATTAGCTTTTTACCTTATGTGCATAATGTTGACTCTTTTGGTTACAACACCGACTTTATTAAGCCAGGTATAGCATACGAAACAGAAAGCTGGAGTTGGCTGCTTGATGACGAGAACAGAGGTAAAGTAGCTATTGTAAATGCGCCTACCATTGGATTATTTGACCTAGCCCTAGCAGCACAAAGTAAAGGACTTATAAAATTTAACAATATAGGTGCAATGACCCGCCCAGAACTTGATAGGTTGTTTAGTATATTACTCGACTTTAAACGCCAAGGTCACTTCAGTGGCTATTGGAATTCGGTTCCTGAGTCGATTGAATTTATGAGAAGTAAGCGAGCCCATATAGAAAGCATGTTTTCGCCTGCAGTTTCTGCATTAAACAGCCAAAATATTAATGTACGATTTGCCGCGCCAAAAGAAGGCTACCGAGGCTGGCATGGTGTTATGTGTTTATCGTCACAAATACAAAGTAGCGCAAAAGATGCAGCTTACGATTATATGAATTGGTGGCTTTCAGGCTGGCCTGGTGCATTTATTGCTCGCCAAGGTTATTACATTAGTAACCCGCAGCGCTCTAAACTACTCCTATCTCAGTCTGAATGGGATTACTGGTACGGTGGAAAAGCAACAAACATAGATTTATTAAATACCAATGGCGACGTAGCTGTAAAAGCAGGTGGGCAACGTAATGGCGGTAGTTACCATAAACGCTTTAGTAATGTAGCAGTGTGGAATACAGTTATGCCAACCTACGACTACAGCCTGCAAAAATGGTATGAGTTGATTAGCCGATAATGATAATAAACTCAATTAAATCAAAAATAATATTAGCTCTGTGTTCGCTGATTGGATTACTTCTTTTACAGAGCTATTTGTTTAACTATTCGCAAACGTCTTTACTTAACTTGCAAAAATCGCAACATAACGCGCTTATTCAAAGTGAAGCTGTAACTAACTTAGAAAACGATATTATTTCCCTGCGAGGGCATGCAGTTTCATTTATTGACAATGCAAATGAAAATACGATTACCAAATTTAATTTTTACTTAAATAAGGCAAATCTAAATCTCGAGCAGCTAAAAACAAACACTCAAAACCAGACCCCTGAGTATCAAAACTCACTAATACGCCTTGGCGAGTATTTAAATAATTACCAAGATACATTTGGCCAAGTTGTCGTAAACAGACAAAAACGCGAACACCTTTACATTACTCAGTTCAAACAACCTATTGATGACTTACAAGTAACAATTAGTGATTTAGAAGGGTCTTCAAACAATGATAATAAAGTTATTTTTAACGATGTTTTACTCACAATAAGTAATTTAAAACATGCAATTATAAGCTACCTCTATAAACCTAATTTTGATGAAGCACAAAATGTAAAACAAAACTTAAATCACTTACATAAAAAACTAACGAGCACCTCTGTAATAAATGAATCCCTCTCCAATAAAACAACAAGCTTAAAACAAGCTTATAACCAACTTGTATTACTCACCCGTAGCTACACTTTTTCTGTAAATGTAGTGCTTACAGGCATAGAAAACGAATTGCTGTATTTAACTAATGAAATTAAAAACATAGAAAAAAATAAACTAATCAAAACAGAAGAGCTACTAAGTAGCCACTTAACAAAAAATACAGAACAGGCAAATATATTTGCCGTTTTAATTATGTTAATCATTTTATTTTTAAGCTATTTTATTTTTAGATCGGTTATAAAACCAATTACTCAGCTCACTTTATTACTTAAAGATATGAATAGCGAAAAGCCAGTAACTATTTCAAATAACAGCCAAAATCAAACTGAAATAGCATCGGTAATAAAAGCAGCTAACGCTTTATATTTAAAAAATAAGCAAACCAAAGAGCTACTCAATGAAACCCGCGTATTAAATTCCCAAATGGAAGCAATGAATGCCGACCTGACGAGTGCCATGGAGCAAACCGATAAAGCCAATAAAACAAAAATAGATTTTGTAGCCAATATGAGTCATGAACTTCGCACCCCAATGAATGGCATATTAGGTATGTTGCAACTTTTACAAAGCAGCGAGCTTCCCTCAAGGCAAAAACACTACGCAGATAAAGCTTTTTCAAGTGCTCAAAATTTATTGCAGATTTTAAACAATATTCTGGATTTTTCTAAGCTAGAATCGGAAAAAGTTCAGTTAGAGCAAATCCCTTTTACCTTACATACTATAGTTTCTAACGTTCAAAATTTATTCTCAACAAATGCCAAGCAAAAAGGTTTGTTATTAAACTTTACTTTACACGTTGATGCAGGGCTTGAACTTATTGGCGACCCAATGCACTTAAGCCAAATAATAAATAACTGTGTAGGTAACGCAATTAAGTTTACTGAGCATGGTGAAATATCATTAATTATAGAAGCGACATCTCAACACGAAAAAACAATAAACCTTCGCTTTAGTATAAAAGACACGGGTATTGGGATGACTGAAGAGCAATCAAAAATTATATTCCAGTCTTTCTCGCAAGGTGATTCAAGCACAACAAGAAAGTATGGTGGGACCGGTTTAGGACTCACTATAAGCAAACAATTAACTAAATTGCTGGGCGGAGATATACAAGTAAGAAGCACGATTAATCAAGGTAGCGAGTTTTTCTTTACTCTACCCTTTACTTTATCTGAGCAACAAAAGCTTAAAAAACACGCCTTATTAATTAGCCCCGATAATGAGCAAATTAAAAAATTAATGGACTTACTAAGTGATATAAATATAACGACAGAAACAACACAAGAACCATTAAGAGCCATTGCAAAAATGTCTCAGCCTAGTAGCCCATTTAGTATTGTAATAATGTCGATAGAAAAAAAAGAGCTCAACGATAACTTTATTTTACAACAACTGTACGCTCAAAATAAAAACGTTAATGAAAAATTGAAACTTATTTTATTAATTACCGATGAAAAGTCTCCAGAACCAATTGCAAAAAATGAAAATATCGACGTTATAATTATTGGTAATAAAAATAGTGAAGTAGAAATTTTAAGAGCACTCTCACCAAATAATTTTAAAGAAAAGCAATTAAAGCCCCATCCTAAATTCTCGGGTTTTAATGTATTAGTTGTTGACGACAATAAAATTAACCAAGAAATAGCCTCAGCCCTTTTAGCAAGACTAGATATGACCGTGAACATTGCTGACAATGGACGTGACGCATTAGATAAAATAGAGACAAATGACATCGATATTATTTTTATGGATGTTCAAATGCCAGTTATGGACGGACTAGAAGCAACAAGTATATTAAGAGAGCGAGGCTACAAAACTCCTATAATTGCTATTACGGCAGCCGCAGACCCTAATGATAAAAAAGCAGCATTTAGAGCCGGTATGGATGACTTTTTAGTAAAACCGATTATTTTTGATTCACTTTACGAAAGCATAGAAAAGCATCTGCAAAGTAATGAACCTCTGAGCACTATAAACCTGCCATTAGCAAAAGAAAACCTAGAAAACAATGACGAATTGTTAACTAAATTATTTACTCAGTTTGTCAACGATTACAATGACTTTTCGACTAAAGCTGATATGTTAATCAAAAATAGAGAGTTAGAAAGCTTAATTCGACTAGTACATACACTCAAAGGACTGGCCGGCACATTAGGCTTGGAGCTGCTGCAACAAAGCGCGCAAAGTGTTGAGAAAAGCTTAATAGATAAGAAAATTATTAATTTATCTCATTTTAATGAGCAATTAATACTTACACTTTTTGCTGTAAAACAATTTTTGATAGCTGACAGCTTTAAAAAAGAACATATACAGCAACATGAACTAGAAAACGAAGACTCGGTTATCGATAATATATACTCATTAGCATTAACCGCTCGCCCCGTACCTAGCAGTTTGGTTAGACAGCTAGAAATGAATCAATATGAGAGAGGCCACTCCCTATTTAAGCTCAAAGAAGCAATTGATCATTTTAACTACGCGTTAGTAATTGAGCTTATTGATATGTATAGAAACGATAATAAAAATTAGGCATAACCACTAACCTGAACTAGATTTAATATTGTAAAGAACGCAGAGAAGGACAGATAGTGCATTCAAATTACCTCGCAAACAGTAATGGATTAACCACAGAACAAAAGCATAAACCTTTAATTCTTATTGTTGATGACGAACCTAGTAATTTACACGTATTAGTAGAAGGACTTTTAACTGACTACGATGTACGTATTTCTACTAGTGGTGAGCAGGCTTTGATCTTTATTGAGTCAACTCGGCCTGACTTGATTTTATTAGACATAATGATGCCAGGCATGGACGGCTACGAAGTATGTAATATACTCAAAGCGAAACAAAATACCAAAGGGATCCCTGTCATATTTGTAACAGCGCTTACAGAAGAAGAGTCTGAAGAAAAAGGCTTTGCAATGGGCGCAATTGATTACATACATAAGCCTTATAAACTAGCTCTAGTTAGAGCGCGTATTCGTACACACATTACAGCGCAAGGCATGCTAGACAGGTTAATAGAAAAAAACTTTGATCTGCACGACAAGCTACTCGAAATAGAATCGCTAATACAAGAGCTAAGCCAGCGAGAAGAAGAATTAAAAGAACTCTCATCAAAACAAAAATTATTTTATCAAGCCCTAACGGGAACTGCCGATGGTGTTGTTATTACCGATAGTAACGGCAAAATTATTGCGGTAAACCCTTCATTTTGTCGTATAACCGGTTACTGTGAATCAGACTCACTACAAATGCAGTTGCACGATATTAAACAAAATAACCATCCTAGCATTAGCTTTGACCAAGTATGGGAACATGCAAATCAAGCAGGCTATTGGAGTGGAGAACTTGTAACCAGACGAAAAAATGGCGAACTTTATCCAGAGCTACTAACTCTCAGTTTGGTTAAAGGCGATCAAGATACTAACGTTCACTATATTGGTGTATTCAGTGATATTTCGAGCGTTAAAGTAACCCAAGAAAGAATTCATTACCTTACATGGCATGATGAACTTACAGGTTTACCCAACCGAAATGGGTTTTTAAAGCAGTTAGAGCAACAACTTCAAGTTTGTAGTACCGAAAATAGTTATGCCTATATTTATATTATTGATATAGACAGCTTCCACTCAATCAATGATGGATTAGGCTTACTCGCTGGCGATAATATTTTAAAAGAATTAACTAAACGAATCCATACTCACGTGAGTAAAAAAGATGTTATTGCTCGCTTAGGTAGTGATGAATTTGCAGTACTGTGTACAGTTGAAAAAGGTGTGGGCAGAGCTAGAGCTCAAGCTATGGCTGAAAATAAAGCCCAAGAGCTACTTGCAAGTGTAAACCATCCATTTGTCGTTGCTGAACAAGACGTTAGCTTAACAGTAAGTATAGGCACCTATATTTTTCCACGAGAAGATCAATGGGAAAGTGCTATTGAGACTATTCGTAACTGTGAAGCGGCCTGTTACAAAGCAAAAGAGAAAGGCGGCAATAGAGTTACCTTTTTTGATACTTCATTTGGCGAGCAAGCAAAACGCCGTTTTGAAATAGAACAAGATTTACGTAAAGCTATTTTAAATAATGAGCTATCGCTATATTTACAATCCCAATTTGATCGAAACCAAACTCTTAAGGGCGCTGAGGTTTTATTAAGATGGGAGCACCCTCAAAAAGGCTTTATTAGCCCTGGTGAGTTTATATCTATAGCCGAAGAGTCAGACATAATTTATGATTTAGATTGCTGGGTAACTTCAAATGCACTTGAAATACTAACGCAACTTGGTAAAACCCACCCTGAGTTAAACTTATCAATTAATATAAGTGGCAGGCACTTTCATGAAGCGCGTTTTTTAAACTTTATTAGCCAACAGATAAAGCAACATAACATTAATCCTCAACAACTCACTATTGAGATAATTGAAGGTACGTTACTTAATCATATGGAAGCGGCTATTGAAGCTGTTCACTTTCTCAAGAAGCTAGGTATTAGAGTATCAATTGATGACTTTGGTACTGGATATTCGAGCTTAACCTACCTAAAACAATTACCAATACAAGAACTTAAAATTGATCGTTCTTTTGTTTTAGAGGCTCCTACCGATAACAACGATAAACTAATTATTGATATGATTGTAAGCTTAGGTCGTTTATTTGAACTCGAGATAGTTGCTGAAGGCGTAGAGAACCAGTCCCACTTTGATTTACTACAGGAGTATCCTGAGGTTATTCTGCAAGGCTATTATTTGCATAGACCAGAACCTGCAAGTGATTGGTTAAAAAAGTTAAAGTAACTGTAGCGTGATTTATAAACTAAAAAGCCGAGCATAAATATGCTCGGCTTTTTATGGACTTAATTTTTGCGGTTACTCGCGAACTTGGCCAACTCCATTAACTAAATACTTTTCTGTCGTTAGTGACTCGAGGCCCATAGGACCGTATGCATGTAGCTTGGAAGTAGCTATTCCAATCTCTGCACCTAGGCCCAATTGTGAGCCATCAGAAAAACGAGACGATGCGTTAACCATTACTACAGAAGCATCAACACTACGTTGGAATAACTCTGCAGCAGCTTCATTTTTAGTACAAATTACTTCTGTATGGTTTGATCCAAACTTTGCAATGTGTTCAACCGCTGCCGTAAAGTTTGGTACAACGCGAATAGCGATTTCTAGGTCTAGATATTCTTCACCAAATTCGTTATCGGCTAACACAGTTGCATTATCAAAGTATTTAGCTGCAAAGCTGTCGGCATTTATTTTTACACCTTCTTGGCGTAATACAACTGCGCAAAGATTTAAAAACTCATCTGCAACATCTTGATGAACTACTAAGCCCTCAAGTGCATTACAAACACCGGTACGCTGCGTTTTACCGTTAAGTAGTAAGTTAATCGCAATTTCAAGATCTGCATCTTTATCTACATATAGATGACAAACGCCTTTGTAATGCTGAATTACTGGGATCGTACTGTTTTCGGTAACAAAGTTAATTAAGCCTTCACCGCCACGTGGAATTATTAAATCAATGCTTTCACGTTGCTGCATCAATTCCATTAATAGTGCACGGTCTGGATCTGGGATCACTGAAATAAGTGATACTGGTAAGTTATGCTTTTCAAGTACGCTGTGCATTACACTTGCGATAGCTTGCGAACTTTTAAGTGCTTCTTTACCGCCACGTAAAATTACGCCATTACCTGATTTAAAACATAATGCGCCAGCGTCTGCTGTTACATTTGGGCGTGCTTCGTAAATCATACATACAACGCCAAGAGGTACGCGCATTTTACGAATTTTAATGCCATTTGGACGCTCTGTAATATCACGTAGCTGACCAACAGGATCATCTAGGCTTACTATTACTTCAATGCCTTCTGCCATTGCTTCAATACGCTCATCGTTTAGCGTTAAGCGGTCTATCATTGAGGCTGCTAAGTTATTGTCGCGTGCTGCGCTTAGGTCACTCTCGTTTTCTTTGATTATAAATGCTTTTTGCTCTCTTAGTGCCGCTGCCATTTCAACTAGTACTTGATTTTTAGTCTCGGTGTCGAGTAAAGCAAGTGTATGGGCAGCTTTAGCTGTCTGGCGTGAAATGTCCGTAATTAAGCTCATGACTTCTCCAATAATGCGATATGTTTTTCAGATATAACTGGTCCAATTGAATCCTGCATTTTTTCGCTGAATTCACTCTGTTCGTTGTCTGCAATAAAGTTTAACAAACAGCTACTATAATTTGCGGTCGCTTTCGCTAACCGGGTGCCATCTTCACTACGAACTAAAATAGTATCACCAACGGCAAATTCACCGTGAACTTCCATAATTTCGTCACCACGAATACATCCACTTTCACCTTCAAGAGATTCATCAAATGATCCATCAACAACAACTTCACCTTGCTCATTTGCTGTATGTGTCATCCAATGAATAGAGTCCTGCATCGGTTTTTCGTACGGTAAAAATACGCTACCAGGATTTTCCCCAGCTAGCAATTTCGTAAATGTTTCTTCTTTAAAGCCGTTTATAATATAAGTTGCTATACCATGTGACGTTGCTTTTTCTGCCGCTTCTATTTTAGTTTTCATACCACCAGTACCAACGGCACTTGTAGCACATCCTGCCATAGCATAAATAGATTCATCAATTGATTTTATTTCAGGCAGTAACACCGCATCATCATGTAAGTTAGGGTTTTTATCATATAGCCCGTCAACATCTGAGAATATTAATAAAGCATCAGCGTCGGCAGCTGCTGCAACCATTGCTGATAAGTTATCGTTATCACCCACTCTTAAGTCGTCGGTAGTTACAGCATCATTTTCATTAATGATAGGAAGAACACCATGCTCAAGTAAAGTAAACACTGTTTCACGAATACTTTGGTAACGCTCTCGATCACGTAAATCACCGTGCGTTAATAATAGCTGCGCAGATGGAAAGTCAAAAAAGCGGTCCCACATGGCGATCATTTCTGTTTGACCTGCTGCCGCCATTGCTTTTTTCATTACCACAGAGCGTGGTTTGTCTGATGGGAATAAATGCGCGCCAGCAGCTACAGAACCCGATGATACTAAAATCACCTCGATTCCACGGGCACGACAACGAACAATGAACTGTGCGATGGTTAATATGTAACGCGAACGGCAGCCATCTTGATCTGGTGCAATTAATGCACTACCTACTTTAAGTACGATACGTCGCCAATTTAACTTTTGCATAAATGCTCAACTTTCCATTTTATCTGCGCTCACCTTAATTAGACGAGCTAAAACTAAGTAGCTAGGTTTAAAACATAGCTTCGAATTTGTCTTTCATTTAGGCAACACTTTTTTACACACACGCGAAAACCATATCTAAAACAATAAGCTTAGATTTAAGGTTAAGTATAAAGTAGCAACAACCCAATAATATCGAGCAGCACTAATCAAAAAATTTAAAAGTGTTGTTTATGCATCGCTGTAAAAAGCTGTGTGTGGCTTTTTTATTAACAACATACATAGAGCCTCTAAAGTCTGATACACCAACAGATAGGGTGAAGACCAAAGGACCGAGATTTAACCGCCACGATGGGGGTTAAACATTGAAAGTAATAGTTCAACTCAAACCTTTATTTACTTAAATAATTAAATAAACTTGTTTAGCAAAACCATACCAAGAGTTCGGCAAATGAAATTATATAGTGTTCGAATACTAGTAACACCACTAATGTATGATTATAAAGGTTAAAAATGACGTTAAGATTAACAAACCACTTTTACTTCCAATAAACTTCATTAGATAACTAATTATTAGAACACGAAGCATATTACACTAAATCCCCCTTAAAAATCAAGGTTAAAATTCGAGCGAAGCTAATTCCTCCTCGTTTGTGGTGTTAGATTGTTATTAAAATTCAACCAATTAAACAATTAATACAGCCTAAAATAAGGCGGCTTAACACGCGCAAAATAATTTAAGCCTACTAATCTTCTATAAGCAGCTAAAATTGATTAGTAATATTTGAATTTCCCGTGTATACCCCTGTATTAATAATTAACAAAAGTTATACTTTCTAAACAAACCGTCATAAATAAGGAATTCTTAATCTATGTCAGCAATTTACATAGCCGGTATCGCACTTTGCTCTGTGCTTGCCCAATGGGTCGCGTGGGCTTTTAGAGTGCCCGCTATTCTTTTCTTATTGCTTACTGGTCTTTTACTTGGGCCATTTAGTGGTGTTTTAGACCCTGATGCATTGTTAGGTGATTTACTGTTTCCAGTTGTATCACTAAGTGTTGCCATCATTTTATTTGAAGGATCCTTAACTCTGCATTTCAGAGAGCTAAAAGGAATCGGAAAAGTTGTAAGGAACCTTTGCTCCATCGGCATGCTTACTACCTGTATTATTATTAGCCTCAGCGCCTATTGGTTGCTTGAACTTAATTGGCGTGTAGCTGCGGTATTAGGTGCAGTGCTAGTTGTAACAGGCCCTACTGTTATAGCACCGCTATTAAACTCAATGCGCCCAACACAAGACATTGACCGCATACTTCGATGGGAAGGTATTGTAATAGACCCGATCGGCGCATTATTCGCTGTATTAGTATTTGAAGCCGTAATGCTGGTAGGCCAAGGCGAAGTATTTAGCCACACTATTATTGCTTTAGTTAAAACCCTAGGTGTTGGATTAAGTATTGGTGTTGCTGCTGGTTGGTTAACAACACTATTAATGCGCCGCGAGTGGCTACCATTTGAATTACATAAGTTTGGTATATTGGCATTAGTACTCATTAGTTTTTCTGTATCAAACTATTTAAGCCATGAATCAGGCCTATTAGCAGTGACTGTATTTGGTATTTGGCTTGCTAACCAAGACGATTTAGAAATAGATTCTGTACTTGAGTTCAAAGAAGACTTGTCGATGATATTAATATCAACGCTGTTTATTTTACTTGCAGCACGCTTACAGCTCTCTGATTTAATGATGCTCGACAGCGATGTATTTATATTTTTAGCTATCGTGCTTTTTGTTGCTCGTCCACTGTGTATTGCTATTTCGACCTTTGGTACTGATTTACCAATGAAGTCTCGTTTGGTACTTGCCTGGATAGCTCCACGCGGTATAGTCGCCGCAGCCGTTGGGTCGGTATTTGCGCTTAGCATGATGGAGTCTGGTGTTGCTGATGCTGAAAAAATGGTACCTCTTATATTTACAGTAATTATAATTACCGTTGTACTACAGAGCTTAACCGCCATTCCTGTCGCCAAGCTATTAGGTGTACGCCAGCCATCGCCAAATACAATATTAATTATTGGTGCAAACCATGTATCGCGTGCAATCGGCCGAGGCTTACAAGAGCAAAACATTCCGGTTCACCTGTCAGATCCTGCATGGGAAAACTGCAGAATGGCACGTATGGATGGTTTAGCTTGTTATTATGGTAACCCGCAATCAGAGCATGCTGAACGCTACTTACCTCTAACAACGATTCGTAGTGTATTAGCATTATCGCCAAATCGTCATCATAATGCGTTAGGTGTTCAATACTTTTCGCATTTACTTAATGAGAAAAATGTATTTTCGCTACGCTCATCAACGTCGCATGCAAAAGCAAATAAAGACAGCGCAACGTTTTTATCTAGACAAATACTGTTTGGAGACGAAGGCTCGTATGCACGTTTAAGCAGTATTATAGCTAAAGGCGGTAAGGTTAGTTCAACACGTATCTCGGATGAGTTTAGCTGGGAACAATACTTAGAAATGAACCCTGAGGCTATCCCTTTATTTATTCTCAAAGGTGATAAAGACAGTGATGACGATACACCAATTAAGCTAAGACCGTTTACAATCAACATGGAAAAACCGCCGCAAGAAGGCGAACGCGTTGTTGCTTTACAGCCGCCTAAAATGTCAGTTTTAAAAGACCCGCAAACAAAGGCTAAAGAAGACAGTTAAATACTTTTACAGTCTGTAAAAACTAAAAAACCCTAACTTAAAAAGTTAGGGTTTTGTTTTTAACAGCCATTAAATAGGAAGGCGAGCTCGAGCAACCACACTATCTGGCATTTTTTGCGCTAACTTAGTCAGCGCTCGCTCAATTTTTCTATGAGTCGCTTTATCTGCCACCATAGAATTAAATAGCCAACGATAGGCATCTTCAAAATCACGCGGGCTGCCATAACCATCATTAAATAATTTAACTAAACGTAGCTGTGCTTTTAAATTGCCTTGCGACGAGGCTTCACGCAAATAGGTAATTGCCATTGCTTTATCTTGCTGAACTAAGCGACCAGTGTCGTAGTATCGTCCCAATTGCTCTAGCGCTGCCGCTAAGCCTTGCTCAGCTGCTTTTCGCATGTAATACACACCTAACTCTACATTGCGATCAACGCACACGTTATAAGCCAGCATATCGCCGTATAAAAATTGATAAGACGGCAATGCCATTTTATTGGCTCGTGCTTCTATATCTTGCACCAACTGGCAATCATCTGCCTTTACGCGCGCTAAATGCGTATTTTTATTTATTAACGCAATTAGCTCTGATTCTGTATATAGCGGCACAGCAGCAGGGCTTTCTGTAGCTAAGCTGTTGGTTGCTATAAATAAAGACAGCGGTATTAACGAAAGCCTTAGTACGCAATTACGATTAAATAAACGCATGTTCACCACTTATATAAATAAACTTATTAAATAATATACAAAGATCGTTCCAAGGTGAATTTTAGACACAAAAAAAGCTGCACGAAGCAGCTTTTTTTAATCTAATGGTAATTACGCAAACGGATTGCGAAGCACCATAGTTTCTACACGGTCAGGACCTGTAGAAATAATATCAATTGGAACACCCGTAATTTCTTCAATACGTTTGATGTAGTCAATCGCAGCTTTTGGTAAACCGTCAAGACTAGTTACACCAACAGTGTTTTCTGACCAACCTGGCATTTCTTCGTATACTGGTGTTACTTTATCGTAACCTTCAGCCGCTAATGGTGTTACGTTAGTAACTGTGCCATCTTCAAGCTTGTAACCAGTACAGATTTTAAGTGTTTCTAAGCCATCTAAAACATCAAGCTTAGTTAAACAAAAACCTGAAATACTGTTGATTTGAACTGCACGGCGCATAGCCACTGCATCTAACCAACCAGTACGACGAAGTCGACCTGTTGTAGCGCCAAACTCATGGCCTTTATCACCTAGGTGCTTACCAACTGGATCTTGTTTATCAAGACCGTCGTAAAGCTCTGTAGGGAAAGGACCTGAACCAACACGTGTCGTGTACGCTTTAATAATACCTAAAACGTAATCAAGGTTTAATGGACCAAAACCTGCACCAGTCGCAACGCCACCAGCGGTAGTGTTTGAAGATGTTACATAAGGGTAAGTACCGTGATCTATATCAAGTAACGTACCTTGTGCACCTTCAAATAAAATGTTTTCGCCTGCTAAACGCGTTTGATCTAAAAGCTCAGTTACATCTACAACCATTGCTTTTAAGATATCAGCAACAGCCATTGCATCATCAAACGTTTTTTGGAAATCTACAGCATCTACTTTGTAGTAGTTAACTAAAGTGAAGTTGTGGTACTCAAGCACTTCTTTTAATTTAGCTGCAAATACTTCAGGATTAAATAAATCGCCTACGCGTAAACCACGACGTGCTACTTTATCTTCGTACGCAGGACCGATTCCACGGCCAGTTGTACCAATAGGCTTATCGCCACGAGCTGTTTCGCGGGCTACATCTAATGCAACATGGAAAGGCAAGATTAGCGGACATGCTTCACTTATTAAAAGACGCTCGCGTACTGGTACGCCGCGCTCTTCAAGCATGCCAATTTCTCTCATTAGCGCTTCTGGTGATAAAACTACACCATTACCAATCACACATTTAACATTGTCACGTAATACACCCGATGGAATAAGGTGTAGAACCGTCTTTTCACCTTCGATAACTAAAGTATGACCCGCATTGTGGCCACCTTGATAACGAACTACTAAAGATGCTTTGTCTGTAAGGAGATCAACTACCTTACCCTTTCCTTCGTCACCCCATTGGGTGCCTAATACAACAACGTTTTTACCCATCGTAAATTCACTTAGAGAAAATTAGGACGAGATTTTACCAGAAAACTAAAGTAAAGATCACCCCTGTTCAGCTTATTTTTTCTGCGGGCAATTGTTATATCCAAATATTGACCAATAACCACATAAATAACAGTGATTTAACGCACTAGTTTGTATTTAACAAAAAGCCCCGCAAATGCGAGGCTTTTTAACTTTTAAATAATTAACGTAAAGTCTATTGAGCTTTAGCGCCTTTCATATATTGGAAGAAGTCGCTATCTGGTGAAAGCACCATAACATCTTGCTTATCTTTAAAAGTCTTTTTGTAAGCTTCAAGTGAACGTACAAAACTAAAGAACTCAGGGTCTTTGTTATACGCATTAGCATAAATGCCTGCAGCATCAGCATCGCCTTGACCACGTACAGAACGTGCATTACGCTCAGCATCAGCAAGCATTACAGTTACTCGACGGTCAACTCCCGCACGAATAGTCTCTGCTTTTTCCTGACCTTCAGAACGGTGCTCTTTTGCAACCGCAGTACGCTCAGCGCGCATACGTTGGTAAATAGAGCTACTCACTTCTTGTGGTAAGTTGATTTGCTTAACACGTACGTCTAGTACTTCAATACCTAGCTCACGTGCACTTTCAGAAGCTTGTACTAACGCTTCTTCCATCAACTCGCTACGCTCACCTGATACAATTTCGCGAATTGTACGTGTACCAAAGTTTGTACGAAGACCATTGTTTACTTTTTGCTTAAGTAGCGTTTCAGCATATTGCTTATCGCCACGAGCACGTAAGTAAAAAGCACTAAAGTCATTAACTCGCCATTTTACAAACGAATCAACAATTAAGTCTTTTTTCTCGCTAGTAACAAAGCGATCTGGCGCACCATCTAGCGTTTGAATACGTGCATCAATACGACGTACTTGGCTAAAAAATGGTACTTTAAATTGTAGGCCTGGGCCATATACAATCGCTTTGTCGTCGCTATCTTTTTGTACTTTACTGAATAACATTACAATTGCTTTTTGCCCTTCAGGTACAACAAATACCGATGAGAAAGACATAACAATGGCAGCTAATAGTATTACTAAACTAAAGTTTTTCATTATGATTATCTCCCATCATTGAAGCGGTCGTTGTTAAAGCGGTCATTGCCACTATTAACAGAGCTATTGCGCGACGTATTAACTTTATTACGTAAGTCTTGAATATCACTTGAACTTGGAAGTGCAACTCGTGTTGCGGTTCCTTGCTTGTCCATGATTTTATCAAGAGGTAAATACATCATGTTATTGCCGCCTTTAACATCAACCAATATTTTAGAACTACTCCCTAACACTTCTTCCATTGCATCAATGTATAAGCGCTCACGAGTAACTTCTTTAGCTGCTTGATATTCAGGTAAAAGCTTTTCAAAGCGAGCTACCTCACCTTGTGCTTCCAATGTAATGCGCTCTTGATAACCTTCCGCTTCTTGAGTCATACGCGTTACTTGACCACGAGCACGCGGTTCAATTTCACGAGCATATGCTTCTGCTTCACGGATGAAACGTTCTTCATCTTCTTGTGCAGCAATTGCATCATCAAATGCATCTTTAACTTCAGTTGGTGGACGAGAGTCTTTAAAGTTCACGTCAGTAACAATTAAACCTAAGTTATATGGTTCGATAATCTTATTAAGCTCATCCCATGTATTTTGACGAACAACCTCACGGCCATTAGTTAATACTTGGTCCATTTTTGCATGGCCCACAACATAACGCAGGGCACTGTCTAGCGCTTCTTCTAAGCTACTATCAGCGTTAGTTACGCTAAATTCATAAAGGTATGGGTCAATAACACGGTATTGCACCTGAAACTCAACGCTCACGACGTTTTCGTCTTCAGTAAGCATAAAACCAGAAGCCGATAATGAACGAACAGCTTCAATATCTACTGGGATTACCGTTTCGATGAAAGTCATTTTCCAACGCAAACCAGGATCAGCAATTCGGTCATATTTACCAAATTGTAGAACCACACCACGCTCGGCTTCTTTAACCGTATAAATACCACTTAACGCCCATACAATAACGGCGATAATAAGTATGAATGAAATACCGGCTCCGCCAAGTCCACCGCCGCTACCATTGCCGGATTTTTTCCCGCCAAATAAGCCGCTGAACTTGTTACTAAACTTGCGGAACACCTCGTCTAAATCAGGTGGGCCTTGATCACGTCCGCCTTTATTATTCCACGGATCTTTGTCATTGCCATTATTACCCGGTTCATTCCAGGCCATAGCTATACTCCATTGTTATCTAAATAAATTAGGAAATTGTGTTAAATCTAACAAATCTACCGCGTTTCTCATACTAAAACCGACATTAAAACGTCAATTTTTAATTACGGTTGATAAAACCAGCAATTTCAGGACCAAATTCTTTAATTAAACGATTCCACTCAACCATTGGCATTCTAACATCTAACAGCCAATTACCTTGCTCATCAAATTGCTCTTCATGCACTGCATTTAAACTGAACAATGCAGCTCTTAAGCGACCATACAATGGCGTAAGAAATAATGTTTCGTTAAACATCTTCTTAGCTAGTAACTCACTGATAGCCTCGCTAAGTAATTCACACCCTTCACCAGTCTGAGCGCTAAGCCATACTCTTATAGGTTGACCTTCGTCATCTCGATCAATACGTGGGCTTACGTTATCCAGCGCATCAATTTTATTATAAATTAATAGCTGTGGTACTTCATCGGCCTCAATTTCTTTAAGCACCGATTGTACTTGTTCAATATTTTCTTGCAGACGTGAGTCTGCGGCATCAATTACATGTAACTGCAAATCAGCTTCGCGAGTTTCAGTAAGCGTTGCTTTAAAAGCAGCAACTAAGTCATGTGGTAGGTGACGAATAAAGCCCACTGTATCAGCTAAGATAACAGGGCCAACATCACCTAACTCAAGCTTACGTAGAGTCGGGTCAAGCGTGGCAAACAACTGATCGGCCGCGTATACATCTGAATTTGTAATTCGATTAAATAATGTAGATTTACCCGCATTGGTATAACCAACTAATGAAACTGTAGGTATTTCGTTGCGAGTACGAGCTCGCCTACCTTGTTCACGTTGCACTGCAACTTTAGCTAAACGTGCACGAATATTTTGAATACGGGCACGAAGTAATCTTCTGTCAGTTTCAAGTTGAGTTTCACCAGGACCACGTAAACCAATCCCGCCTTTTTGACGTTCAAGGTGAGTCCAGCCTCGAATTAATCGAGTCGACATATGGCGAAGTTGAGCCAATTCAACTTGCAGCTTACCCTCGTGGGTACGTGCGCGTTGGGCAAAAATATCAAGAATTAGCGTCGTTCTATCAAGCACACGACATTGACAAACGCGCTCTAAATTACGCTCTTGTGATGGCCTGAGTTGATGATTAAAAATTACGACATCTGCTTTGTGGATTTTGACAATCTCAGCTATTTCTTCTGCTTTACCGGTACCGACGAATAGTTTCGGATGTGGTGCTTGACGGCTGCCTTGCACAACCGCCAAACTACTAACACCAGCAGAAGATACCAACATTTCTAATTCGTGAAGATCTTCACGATCTCCTTCTTTAGGCAAGTCGATATGAACTAAAATTGCCTGTTCGCCGGATTCATAGCGGTCAAACAAACATTATGCTCCTAATTAAAAGTTTCCAGCTTCTGCCTCTTCAGTGTCATCACTTCCTTGAACTGCTTGGAAGTTAACTGCGCGAGCAGGGACAACTGTAGAAATTGCATGCTTATAAACCATTTGATTTACGGTGTTCTCTAGTAAAATAACAAATTGGTCAAATGACTGAATTTTGCCTTGTAATTTTATGCCATTTACCAAAAAGATTGATACTGGAATGCGCTCACGTCGTAGTGCATTCAAAAATGGGTCTTGTAACGATTGGCCTTTTGCCATGTTATTGTTCCTTCGTTCTAGGTGTTATTATAATTAAGTGGCTGAACTTATTTGATAAAAAACAATATTCAACTACTACTAGCTTAGCGAACTTACTACACGATGCAAGTTTTCTTCGTCGCCTGTTGTTAACCAAGTAACATCAGGCCAACTACGAAGCCACGTTAACTGCCGTTTTGCCAGCTGACGTGTTGCTGCGATGCCACGAAAAACCATTTCATCATGGTTTGTTTCACCCGCAAGGTAATCCCACATTTGTCTATAACCAACACAACGAATAGAAGGCATATTGGGGTGTAAATCCTCACGTAGATATAGGGTCGAAACTTCATTTTCAAACCCCTGATCAATCATTATTTTAAACCTTTCTTCAATTCGGCGGTGTAATTCACTGCGTTCTTGCGGTGCAATTGCAAATTGATGAAAAGTATAAGGTAAAGCCGGCTGTTTTTGCATTTGCAACTCAGTTATGGTCTTACCAGTTAACCTGTAAACCTCTAAAGCTCGATTAATTCTTTGTGAATCATTTTCACTTATTTTTTCGGCTGCTTTTGGGTCAACTTTAACTAATTCTTTATATAAATGAGGCCAGCCAAATTCTTTAGCTTGCGCTTCTAGCTCTGCTCTTATCTCTGTATCTGCTTCAGGTAAAGGCGATAAACCATCAATTAAAGATTTGAAGTACAGCATTGTACCTCCAACCAACACAGGTACTTTACCTTGTCTGTGAAATTCGTCAATTTTTTGCACTGCATCGCGCCTAAAATCTGCAACTGAATACGTTTCACTCGGGTCAAGTAGATCAATTAAATGATGCGGAGCTTTGGCTAATTCTTCGGCATCAGGTTTTGCTGTACCAATGTCCATACCTTTATACACTAGCGCTGAATCTACGCTGATTATTTCTGTATTTAAATGCTCGCACAGCGAGATTGCCAATGCTGTTTTACCTGCTGCAGTTGGACCCATTAAAAATATAACTGGTAAATTACTCAACACTGATACCTTAATCTAATTGCGTTAAATAGTGATTTAGCTCTATTTTAACTGCTTTTTTACGCAAGCGTTCAATAGTTTGTGGATTATTTTTTAAGCGCATTTGTTGCGCTAAAAATACATTGCTTAAATAAAATCGGGTCGGCACGCATTTCATTTGCCATTCTAACCAATTCTCTATATTTTCAAGTTTTGCTTTACACGCATCAAGTAGCTCACCTACCGCTGCACTTACGTCAAGTAAATATAAACACGCTGGCAATTTTTTAACCATTACAAATTGTTTTTCTATTACAAGTTCAAAACCAAGTAAGGTAAACCACGATTGCTGGGATTCTATAAGTAAGCAATCTTCTTTTTCTAAGTTTACTCGCACTGGTAACAAAAGGGCTTTCCCTTCTAAACTTCCGAACTCTTTAATTTGATTATGCCAATCATCAACTAATGCATATTTAAAATGTGAGCAATACAATTGCTGCTCTTCACTAAAGACACACACTCCTTCACTAACACTTATAATAGAAACAGCTTTTAAGACATTATCCACAGATATGGACTGGTGTGGTGCAGCAGATATATTGGCTGCATTATCAAAATGCGCGGCGTGTTGCTCACTCACTCCTTGATAAAACGCATTTACGTCATGATGGCTCGTACTTGGTGCAGCACGGTATGCACCGCCAACACTTCTAGTACCTGAGGACGAACTTGAGCTACCAGCACTTCCAGAGGAAGAGGGCTGTAATTGCGATTTAGGGTAATCAAACACTCCTTCGCTTTCTATATTATTAGTACTGCTATGAGACGACTCAATGAACGCTGGCGTGAGTTCTGCTGCTGTGCTCGCTGATTCGTTAGTGAATTCGCCTTGCAATGGCACTACTACCTGCTTAATAGCTTGCAATATAAAATCATGAATTAACCGCCCTTGATGAAAACGCACTTCATGCTTAGCAGGGTGAACATTTACATCAACCTGCCGAGGGTCAATATCAATATAAATGACAAAACCGGGTAATTCTTGTGTTCCACTTACTTCTTCAAATGCCTGGCGTATAGCATGCAAAATAAGCTTATCGCGCATCATGCGATTATTCACATAAGTGTACTGAGTCGTATTAGCTGAGCCTACAGGTAGCACCCAACCATGCAACTGTAAACCGCCTTCTCCTGATTGAATATGCAAACCTTGCTCGGCAAAGGCCTTGCCTGCAACTTGTGCTACGCGTGTTATAGCCTGAGAGGGATCAGTTTTGGCACGATACTGCCTTACTACTTTTTCGTTGTGAGTTAGTGTAATAGAGACATCAAAGCGACTAAGCGCAATACGCTTTATCAACTCATCAATATGGCTAAATTCAGTTTTTTCGGTGCGTAAAAATTTACGACGTGCTGGAGTATTAAAAAATAAATCTTTTACTTCAATGGTTGTGCCATCGGGATGCGCTACAGGTTTTACTTGAACGGCCATGTCGCGGCCTTCTGCAAAAGCTTGCCAAGCCGCTTCTTGCTCTTTTGGTTTTGAGCTCAGCGTTAAACGCGACACAGAACTAATTGACGCAAGTGCTTCCCCTCTAAAGCCAAGTGAGCAAATGTTTTCAAGGTCATCAAGTGATTTTAATTTACTTGTCGCGTGGCGAGAAAGTGCAAGCGTTAGCTCATCTTTACTTATCCCTGCGCCATTATCACGAATACGAATAAGTTTGTGGCCGCCGCGCTCAATATCAATTTGAATACGCGTTGCGCCAGCATCTAAGCTATTTTCAACAAGCTCTTTTACTACCGACGCTGGGCGCTCAACCACTTCGCCTGCGGCAATTTGGTTGGCTAAACGCGCGGGTAATATTTCAATATTCATGAGACTTCCTAGCAAACATTGCGCTAATAATAATGACTAACTTTGAGGTATATCGAGCTCTTGCCCAATAAATAAGGTATTAGAACTAAGCTTATTAACTTGTTTTAATTTATTGACTGTAACGCCATAGCGACTCGCTAACATACTTAAAGATTCACCGGGGCGTACTTTATGCTTTGTTGGATATTGCGACTTTAATTTAGCAAATAAAGAATCATCCGGCGGATTTTTCAAATAATAATTTTTAATTGAAGTAAATATAGCTTTAGCTAAACGCTCTTGATGATTAGGACTTTTAAGTAGCTTTTCTTCTCGCGGGTTAGATATAAACCCTGTTTCTACCAAAATAGATGGAATATCTGGTGATTTTAGTACTGCAAGGCTCGCATGCTGGGGATCTTTTTTATGCAGTTTGGCAACCTTACGAAGCTCTTTAACCACTTCATCAGCTACATTTAAGCCAGTTTTCATAGAGTGGTCCATCGACATATCAAGCAACGCTTGTGCTAGATATTTTTCATTGGCGGCATCTTTCATTACATCAGCAGCGCCACCTAAAAGCTCGGAGTGTTTTTCTTTATCTTCTATCCATTTACCTATTTCTGAATTAGCACGTCTTAATGACAAAACCCACACAGAGGCACCATTTGGCCCAGGGCTTGTAAATGCATCAGCATGAATAGAAACAAAAAAATCTGCCTTTTTTTCACGGGCTCGATTAGTACGGGTATTTAATTTTACAAAATAGTCACCGCTTCGTACCATGCGCGAAATCATGCCACGTTCGCCATCAATCATGCGCTCTAAACGTTTCGCAATTTGCAGTGTAACTGTTTTTTCGTAGGTGCCTGATGGCCCAATTGAACCAGGATCTTCGCCGCCATGCCCCGCATCAATTGCAATAACAATGTCGCGTTCTTGGCTTAGTTGACGGTTTTTAGCGGCTGTTTGAGCAGGAGAAACAACTGTAGTAGCTTTGCTTTTATTGTATAAATCAACAACGAGTCTATTTTTATAAGGGCCTGTAGGTGCGAGGGCAAATACCACTGGCTTTATTGGCGCACTTAATTCAAATACTAAACGTACGCTTTGTTTATTTTTAGGTTTTGAGTAACGTAATTTGCTTACTATTTGATGTTTCGGGGGCACACCTGGCAATGTTTTTAACTCGCTAGTATTTTCTAAATCAATCACTAGGCGGCTAGGGTTTTTAAGCATGAAATAGCTAAAGTCGGGCTTATCATTTAAATCAAATACCACGCGCGTACTATCTGGAGACGGCCATACACGCACACTATTGATTGTGTTTTTAGCCCATAGCGGCAAGCTTATGGTGATAACCATAAGATAAATAAAAAGTTTAACTACACCTCGGCTCATTGGATAATTACTGCCTTAACTATATTATTATTGATTATTTAGTTTTTCGACAATTGCTATACCGCGCTCACTCGCACTATTTATAACAATTTTACGTTCGTTACCCACATAGCTTAGAGTAATATCTAAATCAGGCACAGGAATAAATTCACCACCCTTTTCAGGCCATTCAACAACACAAATTGCGTCTGCTGAGAAATAATCGCGTATTCCCATGTATTCGAGTTCTTCAGGATCACCTAAGCGGTATAAGTCAAAATGATAAACATTTGCACGCTCAAGCTCATAAGGTTCTACTAGTGTATAGGTCGGGCTTTTAACCTTACCTGTATGGCCAAAGCCTTGCACTACACCTCGTGTAAACGTTGTTTTACCAGCACCTAAATCACCATGTAAATAAATAACCGCACCTTGCTCTATAATATCAGCAACGCGATTACCCATTGTAACCGTGGCAATCTCATCAGTTAAATGAAATTCAAAACTACGCGTCATTATTACCTCAAAAATTCATTCAAAAGCGCATATTTGCTAATCATACCAGAATATTCATTTAAGGCGATAAATTGAGGTTTTAGACATAAAAAAACCAGACAAGCGAATGATTAAGTTATATTTGAATATCTATTTTCGATACCTTAAAACTGTAACATTGAAATAAAGTAAGAGAAAAGTAACGCTACGGCTTATATGCCTATAGCAAGTATTAAAGTTACTGAGATATGTAAGCTTATAATCAAACTTTTATGATTCAGCCACTAGTTCTGATACTAAAAAATATATAGCAACAACGGAGTTGATGACACAAACCAGAAAACTACCCTGCATGCTTTTGTATTTCTGATAAAAAGATAATACCAATTCGCTTAATTAAGTGATCTATTTTGAGGCTGGAAAAACGTGTTGATAGCTAGGCAGAAATTCGCTATTTAGTTGTTCTAAATGAGCATTTTTTAAAGCAGGTAGCGACACGTTTAGCCCCACAAAATGATTAAGTATTATTGCGGATTGGTATAAGTCCTAAATGTGTAAACACGTTTCAAGACAAGGCAGTTCCAGAAAACAAAAAGCCCCGGCTAATGCCAGGGCTTTTTTACAAAACTAACTTAATTAAAAATTAAGCTTGTTTTGGACTAGAAATAACGTCTACTAAAGTCCAAGATTTATTCTTAGAAATTGGTGCGCATTCACGGATAGTAACTACGTCACCCGCTTTTGCTGTGTTATTTTCGTCATGTACGTGTAACTTAGTCGTACGTTTAATGAATTTCCCATAGATTGGGTGCTTCACATAACGTGCGATAGCGATAGTGAAAGATTTTTCCATCTTGTCGCTGATTACACGGCCTTGAAGAGTACGAATTTTATCGCTCATTATTGACCTGCCTTCTGGTTAATAACTGTTTTTACACGCGCGATATCGCGGCGTACTGTTCTTAGCGTGTGTGTCTGAGCTAACTGACCAGTGCTAGCTTGCATGCGCATATTAAATTGCTCACGAAGTAGTCCTAGAAGTTCAGCATTAAGCTCTTCTACGCTTTTATCTTTTAGTTCGCTAGCTTTCATCACATTACCGTCCGAGTTACGAAAGTTGTTTTGAATGGCAGTTTACGAGCAGCAAGGTCAAACGCTTCACGAGCAAGCTCTTCTGAAACACCTTCCATTTCGTAAAGTACTTTACCAGGCTGAATTTCAGCAACCCAATATTCAACAGAACCTTTACCTTTACCCATACGAACTTCAAGAGGTTTTTCTGTAATCGGTTTGTCAGGGAAGACACGAATCCAGATTTTACCTTGACGTTTCACGTGACGCGTCATAGCACGACGAGCTGCTTCGATTTGACGAGCAGTCATACGGCCACGGCCAGTTGCTTTCAATCCGAAAGTACCGAAGCTTACTTTGTTACCGTTTTGCGCTAAACCGCGGTTGCGGCCTTTGTGCATTTTACGGAATTTTGTACGTTTTGGCTGTAACATTACTCGCTACCTCTACTTAGCACTTTTCTTGGCTTTCTTTGGTGCGCGTTTAGCTGGCTTCTCTTGCTCTTGTACTAGTGGTAAACCACCAATAACTTCGCCTTTGAAGATCCAAACTTTAACACCAATGATACCATAAGTGGTTAAGGCTTCAGAAGTTGCGTAATCGATATCAGCACGAAGAGTATGTAGAGGTACACGACCTTCACGATACCATTCTGAACGTGCGATTTCAGCGCCGCCAAGACGACCGCTAACTTCAACTTTAATCCCTTTAGAACCGATGCGCATTGCATTTTGTACCGAACGCTTCATAGCGCGACGGAACATAACACGACGTTCTAGTTGAGAGGCAATGCCGTCTGCTACTAGTTGTGCATCTAGTTCTGGTTTACGTACTTCAGAGATATTAATCTGAGCAGGTACACCAGCGATTTTAGTTACCGCTTGACGTAATTTTTCTACGTCTTCGCCTTTTTTACCGATAACAACACCCGGACGAGCCGTGTGAATTGTTACTCGGATTGATTTTGCTGGACGCTCAATAACGATTTTAGACACAGAAGCCGTTTTTAATTCCTTAGTAAGGAATGTACGAACTTTGTGATCGCCAAAAAGCTGTGCAGAGAAATCTTTTGAACTCGCGTACCAGGTAGAAACCCAAGGTTTAGATATACCTAGGCGAATACCAGTAGGATGAACTTTTTGTCCCATTACTTATACTCCTAGCTATCTGAAACCATAACAGTGATATGGCTTGTACGCTTAAGGATGCGATCTGCGCGTCCTTTAGCACGAGGCATAATACGTTTCATTGTAGGACCATCGTCCACAAAGATCGTTGTTATACGAAGCTCATCAATGTCAGCACCTTCGTTATGCTCTGCGTTAGCAATAGCAGACTCAAGTACTTTCTTAACTAATACAGCCGCTTTCTTAGGGCTGTACGCCAGGATTTCTAGTGCGCGATCTACAGGTAACCCGCGGATCTGATCTGCAACTAGACGTGCTTTTTGCGCCGAACCAGAGGCGAATTTATGTTTAGCTAATGCTTGCATTTATCTTCCCCTCTTATCGTTTCTTCGCTTTCTTATCCGCAGCATGGCCACGGTAAGTGCGAGTTGGTGCAAATTCACCTAGTTTGTGACCGATCATTTCGTCAGAAACGAAAACTGGTACGTGCTGGCGACCATTATGGACAGCAATGGTCAATCCGATCATGTTAGGTATGATCATTGAACGACGGCTCCAAGTTTTAATTGGCTTTTTCTCACCGCTTTCCAAAGCTTTCTCTACCTTCTTCAGCAAGTGTAGGTCTATAAAAGGACCCTTCTTGAGAGAGCGTGGCATGGCTATTCCTCAATATTACTTAGTACGACGACGTACTATAAATTTATCCGTACGCTTGTTCTTACGCGTCTTCGCACCTTTAGTCGGCTTACCCCATGGAGACACAGGATGACGACCACCAGATGTACGACCTTCACCACCACCGTGTGGGTGATCTACCGGGTTCATGGCAACACCACGAACTGTCGGACGAATACCACGCCAGCGATTTGCACCTGCTTTACCAAGTGAACGAAGCATATGCTCAGCATTGCCTACTTCACCTAGTGTCGCACGACAATCAGATTCAACTTTACGAACTTCGCCTGAACGAAGACGTAATGTTACATACTGACCATCACGAGCAAGGATTTGAACGTATGCACCAGCAGAACGTGCGATTTGAGCACCTTTACCTGGTTTTAATTCTACGTTGTGAACAGTCGAACCTACAGGCATATTACGCATTGGTAATGCATTACCAGGTTTGATTGGTGCATCAACACCAGACTGGATTGCATCGCCAGCTTTTAAGCCTTTTGGTGCGATAATGTAACGACGCTCACCGTCTGCATATAATACAAGAGCGATGTTTGCGCTACGATTTGGATCGTATTCTAAACGTTCAACAGTGGCTGGAATGCCATCTTTAGTACGTTTAAAATCGATTAAACGGTAATGTTGTTTATGACCACCACCGATATGACGAACCGTAATACGACCATTGTTATTACGACCACCTGATTTAGAGTTTTTCTCTAAAAGTGGTGCGTATGGCTTACCCTTATGTAGATCAGAGTTAACCACTTTAACTAGGTGACGACGGCCCGCAGAAGTAGGCTTACACTTTTGAAGTGCCATAATTCTATCCCCTTATTACTCGGCGCCGCCGACAAAGTCTAGCTCGCTGCCTTCTTTAAGAGTAACGTAAGCTTTTTTCCAGTCGCTACGACGACCGAAACGTGCGCCAGTACGTTTTGTTTTACCCTTAACGTTAAGTGTGCGAACACCCGTTACTTCTACTTCAAAAAGCTTCTCAACTGCTACTTTAATTTCAGCTTTAGTTGCGTCATTTACTACTTTAAAAACAATAGTATTGTTTTCTTCAGCAGCAATTGTGCTTTTTTCAGAGATATGTGGAGCAAGGATCACTTTTAAAAGACGTTCTTCGCGAATCATGCTAGCGCCTCCTCAAGTTGCTTAACAGCAGCGGCTGTAATAAGTACCTTATCGAAAGCAATTAAGCTTACAGGATCGATACCAGCTACATCACGTGTGTCAACCTTATAAAGGTTACGTGCCGATAAGAAAAGATTTTCATCTACTTCTTCAGTCACGATAAGAACATCTTTAAGCTCAAGTTCTTTAAGCTTAGCAACTAGTTCTTTAGTTTTTGGTGCTGCTAGAGCAAAACTTTCAACAACGATTAAACGCTCTTGACGAACTAATTCAGATAAGATGCTTTTAATCGCACCACGGTACATTTTACGGTTTACTTTTTGGCTGTGGTCTTGTGGTTTAGCTGCAAAGCTAACGCCACCTGAACGCCAAATTGGGCTACGGATTGTACCGGCACGTGCACGGCCAGTACCTTTTTGAGCCCATGGTTTTTTACCACCACCGCTTACTTCAGAACGTGTCTTCTGAGCACGAGTACCTTGACGAGCACCTGCTGCGTATGCAACAACTACTTGGTGTACTAATGCTTCGTTAAACTCACGTCCAAAAGTAGCTTCAGAAACTTCAAGACCGCCAGAAGCGTCTTTAATTGCTAATTCCATCACTAAATCTCCAGGACTTATGCTTTAACAGCTGGTTTAACGATAACGTCACCGCCAATAGCTCCAGGTACTGCACCCTTAACTAAAAGCAAATTACGCTCAGCGTCAACGCGAACTAGTTCTAAGTTTTGAGTCGTTACACGCTCAGCACCCATATGACCGGCCATTTTCTTACCTTTAAACACCTTACCAGGTGATTGGTTTTGACCGATTGAACCAGGAGCACGGTGAGATAGAGAGTTACCATGTGTAGCGTCTTGCATGCTGAAATTCCAGCGCTTAACACCACCTTGGAAACCTTTACCTTTAGAAGTACCGGTTACGTCAACCTTGTTGATTTCGTTGAATAATTCAACAGTAAGCTCAGCGCCTACTTCAAAATCGCCTTCACCACCGTTAAGGCGGAATTCCCACAGACCGCGACCCGCTTCAACACCAGCTTTAGCGAAATGACCCGCTTTAGCTTTGTTTACACGACTTGCTTTTTTAGTGCCTGCGGTTACTTGAAGCGCGTTATAACCGTCTGTTGCGTCAGATTTGATCTGAGCAATGCGGTTAGGTGTCGCTTCAATAACTGTCACAGGGATAGATACACCATCTTCAGTGAAGATTCGTGTCATACCCACTTTACGACCGACTAGACCTAATGCCATTTTCCTAAAACCTCTCTAATCTTTCGATTAACCCAGGCTGATTTGAACATCAACACCAGCAGCAAGATCTAAACGCATAAGCGCGTCTACAGTCTTGTCAGTTGGTTCTACGATGTCTATCAGACGTTTATGGGTGCGGATCTCGTACTGATCACGCGCATCTTTATTAACGTGCGGTGAAGTTAGTACAGTAAAACGTTCAAAGCGTGTAGGTAGTGGGATTGGACCACGTACTTGTGCGCCAGTGCGTTTCGCAGTTTCCACGATTTCTGCCGTTGATTGGTCAATCAAACGGTGGTCAAAAGCTTTTAGGCGAATACGAATGCGTTGATTTGACATTCTTAACCTCAATATAAAGAGCATATAAAAGAGCATAAAAAAACGACCGAAACAATCTTAAAACTTAAGATGTCGGCTGTTTGATTATATCTACGTTGAGTTCCAAATCGGAACTCCTGTTTATTAGCTTGAAATCCAAGCTTAATTTATCCTTTCTAATTCCCAGAGGAATTTTGAAAGCCTGCGTATTATAGAGGTATTGGTGATAAATGCAACAACTATTTAGAAACAATGTAATGAATACTAATTTGATTAAATATGCGTCCATACATGTTCAATAGCTATACTTGAACTAATGCTTTTGATGCTAGTCAACAAACAACTAAACATCTTAATTGCGCAAACTAAGGGATTTTTAGATATTATGGTATCCTGTTGCGCTAATTTTGCCCTTAATACTCTCAATATGGTGAGTCGATGCGTATTTTAAATTATTGTTTAAATGTTATGTCTGCTGGATTTAGCCGCTTATTTGTGAAAAGCAAAGTGCTGCCAGAAAATCCTATTAAACAGTATGATCTAAACCCTGAGTACCCTACATTTTACATAGTGCGTTTAAATTCACGTTTTGATTTAGCCGCGCTGGCGCATGTTTGTAAAAAGAATGGCCTACCTAGCCCAACAGAAGAGCAAGTGCTAGGGACCCAAAATTTAGACCGTTTTATTGGTATTAAAAATCCTCCACCGTTATTTGGTGATGAAGCAAAACCAACCAATGCTTTAGCCCAAGGCAAGCAAATTATTGAGTACTTAATAAAAAGCGGTCAGCAAAACGTACAAGTGGTGCCTGTTACTATTTTATGGGGGCGCGATCCAGGTAAAGAAAAGCCAGGACTACGTACTTTAATTACACACTCTCTTACTCCAAGCTGGTTTAGAAAGTTTTTTGTGGTGTTATTTTCAGGGCGCGATAACTTTATTCGCTTTAGCCAACCACTCGACTTATCACTTTTGGTCAATGAAAAAGCCGACGTAAGTGAGTTACCTCATAAATTATTACGCGTAGCGCGTGTTCACTTTAAGCGCCAAAAGCTAGCTGCTACAGGCCCTAAAATGCCATCTCGTGAGCAATTATTTAATTCATTATTAGCGTCACCTACTATAAAAAAAGCAATTCAAGATGAAGCTAACGCTAAAAACATTAGCCAAACAGAAGCTCGTCAAAATGCACTTAAGCTACTTGATGAAATAGCCGCTAATTACTCTGAAGCAATGATACGTGTGGCCGAAAGGTTTTTAACTTGGTTATGGAATAAGCTTTATAATGGTATTGATATTAAACACGCCGAACAAATTCATGAACTAACAGATAAAGGACATGAAATAATTTATATGCCTTGTCATCGCAGCCATATGGATTACTTACTGCTTACTTACTCTATTTATCATTTGGGTTTAGTACCTCCGCATATAGCTGCTGGTATAAATCTTAACTTTTTCCCTGCCGGAGGCATATTTAGACGCTCTGGTGCGTTTTTTATTCGCCGTTCATTTGCAGGTAATAAACTTTATTCTGCCATATTCAAAGAGTATTTAAGCCAACTGTTTATTAAAGGTTACTCTGTTAAGTTTTACACGGAGGGCGGTCGAAGCCGGACTGGACGCTTACTTCCGCCTAAAACGGGTATGCTATCTATGACATTACAAGCAATGCTACGCGGAATAGACAGACCAATATCTATTGTTCCTGTGTACATTGGCTACGAGCACGTCATGGAAATTAACACCTACCTTAAAGAGCTGGATGGTAAAGATAAAAAAGGCGAATCTATATTTGGTATTTTTAAGGCAATCAAAAACCTTAAAAACTACGGTCGTGGTAACTTAAACTTTGGCGATCCAATCTCTATTAACCAATACTTAAACGATAACCAACCTGATTGGCGTGATTCAATACACCCAACTGACGTGCAAAAGCCACAATGGTTAGCACCACAAGTAACTAAACTTGCCGACCAAGTAATGGTTAAAATTAATAATGCAGCGGCGCTTAATGCGGTTAACTTACTAGCGATGATATTGCTGGTTAACGATAAACAAGCATTGAGTAAACCAAAGCTATTAGCTCAGCTTGATTTTTATCTGCGCTTACAGCGTGATGCAAGCTACAGTAACAAAGTAACTACACCAGACGAAACACCAGAGCAATTACTAACGCATGCATTAAAGCTTAATAAGTTTGAAGTTATCAGTGATGAGTTTGGCGAAATTATTACGATTAGCGATAAAGAAAAAGTACTGTTTAATTACTACCGAAACAATATTTTGCACTTGTTTGCAGTACCAAGCTTAATTGCACTACATCTATTTAAACAACACAGCACTACGATTGCTCAATGCCAACAACTTGTAAAAACATTTTATCCGCTATTTGCTAAAGAATGGTATTTACAACCTCTTGATGAAAACTACATAACGCGTATTTTAGCTAATTTTGCCGATCAAAATTTAATTGAGTTTGATGGCGATAACATTCATATAACAAACAGTAACGACTGCTTAGCTAAGCTAGAAATGCTTGGACGAGCACTTAGCTTTACCCTACAACGTTACGCTATTGTGATTGGTTTTATTCAAACAAGTGATGGCATTGAAAAAGCCGAGCTTGAAAGAGAAAGCCAAGTACTCGCACAACGTTTAGGTACACTGCATGGTATTAAAACACCTGAGTTTTTTGACAAAAAAGTACTTGTTAGTTTTATCGAAAACTTACGTGGCGAGTCGTTAATAACAGAGGGTGATAAGGGCTTAGTAGGTAGCACACAACTATGTGAAACCTACGCACACCTTAAAACATTACTGCCAGCACGCGTCTGGCAGTCAATCAGCGATATAGTTCAAGATCAGTGTAACTAGCAATGCATTTACAGAAGGGGTTAACGTTGACGCATAACCCCTTCTTGCATTGTTGAGGCAACCAAGTTGCCTTGGCGATCAAAAAACTGCCCCCGTACCAAACCACACCCATTACTCGCACTTGGACTATCAATTGAATACAAAATCCAATCATCCATTCTAAATGGACGATGAAACCACATTGCATGATCAATAGTAGCTACTTGCATATTTGGCTGCATAAACGATACACCATGAGGTTGTAATGCAGTTGGTAAAAACTCAAAATCAGACGCATACGCTAATAAGTAATTATGGATACGCTGATCGTCCGGCATTTCACCATTAGCTTTAAACCAAATATGCTTTACCGGCTCCATAACTTCTGGTTTAAACGGGTTATGAAAAGTAACCGGTCGCATTTCAATTGGCATTTCACGGGTAAACTTATTACGGATAACCTCTGGGATATGCGAAGCGTTATCTTGGTAAAACTCAAGCGATGAACGTAATTCCTCAGGTGCGGGAACATCAGGCATTGTCGCTTGATGCGATAACCCACTCTCTTCACCTTGGAATGACGCGGTCATATAAAAAATAGGTTTACCGTACTGAATTGCTTTGACTCGGCGCGTACTAAAGCTCTTACCATCACGAATAGTTTCAACGTCATAAACAATGGGTTTAGCCGGATCGCCTGGGCGTAAAAAGTAAGAATGTAATGAATGAACTATTCGCCCTTCAGGTAGAGTTTCTTTGGCAGCAGAAAGCGCCTGCCCCATTACTTGACCACCAAATACAGCACCAAAGCCTAAATCTTGGCTTTGTCCTCGATATAAACCTTGCTCAATTTCTTCAAGTGTTAACAACGACAATAAATCATCTAATACTTGGCTCATTATTTCTTCCTCATTACCCTAGTGTCCAAATGATACTATACAATAGTGGGAAGTAAATATTTGTTAGGAATACTGTTATGGCTTACTGGCTATTTAAAACTGAACCCGATGCGTTTTCATTAGATGACTTAAAAAACGCACCAAAACAAACGACTCTTTGGGAAGGTGTGCGTAATTACCAAGCACGAAATTTTATGCGTGACGACGTCAAAGTCGGTGATTCAGTCATGATTTACCATTCAAGCTGTAAACACGTGGGCGTAGCGGGCATTGCCGAGGTTACTAAAGAAGCCTACCCAGACCCCACTCAATTTGATTTAAGCAGCGACTATTACGATGCAAAAGCCACCAGCGACAAACCACGTTGGGTTGTTGTTGAGGTTACTTATCAAAGCCATTTAAAAAAATTAATTAGCCTTAAAGATATTAAAGCCAATGACAATATTACTGAAATCGCACTTAAAAAGGGCGGACGTCTATCAATAATGCCTGTTACTAAAAATGACTGGGATGAAATAATCAAAATGGCGCAGTAATACCCTATCGGTTTGACCTAATTTCATTGAGTTTGATATGATCTATGCTGACTTATAGCTGGAGGATTAATGAAATTACTGTATTGGTTAGATGAATGGTTAACTCTCCCGCACAATGAGCAACAAACTCGATTACCCATGACGGGTAGTGATTTACTCGGCGATGTATTTGTTAAGTATGATTTTGTTGACGTTAATAAACCCCTGCTTTTTACCTTTTCCCCAGCTGGCACTAACGTGCAAGAGCAAGATCTTCATCCTGATTTTGCACCATGGGGTTATCACTTAGCTCAAAAACAAAACGTAAACGTAATCGCTTTTCAGCATTTGGGTAAAAGTAATTGGTTTCGTAATCGTAATTTAATCTTTTTTCTCGAGCAATTATCAACATTACTTACGCCGTTTGACTGTCGACTTGGCTATGGTTTAAGTCGTGGCGGATTTGCTGTTGGCGCTTTTGCTAAACTATTAAAGCTAAATCAGGTGTTGTTCTTCCATCCGGTAAGTACTAAAAATAAAGAATTAGTACCGTGGGATGACCGCTCTAGTACCGATATAGCTCAGCAGTTTGATTGGCAGCAAGATTATCACGATCTAGATTTAGGAGATGCCCAAGGCTATATTATTTACGATCCTACTAATCGTATAGACCGAATGCACGCTAAGCGCTATAAGCAGTTAACTCACTTACGAGTATTTGGTATGGGACATGGCACACATGCCACATATTTGAATAAGTTTGGATTTTATAAGCAAGTAGCCGTCGATTTTATCCAGCATCAGCAAATTGATATTGCGCAATTTCGTATGCAAACTAAAACCTTACGCTTTAAAGAGGATTATTACAAAAGCCTTAATAAAGCGAATGTAAACTCAGCTCACCGTCAAACACTATTAAGCAAAGCTCATAATATTTTGATTGATGAAAAAGAAGTTCACGTACAGGAACATCAGGCAAAAATTGATATTCAGCCATTAATAGATGTTGCCCTTAAGCATCAAGATGAGCATCCTAATGATGCCATTCAGTTATTAGAAGTTGCTCAACAACTTGTACCTGACGATCCTTTAATTGAGCATAAAATTAAGCAACTAGAAGAGTAGTTACGCCAGTAAAAGCAGCTGTAAAGGCCAACTACTCTATTTGGCCTTTTTCTTTTTGTGCCCATACTTGGGCACAATGGCAAAGTACATCATTAACCCTAACCAAGAAAATATAATTATTCCCATTAGCCAGCCATTCTTTTCATGACCCTGTGTACGCTTACTGTTGAGTACAATAACGACAGGTAATATATAAGCACTTAAAACAACAATTAAAAATACAACTTCATTCATTATTTTTCTAGGCTCGACCAGTCTACTTCACTACTTAATACTCGATCCACCGATATATAGTGCAGAATATCGCCTTCACTTACTTTGTAATCTAATGGTGGATTTAAATCCATATTTTGCGCACTTAAATTATGAGCAACACCCAACAGTATTGCATCATGCTCAAGCTTAAAATGATGAAACAAAGTACCAAATTCCATATCTTTGCAGCCGCCTGGTATTTTCAAACTAAATTGTGTATCGCCGTGCAAAGTAGATAGCAGCTCCTCTTGCACACGGCTCGAACCTGGATCTTGCATTGAGCGTACGAGTATCTCAGCTGATTTTGCACTACTACACTCTACATTTTGGCAATGCTCTAACATCATCTCAACTTTGGTTTCATCCAAAAAGTGAGCACTTATATGACAATCATCTTTTACTAAGCGACTTATGCGCAGGGCTGTTGTAAATGTCTGATCGTCATCTTGACCATCAATAATCACCTTATCAGCACTACGAATAGCTACCCGCTCTAGCTCAGCTAAATTAGTAAAGCTCGTTAAACGTGCAAAATCAACGCTTTCGTTAGCTAAAAAAGGATGATCCATTTGCTCTGTTACCGCGAGTAAAATACGACGGTCAGTACGTTTCGTATCTGCCAAAATGTAATCAATCATCTTTTTTGTACGAGTGTCGTGCCAACCAAAAATAATAATATGGTGGTTACTGTGGGCAAAGTTTTTATCACCAGTCATAGCGCGCCTAATTAAGTAAGTAACAGTTTGTCCTGCTTTTCCTAGCAAAACACCAAATAAAGCTAAACCAAATGGAATTTGTATTAATGCAACCACCCAACGACCAAGATCAGTAGTTGGACTAAAGTCACCATATCCCACTGTTGATGTTGTTACTGTGTAATAGTAAAAAAAGGTAGTAAGCGAGGTTAACGCTTTCTCATTCGCTATAAATAGTAAGCTCCATGTTAATAGCATATGAGTCAAAATAGCTAATGCCACTGCTTGCCAACTCAACTGATCTATATGAGCGCGAACAAGTAACGCTAGCCTTTTAAATATCACCGGCATAATACAAAGTCTTCGTTAGTAAATTATCTATAAACAGTACGTTACTGTAAGCGATGCTTTTAAGCAATGTTTAAGCTTTTAACCGCAAATATTAGACTAAATGCTGTTTGCCAATGGTGATTTTTCATGATTAATTAGCGTTAAAATAATAACCAAAACAGTTGTGCTTATGCTTAATAAAATAGCCCGCCCTTTTACTAAAATTGTAGAGCGTTATCTTCCCGACCCTTTTATATTTGTAATTTTACTTACAATAATTACCCTTGTCAGTGCGAGCTTATTTACAACCGCAACTAACATTGAAGTATTACAAGCGTGGGGAGGTGGGTTTTGGAACTTATTAAGTTTTGCTATGCAAATGCTACTAGTGTTAATTACAGGCTATATGTTGGCAAGTACGCCACCTATAAGTAAGTTATTAGAAAAGCTAGCAACATTTGCAAGCACCGCACCTAAAGCAATTATATTAGTCACGCTTATTTCGCTTTTAGCGAGCTGGATAAATTGGGGATTTGGCTTAGTTATTGGTGCCCTTTTTGCCAAAGCAATTGCTAAACATACTCGTGTTGATTATCGATTATTAGTAGCCAGCGCTTACTCAGGTTTTGTTGTATGGCATGGCGGATTAGCGGGTTCGATTCCTTTAACCATCGCAACCGATGGTCACTTTTCAGAGGCCAGCATTGGTATTATTAGTACAGAGCACACTTTATTTGCGGGCTTTAATATAGCCATATTAGTTGGTTTATTCATTATTATGCCGCTCGTTAATCGCTATATGCTGCCAAGCGAGCAAGAAAGCGTATATATCGACCCAGCTCTTTTACAAGAGACAACACCTAAGCCCACAACAATAACCAGACCTGCCCAACATTTGGAACAAAGTAAACTACTCGGTATGACAATTGGCTTATTAGGTTTGGCATATTTAGGCTATTACTTCTTTATTACTGGCGGAAACTTAAACCTTAATAGCGTTATTGCCGTATTTTTGTTTTTAGCTATTACGCTGCATCAAACACCCCATAATTTACTTAACAGTCTGCAACAAGCAATTCCAAGCGGGGCTGGAATTGTTATTCAATTTCCTTTTTATGCTGGCATTATGGCGGTAATGGTTGATAGCGGATTAGCACAACAGATATCACGTGGCTTTATTGCCGTTGCAGATGCTGATAGCTTGCCATTTTTTAGTTTTATAAGTGCAGGACTCGTTAATATGTTTGTACCCTCTGGCGGCGGCCAATGGGCAGTACAAGCGCCTATTGTTATACCCGCAGCACAAGAGCTAGGTGCCGATATATCTCGCGTTGCAATGGCTGTTGCGTGGGGTGATGCGTGGACTAACCTAATTCAACCTTTTTGGGCATTACCAGTCCTTGCTATCGCAGGCTTAAGAGCAAAAGATATTATGGGGTTTTGTGTTGTGCAGTTGTTTATTACAGGGGTGTTCATTGCATTGATGCTAAGTTTTTATCCGTAAGTATTTTGGTAATAAATAGGCGCGATTTTATTTCGCGCTTGCTAGCTGCAAACCAAAAAGAACTAAGCAAGAAAATAAAGCTAACTGGTAAGTAATTTAATATCACCAAATAATTTCACCTAGTGCTAATAAATTACAGATCATGTGAGCGATAATGCAATACCACAGATTACCCGATAAATGACGAATTAACCCCACCAAGCAAGAAAATACAAACAGAGAAATAAAAATTTCAACTTGATCATACTGCCCATGTATCAATGTAAACACAATACTTGAGATAATAATTGCGCCACTGACTCCTAAAGCGGTTTTTTTCAGCCTATAGAATGCCACTCCTCGAAAAATCACCTCCTCATATATAGGCCCAATAAGTACTACTGCTAAAAGCAGCATAATTTTGGCTAAAAGCGAATTTGTTTGTGCTTCAACTTCTAACATAAAATCTGGCAAGGCGACTTCCATAAAACCAAAAAGCCATTGTTCCAATAAAACGTAAGCCGCTGTTAATAACATTGTGATGATTAAAGGAAAAAGAGCCACTTTTTTTATTGCTAAGCGCCCAATAACTTCGCTTTTATTTTGCGCATCAAGAGTAGGCTTTAAAAATGGCAGTGTAAGTACAGCAGTGAGGAAGGTAGATATAAAAACTAAGCCGGGATTCGAATCTAGTTGCTCTAAATGTGTAAGGTCATTTAACAATAATGCCCCACCACCCGATAAAAAAATAATCAAGTATGAGGCCATTGGGAGCACCAGTACAAAAAAGGCTAACCAATAAAGCGTGTACAATAAAGATTCCCCTGTGCTTTGATTTACTTGTTGTTTTATCGCATCATCCATAATTTTATCAGCTCACGGCTTATTGTTATTTTTCATTCTGAGGGATAGTACCATATCAATTCCCCCATTAAGAAACAAATCAAAACTAACATCTTGCTATCGCCACACAAGCTAAAATAAACACAATTAATTTTATTCAGAGTGGTTGGGCAAGCGTAATTGCCCCTGTTAAACGCCCACTTTACTGAGCGACAGCTTCCTTTCTAAACAACAAATGCACAAAAACCTTAAAAGCAACGTACAAAAAACAGCATAGTGAGCGAGATTTGAGCTACCATGCTGTTATTATTGCTAGCTCGATAAAATAGTCATCGGCAGGCTCAATATTGGATTTTCTGAATCGGCAAAGTGCATCATTACAGCTACATGCCCAGCAACTACCAGTGCATACATAACCGCTGAAAAACCTTGTCCGTATTTATCTAGTGGTATTAAATGGGAGTAATGTCGGCCTCGCCATTCAAATACAATTTCCAGCGCACCTACAAACAAAAAGAATACCAGTAACATTAAACCAAATGTATAACTAAGCCATAAGCCAAATAACACACCGAGTAAACACACACTTAAACCAACCCAAGAGCGCATAGAAAAGCTGATACTTTTCAATACATGTCCGCCATCAAGGGGTAAAATGGGTAGTAGGTTAAATAAGTTAAGTAGTGCGCTTAATACCGCAACACCTGCAAATATGTCCATCTCCGTGGCGTAATACAAAACCACGCCCAGTACAGAGGTGAATAAGCCAAATGCAGGACCCATTAGTGATATAACCACATCTTGCCAGCGAGTTGTTATTTTATCGTCGCTTACAGCAAGCCCGCCAACAAAGGGAATAAGGTAAATACCTTTGGTTTTTATGCCAAAGTATTTCATGGCTCTTACGTGCCCATATTCATGTACTACTAAACACGCAATAAGCATCAGCGCAAATTCGATGCTAAATAGCCACGCATAGCCAGCAACAGAAGCCCCTGCAAGCACTACTTTAATTACCTTAGCGCTTTTAAAAAGCTTAAAACCTAATGCAGCTAGCCCTAAAAAGCCTTTTTTAGGTGAGCCATTTGTAGGTGCTGGTAGCGCAAGTTGTGTTGCAAATTGATCATCTACAAAAAGCGAAATGCTTTGCTCTTCGACTGCCCCTGTATCGATACCTATTTTTTTATTGTCGTAAGTAAACTGATAGTAGTTTTCACGAGGGTTATCAAAGGTAATGGCTTGTTGCGCATGAAATACCTGCACAATTTTTTGCCCAGACACCATAAGCGAAAATGGTTGCTCGGCTAAAGTAAGATCTATTCTTATCATAATTAAGACCGTTTAAAATAATGGCGCTAGTATACCTAATCAGCTTAAAAACACGAGTGAAGGTGCTAGGTAACTATTTTCAAAATAAAAGTATTTGATACTGACAAAATAAAAAAACACTACTACTTTTATAGTAACTCCAAGCGATACATTGAAAGGGATAACAGTGAAGAAGATAGTGCCTAATATTTTAGTTGTTGACGATTCAAAAGCAATTTTGATCGTTATGGAAGCTATACTTAACGAATTGGGTATGTCTAACACTATAACTACGTGCCTGAATGCAAAAGAAGCTCTTGAAAAAGTTAAAGAGGATATCAACTACTTTGATGCTATTTTTACTGATCTCAATATGCCCGAAATGGACGGCATGGAACTAATCCGCCACTTAGGAGAGCTACATTATCAAGGCGGTATTATAATTGTTTCTGAAATGGACCATAAAGTTATTAGCTTAGCTGCCAATCTCGCGAAACAACATAACGCTCACCTCATTGGTAATATTACAAAACCAGTGCAACTGTCTCAGGTTAGTAGGTTACTTATTAAAGTGGCGCAATTAAACAGCCACACTTTATTAAAAGAGTCAGCCATTTCAAAAGATGAGCTTATTGATGCATTAAAAAACGATGAAATAACGCCTTTTTACCAACCAAAAATAAACGCTGATAACAATAAAATTGAAAGCGTTGAAGTCTTAGCACGTATTTTATCAAGTAAAGACGGCAATATTATTTTACCTAACCGTTTTATAAACACTGCCGAACAACACAACTTAATTAATCAAATTACATTTTCTCTTTTTGAAAAGGCCACCAGCGAATTCAAAAATATGAAAGCGCAACTAGGTCATGATTTTAAAATGGCATTTAATTTATCGCCAACTCAGCTCGACGACTTAAACTGCCCTAATAAATTACTGCTCATTTTAGAATTAAACCAACTCACGCCTAGTAACATAATTATAGAAATAACAGAACAACATGCACTCTCAAGCCTAATGCAATTAGAAACACTAAACAGATTAAGAATGCATGGCTTTGGTATATCGCTAGACGACTTTGGTGTTGGTTTTACTAATATGAATCAGCTTCGAAATCTTCCTTTTACTGAAATTAAAATAGACCGTTCACTTATTAGCCATATAGAAACAGATTTATTTTCTCAAGTGGTCGTAAGTTCGTTATTTAATATTACGAGTAAAGATAATTTAGACTTAGTAGCAGAAGGCGTTGAACGCCCAGAAGAGCTCGTTTATTTAAGGCATTATAGAAGAAAACTAGCCATACAAGGTTTTTTATTTAGCCGCCCTAAACCACAAGACGAATTTATATCTTGGGCTAAAGATTGGCTGAAGACTGATGGCAGCCCCGCTTAAAGAGGTATTAATATTTAATCGGGGCTGGTTAACTAATTATCACCCCGAGTGTGTTTATCTTCTTCACTGACTATATGCGCACTACTTGCTAAACGTTTGTGCCAACGCTGCCTTGCTACTGCGCGCATATTAGTAGATTGGTCACGCTCATCTACAATCTCTAGCCCCATTAAAGCTTCAATCATATCCTCTAGCGTTACAATACCTTGCACGTCACCGTACTCATCTACAACTAGGCATATATGCGTGCGCTTTGTTAAAAGAGTTTGCAGTAACGACGATACGTTCTGAGAAGTTGGTACGGTATAAATAGGCTTAATCAATTTGCTAATTTTGTAATCGGTGCCTAAGCGGTGAAATGCCAGCATAATATCGTTTTTATGCACAAACCCAACGATATCATCGGCATCTTTATCAAATACCAACACTCTAGAAAACGATGACGACCCATGTTCATTTAAATACTGATTAACTGTTAAATTTTTATGGATTTTGAAAATAACAGTTCGCGGCGTCATTAAATCACATAATTTTGCATGCTTAAAATGCAACAAATTACGGATAATATCAGATTCATCTTGATGTAATGCTCCCGACTCCGTGCCTATATCTGCCATTGCCTCTATCTCTTGACGAATATAGTAAGCCTCATCGTGCTTTGGACCCATTAAATTTGTTAGCTTTTGAGCAAACCATACAAAAGGCTTTAGCGATATAACTAAAAAACGCAAAGCGTAGGTAACACTTGGGGTTAAAGCTCGCCAGTAATTAGCCCCCAAGGTTTTAGGTATAATTTCAGAAAGAATTAATACGAGAAATGTCATAATGGCTGATGCAATACCTACAGCCGCATCGGAAAAAACGACAGCCGCTTGTGCGCCAACTCCCGCTGCACCTGCAGTATGGGCAACTGTATTTAAAGTTAAAATAGCAGCTAAAGGCTGATCTATATTGTTTTTAAGCTTTTCGAGCTGTTTAGCAAGCTCAGGGTGTTTTTTTCTAAGTGATGCAACATAGCTGGGCGAAATACTTAATAACACAGCCTCCATCACAGAACATAAAAACGAAATAACAATCGCCACTACCATATAAACTATCAGTAAAGTCACTTTCTCTCCTCTATATTGGATATGTGAGCATGGTAACAATACATGCTATATTTGGCCAAACTTCCAATAATAATAGGCATAATAATGAAATTTAGCGCACCATGGTGTCATCAAAATAAGCTATTTAAGTACGCAGCAGCTCTTTTAACGCTTAGCAGCTTAAGCTTTGCTGCAATAGCGGCACCATTGGATAAATCAAAAATTCAGTTTATCGGCCCACTTGCCGAAGACATGCAGTTAAAGCCTTTTCAAACACCTCATGGTAATGCCATTATTAATAACCTATTACCTCAATTACAAGCAGACTCAGATAGTTTTTCTGTATTTGGGAAAAAACAAAATTGGCAGCCATTTAATAAAATCAATGCGCTCACTTTAGGTGGGTTACAGGCACTAAAATTTAATATTGAAACAACCCGCTTTACACAAGGTACGCTTACCTTAAAAGGGATTGAGCAAGGTCAGTTATTTATTAATGGCGAACTACAAACAGGTGATAAAAATAGCTATAAGTTAGCTTTAAATAACAGTACTCACACTGTTTTAATAGTAGCCCAGCAAGTAGCTAATTGGCACGACGTAATGCTTGATTTTGCACCTAAAAACGACATTGATAAAATTACGCTTAGTGCCTCACAAACAAAGCGCTTATCTGCAAAACAATTGTTTGATGCTCCTACAATTAGCCAATTATCACTCGCACCTAACGCCAAGCAGTACGTTACTACTACTCGCACTTATAGCGATAAAACACAAAACCAAGCAAATACAGTTACTGTCCTTAAAGATTCAGATAATCAAACGCCTTATCGCTTCGAAGCAGGCCAACCAAGTAACATTATTTGGAGTCCAGATAACCAATATTTAGTGTATTTGTTAAATGGTGAGCTTAAACAACTTAGCCGTAAAAACTTCTCAATAAAAACATTAGCAAACGATTTAGAAGGAGCCAATGGCTTTACCTTTTATAACGACACCAGTCTTTTGTTTAGCTGGTCTAAATCACCTGAGAACACTAACAACTTAACTAAGCACTATAAAGGTCTACAAGATCGCTGGTCGTATGCACGCTCCACCAGCCAAATTTATATGCTTGATACTAAAAGTGGTTTAACAAAAGCACTTAGCCAAGGCCCTCTTTCTTACAGCCTTGAAGATTCAAATAGTAACCGTGGCAAAATATTAATGAGCCGCCCAGTAATGGCAATGCAGGCATCAACACACCCTGAAACAGAGTTAGTCGAACTCGATTTAAAATCAAATAAGCTTTCATCGCTTGGTAAATTTAAAACGTTTAATTTAGCTAAATATGCAAATAAAGACATTTATGTAGTTGCAGGCCCTGACTTTAAAAATGGCGCAGGCAGAGCATTACCAAAAGCAATGCTTGCTAATAACTACGACGGGCAACTTTACCTACTTACTGAAGGCGGTAAAAACGTAAAAGCACTCAGTAAACAGTTCGACCCCGCTATTGGCCAACTGCACGTTTTAGAAAACGGCGATGCGCTTATTAAAGTAACAGAGCAAGACACTCAACCACTTTACCTATTTGATTTAAGTAAACAGCGCTTTAAAAAGTTAAATACAGGATTGGATATTGTTGAACAATTTAGTTACTCACACGACCGTAATACCGAAATTTTATTAAGTGGCACTAACGCTTTAACACCACAACAACTAAAGCGCCTGAACGTAAGTAAAAATAAAACAGATTTAATATGGGATTCAAAACCAAGTAGCTATGCAAATACACGACTCCCTACATTAGAAGAGTTTAATTTTAAAAATAAACATGGGGTTGAAATAACGGGCCGTGTTTACATTCCAAGCAATTTAGATAAAACTAAAAAGCACCCAGCGCTCGTGTATTACTACGGCGGTACTTCACCAGTTACGCGTGGTTTTACAGGTCGTTACCCGTTTAACTTATGGGCAGAAAATGGCTACGTTGTTTATGTAGTGCAACCTACTGGCGCAACAGGGTTTGGACAAAAGTTTTCAGCGCAGCATGTTAATGCCTGGGGCGACTACACCGCAGATGATATTATCGAAGGCACACAAGCCTTTTTAAATAAATACAACTATGTTGATAGTAAAAAAGTAGGTAACTTAGGGGCATCGTACGGTGGCTTCATGACCATGTTATTGGCAACTAAAACCGATATATTTAGTGCTTCAATAGCTCATGCGGGTATTTCTAATATTACCTCGTATTGGGGTGAAGGTTGGTGGGGCTACTTATATTCTGGCGAAGCATCAAAAAATAGCTTCCCGTGGAATAACCCTGAGCTTTACAGCCAACATAGCCCTGTATTTCATGCCGACAAAGTAACAACACCTATGCTACTTCTTCATGGTGATAGCGATACCAATGTACCTGTTGGCGAAAGCTTAACAATGTACACTGCACTTAAACTGCTTAATAAGGACGTAGAGTTAATCGAATACAAAGGCGCCGACCATCAAATTTTTGCACGCGATAAACGATTTGATTGGTGGAACACTATGCTCGCATACTTTGATAAAAAGCTAAAAAACGAGCCTCAATGGTGGGACTCGATGTATAAAAATGACTGAGCCTGAACCTTTAAAATAACAACTTAATACAGATTTATTAGTAGTAGAATTAATTATTTAGCACCTTTTAATTAGTTTAAAGGTGCTAACCTCATCCTCTAATAACGTCTTATACCCCTTTGAAATATTAAGTTACTTAAAACTAATAAACCCCCTTCTCAGCATTTACCTATTGGTGCTACCATACAGAGCTATAAGCATTCAAAATAAAGTACTATGGCTATTAATGTTTTATTGGTTGAAGACGATGAACTACTCGTTAAACGCATCCAAAATCACTTTGCAGATACCGAATTTACAATAGAGGTAGACCCCACTGGCGCTGATGCACTTAACATTGTAAGGCAGCGGGTAAACCTGCGCGGTGCTATATCATTAGCCATAATTGACATTGTCTTACCAAAGCGCGACGGGCTTCAGCTCGCAAAAGAATTAAACACACTGACCGATATTGGCGTTATTGTATTATCGAGTCGTGACTCCCAAGCCGATCGTATTGCAGGTCTTGCACAAGGTGCTGATGACTATATTTGTAAGCCCGTCGATTTACTTGAGTTAGAACTTCGCATGCGCGCGCTCTATAAGCGTGTTGCAGTTAACCTAGAAGACGACGAAAGCGAAGAGTTTATAGAATATGCTGACTTTAAGCTTCATCCTGATAACCGCACATTAATTACTGCTGCGGGCGTTGAGTCACGCTTAACTGAAGCCGAACATAAAGTGCTTATTTGCTTAATTAGTAATGCAGGTAAAGCCACATCCCGTGAAAAAATATCAGAAGAAATAGGCCAGCCCGATTGGAGCCCAAACGATCGTACTGTTGATGTGCTTATTGGTCGTTTACGTAAAAAATTAAATGACGAAAAAGATCAAAAACGCATCGTTACCGTACGCGGTAAAGGCTATATGCTTTCTATTTAATACTTAGTTAATTGCGCAATAAGGCGCTCAAATGCGCGGTAATTAAGTGCTTCTTTAAGCTCATTTAAACTAATGTTTTCAGCGCCTTTTAAATCACTAATAGTCCGCGCCACCTTAATTACTCTATGGTAAGAGCGTGGCGATAAAGACAACTTCTCGCTTGCTCTAGCTAAAAATTGCAACTCTGCAGGCGCAAGTTCACAGTGCACACTCATTTCTTTATTATTAAGCCTCGCATTAACCTTACCTTGACGTTTTAGTTGTAGATAATAAGCCGTTTCAACTCTTGCTCTAACCTCAGCACTACTTTCCTCCGGCTGAGTACTTTGTAGTTCAACACTCGTTAAACGAGGTAGTTCTATTTGCAAATCAATACGGTCAATAAAAGGCCCCGACACGCGCGATAAATAACGCATAACTTGATCGGGAGTTGCCCGCTTATCTGTATGACTTCCTGTTGGGCTTGGATTTAATGCTGTAATAAGCTGAAACTGCGCTGGAAACTCCATTTGCCTAGCTGCACGTGAAATAGTTACTGTGCCGGTCTCCATTGGTTCACGCAGTGAATCAAGTACCTTACGCTCGAATTCCGGTAACTCATCTAAGAAGAGCACACCATTATGTGCCAGAGAAATTTCACCAGGTTTGGGATTCGAAGAGCCCCCCACCAAGGCAACAGCTGAACAAGTATGATGTGGATTACGAAATGGCCGCTGTCGCCAATTAGTTAAATCTATGGATTGCCCAATAATAGAGTAAAGCGCAGCTGTCGAAATAGCTTCATCGTCCGACATAGTAGGCATTATAGTTGCCATTCGCTGGGCCAGCATCGATTTACCAGTACCTGGAGGACCTAAAAATAATAAATTATGCCCGCCAGCTGCAGCAATTTCGAGTACTCGCTTTGCACCGGGCTGACCTTTCACATCGCTTAAATCGAGTAAAAAGTCAGGGGCTTGTGTGCAGTCGGGATACTCTATATTTAATGGTAAGGGTTGTTGATTAAGTAAATCCCCCCACACTTCTTGAATAGAGCTTACGGCTTTGCGTTTAACGCCATTAACTAGGCTTGCTAGGCTGTCGTTTGCAAGAGGTAAAAAGCAGCAACGATCTTGCTCTTTTGCAGCAAGTACCGAAGGTAAAATAGCGTTTACACCACGCACCTCACCATTAAGAGCAAGCTCACCATAAAACTCGTACTTGTGAATATCAGGACACACTATTTGCCCAGAGGCGACTAAAATACCCACCGCAATAGCAAGATCAAACCGTCCGCCATCTTTTGGCAAATCGGCAGGGGCTAAATTTACAGTTATTCGTTGATCGGGAAAACCAAATTGTGAGTTTTCGATTGCGCTACGTACTCTATCTTTTGATTCTTTAACGGACGCTTCAGGCAGGCCTACTATATGAAAAGCGGGTAAACCATTTCCTAGGTGAACTTCTACAATAACTTCAGGGGCATTTATACCCACTTGAGCACGAGAAAATATACGAGCTAACGACATTCCTTATCCTAGTAAATGGTGTGATTACACCAGTTTAGTCAGGATATTTAAAAACGTGTAATGTGATTTGCCATTTTATAGCAGCTAAACGAAGTAATAAGGTCATTAACATACCTAATACCATCGCCATTTCGGTTACTAACGAAAAACTAATGCCAAGCGTATAAACAGTACCACCCGCTATACAGGTAATAGCGTAAAGCTCACCTTTTAATAGCATAGGGATCTCGCGTGCAAGCACATCTCGAATTAATCCACCAAAGCAGCCTGTAATTACAGCCATAATTACCGCAGTCATATCGGGCATACCAACAAGCTGTGCTTTTTGCGCCCCCATTACTGCAAAAAAAGCTAACCCAAACGCGTCCGCTGTTTGTAAAATATAATGAGGTATCGGCTTTTGTTTATTTATAAGGCGTGTTGTAACAAATACTGAAGCGAGTATGGCAAAAAAGTAACTTTGATCGTGTAACCAAAACACTGGAACATCTAAAATTAGATCTCGCACTGTACCACCACCAATAGCAGTTACTGTCGCTAAAACTACGACCCCAAAGCCATCCATTTTTTTCTCATACGCTAGCAAAGTGCCCGATACAGCAAACACCGCAATGCCTATTAAATCAAACCAGTGGTAAAGTTCAGTCATATTTGTAACAACCTAAAAATATTTGTGTCGTTTTAACACAAACCAAACAAGGTTTTAAGTAATAACGATTTATTTTAAGAAGTTTATAACATTTTAAAGTGTATCTCAGGGGGGCGGGAGCTTGCGCTTATGAGAAGTGAATGCCTCATGCAGTGAAGATGATCTCACCACTCTCATCAAATTTTAGACATAAAAAAACACGCTTTAAGCGTGTCGTTTCATTCTTATTTATTTCAGTGGTTGCGGGAGCCTGAACTTATAAAAGGTGAACCGACGACCTTCGGGTTATGAGCCACAATATACACACCAAATTTTAGACATAAAAAAACACGCTTTAAGCGTGTCGTTTCATTCTTATTTATTTCAGTGGTTGCGGGAGCCGGATTTGAACCGACGACCTTCGGGTTATGAGCCCGACGAGCTACCAGACTGCTCCATCCCGCGCCTGAAATTTGTAGACTTATTTAAAGTTGCTTACATTACAACTTGGCTTCCAATTAAAGAATTGGTTGCGGGAGCCGGATTTGAACCGACGACCTTCGGGTTATGAGCCCGACGAGCTACCAGACTGCTCCATCCCGCGCCTGTATATTTTAAGCCTATCGACTACTTTATTTTATCTCTTAAGTTAGAGTTTACAGTAACCTCAATCCCTAAGGAAATTGGTTGCGGGAGCCGGATTTGAACCGACGACCTTCGGGTTATGAGCCCGACGAGCTACCAGACTGCTCCATCCCGCGCCTGTAATTTCTTTAAAGCATTTTCGTGATATTTACTTGCCTGCCTTGAAGAGAGCGCTACTATATAGGAATAAACATTTAATGCAAGACCTAAACTAATTAAAGTTGTTCAACCGAACAAAAAGCAATCAAATTACTACTCTGCGATCAATCTTTGATGTGGATTAATCATTTTTTGCCATTCCCAGTCGGGATGTCCCATCACTATAAAGTCAGGGTTCTCAGTACTCTCTCGTTGGTTGTACGTTAGCGGATTAAATTCTGCATCCGTAATACAACCACCGGCTTCTTCAACAATAACTTGTGAAGCACCTGTATCCCACTCTCCCGTTGGACCAATTCTTAAAAAACAATCTGCTTTGCCCTCTGCAACAGTACAGGCTTTTAAAGAACACGAACCAATAGCAATCGTTGTAAACTGACTATTTAAATACTGACTCACCGCTTCTATTTTTTGGCGGCGGCTCACTGCAAGCGTCAAGCTCTCTGGCGGCGCTACAGATATTTGCTTATCAATTGAGTTTTCACGTTTAAAGGCACCATTTTTAGCAGTAGCAAAATAAGTCACACCTTTTGCAGGCCAATGAATAACGCCAAGCACAGGGTGATTATTTTCAATCAATGCAATGTTTACTGCAAAGTCGCCACTTTCTAAAATAAATTCGCCTGTACCATCCATCGGATCGAGCAACCAATAACGCTGCCAATCTTGTCTGTCGGCGAGTGCTGGTATAGGTGTTTCTTCCGACATAATTGGGATATCGGGTGCAAGTGCTTTTAATCCAGCAACAAGTACGTCATTTGCTGCTAGATCAGCTTTGGTAACAGGCGTATTATCTGATTTCTCTTGTTGGCCAATATCGCCTTTTTTATAAATGGCCATAATTGCATCGCCAGCACGCTCAGCTAATTCAATGCACGGTTCGATTAATTTATTCATCGGCAGCTCCAGACGCTAAATACTTATCTAATAATAGCAAAGCTGCAACACTGCGTGCTTCGGTAAAATCTTCTTGGTCTAATAATGACTGCCACTGAGTTAATGGCCACTTAACAACAACTAGCGGCTCTGGTTCGTCACCAATAAGGGTTTGAGGGTATAATTGCTTAGCAAATAAAATATGCATTGTGGCATTAAAGTAACTCGGCGCCATTGTTACTGTTCTTAATGGTTTAAAATACTCAGCGCCAAAGCCAATTTCTTCTTTAAGTTCTCTGTTAGCAGCTTGCTCTGGGGTTTCGCCCGGATCGATTAAGCCTTTAGGAAAACCTAACTGGTAATTGTTTGTGCCCGCACAGTATTCACGTACAAGTAGTAACTCATTATCTGCACTTAACGGAACAATCATCACTGCTCCCCGGCCACCGCCGCGAATTCGCTCATACTGGCGCTCTTCGTTATTAGAAAACTTTAACTCTAAAGACTCCACAGTAAACAGGCGACTTTTAGCAACAACATTGTTACTGAGGATTTGTGGTGGTGTTGGGTGCTTTTTCTGTGTCATTGGCGTTAATTTGCTATCATGGCAGTTAGTTCAATAATAAACCTTATAAGTTGAAATTCCTATGTTAAATTGGTCAAAAATCGATACCGTTTTGCTCGACATGGATGGAACATTACTCGATTTACATTACGACAGTCATTTTTGGCTTAACGTTATCCCTGCGCAACACGCATTAGCTAGAGGCATTAGCCTAGATGCAGCTAAAGCAGATATTTTAAAACGCTATCAAGCTGTGAGCGGTCAAATACAGTGGTATTGTTTAGATTATTGGGAGCAGCAATTAAACTTGCCTATAATGGAGCTTAAACGAGAGTCTCAGCATTTAATTAAAATGCGCGAAGACGTACCTCATTTTTTAACCGAGCTTAAAAAAGCAGGCAAAGAGTTAATTTTACTTACCAACGCCCACCCTGAGAGTGTCATGCTGAAATTTGAGCATACAGCGATTGATAACTACCTAGATGGTGTAGTGTCTACTCATGAATATGGAGTAAGTAAAGAGCAGCAAAGTTTGTGGCACCAAGTACAAAAAGACTTAGGGTTTAATAAGCAGCGCACTTTGTTTGTAGATGACAGTGTGCCGGTATTAAATGCCGCACGAGAATACGGCATCGAGCACTTACTTGCAGTTGCTAACCCTGATAGCCAACAACCACATAACGAAATAGCCGATTACCTGAGTGTTACCGACTATCGTAAGATTATTTAACTCAGTTTACGTGGGCTAGATTTTTGGGTAACGCGCTTCAAGGCCTTGGTATACTAACTTTGCAAAATCTGCATGTTCTGTATCAAGGCTTTTAACTACTTCAACTAAATGCTCGTTATCTTCTTGCCCGTTCCATTCTTTAATATAGCTACCATCTTTGTAGCCGTGATCTTGGCGGAAAAAGTTTAACGTATTTTTACCTACGTAGCCGCGATATAAATCATCAATATCCATACCCATTTGCGCCATACAGCCGGCAAAGGCAGCGGCATTAAACGTTTTATCTGCAACGGCGGAAGCCGCTAATATTTCTAGCGTTTGTTTAAAGTCATCCGCTTGTTGAGCATTACTAAGCTCAGCTTCAAGTTGCTTTGCTAAGTCTTCGTAGCTAGTTTTGCCGTCAATTCTAAGCGATAGACCAAAATGAAAAATATCAACCAACTCTAAAATAACTTGTTCAGTATCTGGTGTTTGTTTTTTCCACCATTTCCAACCATGATGATCCAGCATTTCAGCGCACTCAACCCAAATAGCGCGGTACCATTCGAATCCTTGAGTAAACCATTGCTCATGTACTTTAGTGTTCATGGCGTTTTGCATTTCTAGCATAACTACTAGCTTGTTTAAATTGGCAGACATATTCATTCCTGTCGTTTTTGATTAGTGTAATAGTACCGATAAAGGAAGCTTAACGCATCAGCACTATCTTAATATGTAGTTTACTTTGAGCCGCTAAATTCAGCCCATGAATCAATTAAATCAATGAAATCTTCAAAGCCACAACCACTACTTAAACCATTTTCTTCAAGCGCTAAATCGTCATCTTGATACGCTATTAGGTCTTCACTGTCTTGATGAAGCGCATGGGCTTCAAATAGTGCTTCGTCTTTGGTTAATATTAAATCTATTTCTTGGCCTTTTAGCGTTAGCGGCTCATAGCTTGAACTCACCGATGCAATAAGCGCTTGAACCATAGCTACTTTGTCTTTGCCTATTTCTTCGTTTAGCCAGCGACCAATAATAGCGTGTTCACTACTTATTTTAATACGTAGCCCACTAATAGGGTCGCGAATAAATTGATATTCCATAGGATTTGCCTGTAAATCTTTAATTGCGTAATTATATACGTAAACGCCCGCAAACCACAGGACATATAAAGTAAAATAGCGCCACAAGGGCGCTATTTTATTCAACTTTAAAGCAGTTAACTTCGCGATCTATAACGCGCTGCGTCAATAATCGACCATAAGTAAATAATAGGCACTAGTACAAAACCTACAAGCACATAAATTAGTGCGTAACTTATTATAATAGCGAGTGCAAAAAATATAGCCGCTAAAATACGCCCTTGCACTAACTGCCCTAAACCAGGAAAAAATATATTACATAATGCTGCGATTACGTTACCGCCAGAACCTTGATCTGCCATACTAACCTCTGTATTTATTTGATTTTATAATTATTTACTTACACACTCTATGCCAATTTATTAAAGCTTACAAATCAAATAGTTAAATTAGTCTAGATTTAGAGAGTTAGTAAATTTTGCTAACTTTAGGTCAAATTAGCAATTTTTATTGTGCGTTTACGCTTTTTTGTTTGTTCAAAAAATTATCAAGTTACTCGTTTTTAAGGCTATTTTATAAATAGCTGTTTATAAAAACAGTATTTTATTTAGCCTAACAAAAACACCTGTTATACTGCCCACAATATTGATTAAAAAGGCGTAACGATGGACGTTTCACAATTACTCGATGGCTTAAATGACAAACAACGCGATGCCGTTGCAGCCCCACTACAAAACATGCTGGTATTAGCAGGTGCAGGGTCTGGTAAAACACGAGTGTTAGTTCATCGTATTGCGTGGCTTATGCAAGTTGAGCAAGCATCTGCTTACAGTATTTTTGCCGTAACCTTTACTAATAAAGCGGCTAAAGAAATGCGCAGCCGCGTTGAAGAAACACTAAAAGCCCCTGTAGGTGGTATGTGGATTGGTACGTTCCATGGTTTGTCGCATCGTATTTTACGTGCTCATCACCGTGAAGCTAACTTACCAGAAGCCTTTCAAATTTTAGACTCTGACGATCAACTTCGGATGATCAAGCGCTTATTAAAATCGATGAATATCGATGATAAAAAATGGCCCGCCAAACAATTTGGCTGGTACATCAGCGCTAAAAAAGATGAAGCACTTCGCCCTAAAGATATTCAAGCATACGATATTAACGAGCAAATGATGCTGCGTGTTTACGCCGCCTACCAAGAGGCCTGTGATAGAGCAGGCCTAGTAGATTTTGCCGAAATATTACTACGCAGCTACGAAGTGTTAAAAAATAACCCAACGTTACTGCGTCATTATCAGCAACGCTTTGCACATATGCTCGTAGACGAGTTCCAAGATACAAATACCATTCAATATGCTTGGTTAAAGTTACTTGCAGGCGATACAAGCAGTATCATGATTGTAGGCGACGATGACCAAAGTATTTACGGTTGGCGCGGTGCTAAAATCGAAAATATTAAACGATTTTTAACTGACTTTAGCGCAGAAACCATTCGTCTTGAACAAAACTACCGTTCAACAGCAACTATTTTGAAAGCGTCTAATGCATTAATTCAAAATAACTCAGAGCGTATGGGTAAAAGCTTATGGACCGACGGTAACGATGGCGAGCCAATTTCTATTTATGCGGCATTTAATGAGTTAGACGAAGCACGCTTTGTAAGTAGCAAACTACGAAGCTGGTTAAATGCAGGTAATGCCCTACAAGATGCCGCAATTTTATACCGTAGTAACGCGCAATCTCGTGTACTCGAGGAGGCCATGCTGCAAGAAGGCTTAAAATACCGTATTTATGGGGGTATGCGATTCTTCGAACGACAAGAAATTAAAGATGCGTTGTCGTACTTACGCCTAGTAGGTAATCGTCAAGACGATGCCGCGTTTGAGCGTGTAATTAATACGCCAGCACGCGGTATTGGCGATAAAACATTGAGCCATATACGCGATTGTGCACGAGCAGAATCGTTACCGCTTTGGTATGCCGCAAAAGCAATTGTAGAACAACAGCATTTATCTGGTCGTGCTTCTGGTGCAGTAAGTAAGTTTGTAGAACTCGTTGAACAAATAGAAGATAAAATTAGCGACCTAACTTTGCATGAGCAAGCCAAGTACACAATTCAAACCTCAGGCTTGATGGCAATGTACCAAGCCGAAAAAGGTGAAAAAGGCCGTGCTCGCGTAGAAAACTTAGAAGAGCTAATTAGCGCTTGTGATCAGTATGAGCTGCCTGAAGACGAAGAGTACAGCTCACCTTTACAAGGCTTTTTAGCCCACACGTCACTTGAGTCAGGTGAAGGACAAGCAGAAGAACACGAAGACGCCGTACAAATGATGACGCTTCACTCAGCTAAAGGCTTAGAGTTTCCGCTAGTGTTTATGGTAGGCGTAGAAGAAGGCATGTTCCCTTCTCAGCAAAGCAACGAAGAGTCGGGTCGCTTAGAAGAAGAGCGCCGCCTTTGTTATGTAGGCATGACACGAGCAATGGATAAGTTATACATTAGCCATGCTGAGAGTCGCCGTTTATACGGGCAAGAAAAATACCATAGCCCATCTCGCTTTTTACGCGAAATCCCTGAAGACTGCGTAGAAGAAATCCGTATTAAAACACAGGTTTCTCGCCCGCCTGCCGCTGGGCGTTTTAGCGCATCAGTTAGCCATGCCGCATTTGAAGACAGTGGCTTTAACTTAGGACAACGCGTACTGCATGCTAAGTTTGGTATTGGTACTGTACTGAATTATGAAGGTAGTGGCGCACAATCTCGCGTACAAGTTAACTTTGACGACCTTGGTAGCAAATGGTTAGTAACGGCTTATGCACGATTACAAGCGGTATAAAGCACACCTAAATGAGTTAGAGCAACAATTAGCTGGCGCGTATCATCGTCAGCTAGTGTTGATCACGGGCAGCCCAGCTTGGTGTTATGAAATACTTAACTCATTAATAGATGAAAACAATACACTTGTTGTATCAAAGCAGTGCGCAATTAAAAATTCGTACTGGCCTACTCGCACACACCAAATTTTAGGGCAAGAATTTGCTCATGCTGTTTACGATGGTTTTAGTGGTTTGCACCCTGATAAACTTGCAGCACTTGCCGGAACCATTAAAGCAGGCGGTATACTGTTTTTATTACTGCCTGAACTAGATGATTTAGCCTCTTGGCAAGATCCCGCATTAAGTACAGTGCAATCACACGGTCAGAGCATTGACTACAGCATATTTAATCAGCGTTTCGCGACTATTATTGAACCGTTACCTGCTTTTCACTTTAGTGAAAAAAATGGCTGTATTAGTAATAACGCTAGCTATGTAATGCATAATAAAATTGATTATGAGCCACAGCAAAACTGTATTGAGCAGATAGTAAAAGTAGCTAATGGCCGTGCAAACAGGCCTTTACTCATTAATGCTGATAGAGGCAGAGGTAAGTCGGCAGCACTTGGCTTAGCCGCGGCAAAACTAACTGATAAAAAAGTAATTATTTGCAGCACTCAGTTTAAAGCGACCCATAGCAGCTTCAAACATTTAGCCCAAGAGTTAAGCCTTCAATACAACGCTGAACATAAACAGCTCGCCAACTTGCACTACGTTGCACCTGACGCGTTATTAAACACACTACCTGAGTGCGATTTACTACTCGTTGATGAAGCTGCAGCAATCCCTGTTCCGTTATTACTACTAATGCTAGCTCATTACCCTCGTATAGTATTTGCAAGCACTCTGGTTGGGTATGAGGGCAATGGTAGGGGTTATACCATTCGCTTTAGTAACTATATTAAAGCACACTATAAAGCCTCTAAAGTTGTAACGCTTGATGAGCCACTGCGTTTTGCTAAACACGATCCCCTCGAGAAGCACATTCGCACCTTGCTTGCACTCGATGCAGAATATATAGAGTTAAGGAGTGATGAATTAGAGCAGCCAATTCATAGCGAAGTAACTCAGCAATCCCTTGTAAACAATGAATCTTTACTGCAGCAAGTTATTGCCCTACTTGCACTGGCTCACTATCAAAGTAGTGTCAACGACTTACGCCAACTACTAGACGCACCATCGCAAAGACTATTTATTAGCAAAATTAATAATCAATTAGTTGGCGTATGCTTAATCGCCATAGAAGGTGGTTTGAGTGAAGAACTTGCCCTACAAGTTATAAGTGGAGAGCGCCGTCCGCAAGGACATTTAATGGCGCAAGCACTCTCACAACTTAGCTTTAATAATGACTGTTTAACACAACTGAGCGCCCGCGTTGTACGAATAGCGATTGATCCGAGTTCCCACAATATAGGACTTGGTAAAAAGTTACTTAGTTATTGCGAGTCGCAGGTAAAAAGCCAATGTAGTTGGCTTGGTGCAAGCTTTGGCGCAACAGCGCAGTTACTTAATTTTTGGCAAAACCTAGGGTTTGATACTGTAAAATTAGGTTATCAACGCGATAAAAGCACCGCTGAACATTCGGCGCTTGTGGTTAAATGCTTGAGTGACAAAAGTACAATTCTCCAACCCCTAAAAAAGCAGTTTAAAAACGATTTCTTTTATGCTCTTCTAACACACTTTAAAACACTAGATTGGCAACTCGTGAATATTATAATTGAAGGATTTAGCGACGAGTTAATAAGCCTAGAGACTCACGAGCGATTAGCACTGCTCACTAAAAGTAACTTCACTCAATTTAGTATCTCTGCAACTCTTTGGCAGTTACTGAGTCAGTCACCTTCTTATATATCTCAATTAACAGAGTCGGATAAACAACTTTTAATAAAATTAGTACTTCAAAATGAAAGTAATGAAAAAGTGATTCAACACTTAGGTTTATTAGGAAAAAAGCAGCTTGAGAATCAATTTAAACGTGCCATAAAAAACCTCACTAGCACCATCTAATAATTTCTAGTTGCCCTATCTCTGTTAAATTTTATCCATCTTTAAGCTATTTATTTAATTTGTTCTATCCTTAAAGCATTAATAGGTAAATTAAGATAAAGGCATGGAATTAATAAACTTTAAAGTGGGCTGCAAAACAATTTCGCTAAAAATACTCGATATTTTATTAACTGAGCGCTTTGACAATAATCTAACAACTTTACCAAACAATAATAAAAGCTTTATTGGTGTTAAAGATTATATGGATATACCAACACCTGTTTTTGATTTAGGTATTATTTTAAATAATATCTCGACTGAACAAAGTAATGCGCATGTACTAAAACAACTAAGAATATGGCAAGACAAACTATTAAACTGGTTTAATACCCTTCAAAGTAACTTATTAAATAGCTCGGCTTCTATTTCAAATAATGACGCAGAACTACAAGATTTTGTTTTGTTTTACAAAGAATTCAACACCGACAATGAAGACTTAAAATTAACAATGTCTCGGCTTGACGAGCCCTTCCAATCATTACTAGAGACAGCAAAAGCAGCTATAGCAGCCCATAATCGAAGTGATCATAAACAAGTATCAGCTCTGCTCGACAAAATTAAGCGTAATAGTCTAATTCAGCTTGAGCGTTTATTTGAATCCGCTAAAGAGCAAATAACCTTAGACTATAAACCTATTATTGTTTTCACCACCAAAGACGGACTAAATCCACATGTTGGTTTATTAGTAGATAAGGTTGAAGATAATATCGACTATAAAGAAGAAGACATAAAGCCACTGGATAAGCTCACTGAGGTTGGTTTTGATCTAGACCCACAAACTAAAAATATGATGCTAGGATTAATCAAGCTCCCCCAAAAGCATAGTGTATTAATTGATCCAAGCGTAATATTTAAACCAGCTCAACTAGAAGAATCTGAAAGTGAAGAAACCCAAGCTTATGGACTATTTTAAATAGCGTTATTAACTTTAGTACTGGAATAATGAGCTATTCCGCTCAACTTGTACATTTAGATGAATTAGAGAAGAATCGAGTATGTAATGTCCGTTACTCCCCATATTTCACTTTTGTGAAGATGTAAAAAAGCCCGACTATTTCTAGTCAGGCTCTCTACAATTTGAGGTCTGTGCGCTACGCAGTAGAATGTCGTAGTGCCCACGGCGGTGGAGAGCCACAGTGAAATGCTACACTCTCGTTGTGTCGGGAGTCGCTACGCTCGCCCGACCTACGTGATGGTGTTGCTATGAGTGTGTTAATTGCGCACATTTTACTTTTCTGCAGACGTAAAAAAGTCCGACTATTTCTAGTCGGGCTCTCTACAATTTGAAGTCGGTGCGCTACGCAGTAGGATGTCGTAGTGCCCACAGCGGTAGAAAGTCACATAGCAAATGCTACACTCTCTTTGTGCGCGATATGAGTGTATGTTAATTGCGCATATTTCACTTTTCTGCAGACGTAAAAAAGCCCGACTATTTCTAGTCGGGCTCTCTACAATTTGAAGCCTGGTAATGTCCTACTTTCACATAGCAAATGCTACACTATCATCG
>NZ_JACJFD010000011.1:0-109378 GCF_014164415.1 Pseudoalteromonas sp. SG43-1 | reverse complement strand
TGTAACCTAGTGGGCTCGATAACTGCTCCTGCGTTATTCTACTGGCTTACATCCATGTAAGAATAAGTAAAAACCGAGCAAAGCTTCCGCGTCCTGCTCACGCCCCTTACCTACATCCATGTAGGCAACAAAGAGTCAATCGTCCCTAGAAAGAACCCAAAGGGCAGCGCATGTTTGGCATCTATGCTGCGTTATCACCTATTAATGGGGAATAACCACACAACATAGGCTCTGCCTAGCCTAAATACCAAGCACACTGCTGTAAATTCAACCACCAAAGAACAACACGCCCTAGAGATACTTCTTTATAATAAAAAAGCCAAGTAAATATTTACTTGGCTTGTTTAGTAAGGGACTGTCTAAATAGTTAAGTCTAAATAGTTAAAATGCTGATTGAAGTGTCGCATCTAGTGATATTTCGGTATTTAAGAGTTTTGAAATAGGGCAGCTCTTTTTGGTTTGCTCACATAAAGCTTGAAACTGCTCGTTTTGAATATCATCAATACGCGCTTTTACCTCAAGGGCAATATGCGTCACCGAAAAACCATCATCTACTTCATCAAGGCTTACAGTGGCTTTAGTATCAATTTTATCTGCGGTAAAGCCTGCATCACCTAATGCAAGTGAAAGCGCCATACTAAAACATGCACTGTGCGCTGCACCTACTAATTCTTCAGGGTTTGAGCCCGCCTCATCTTCAAAGCGGGTATTAAAACCATAAGGTTGTTTATTAAGCGCGCCACTTTGAGTTGATATGCTACCTTTGCCTGTTTTAATGTCGCCAGACCATGTTGAACTTGCCGTTTTTTTAATCGTCATCATCTTCTCCTTGCTAGAGTGTAAGCTTTTCAGGTTATCTAAGCGTTATTTACAAAATAAACTTATATAAAGCCTTAAAAGCACTAATTACTGATGATGTTGCAAAATAGGCGCCAGTTAATTGTTACCCCTGTTTATTTCGCTTACAGCGCTCTGAACAGTAAATAACGTTATCCCAGTCGCGCTGCCATTTTTTACGCCACGTAAAAGGTTTATTACAAATAGGGCATATTTTTTGAGGTAAGTTTAGTTTTTTGTGCGCCATGCTTAATTAGCCTTACTGTTATTTTTAGTATCCGTTTTACTTTTTGTTCGAGTAACTTTTTGAGTCCCCCCAACGTGCTTTTTAAGAATTTTCCCTATGGCACGTTTAACATCGGCTCGCTCACGGTATTGCCATAAGCGTTCGCGTGCTTCTTTTGAGGCCGCTGTTAAATCAAGCATGGGTTCAGGGTAATCCTCCCCTAACTTAAAGTCGTTAAAGAGTGCTTCCATTGGAGTTTGCTCCCAAGGCTGATGTAAATATTCAATAGGGAGTTTTTCAAGCTCGGGGCACCACTTTTTAATAAACGAACCTGTTGGGTCTTGATCTTCTGATTGCTTAATTGGGTTGTAGTGCCTAATGGTATTAATACCTGTGACCGAGGCCTGCATTTGAATTTGCGGATAATGAATCCCTGGCTCAAAATCTAAAAAGTAATTAGCGAGCGGAAAGCTTGCTTGCTGCCAACTTATATTTAAATGATGCGTTACAAAGCTTACAAGCATGGCGCGCATTCTAAAGTTTATATAACCGGTGGCTTTTAAGCAGCGCATGCAAGCGTCAATAATTGGAATACCTGTTTGACCTTGCGCCCAGCGTTCAATATCGTTTTTCACACGTTCATCATCACGATACGGAAATACGTGATAACCCGGATTAAGAGCTAAAAACTCCATAGAGCACTCGCTTTCAAACTTTTGCATAAAGTGGCAGTGCCAATGCAAGCGCGATACAAACGCTGCTAGTGGGCGTTTCCAACCTCTTTTGTCAGGGTGTTTTGAATGATATTCATCAATGGTCATTTGATACACTTGCCTAAGGCTAATGTTCCCCCATGCTAGATAGGGCGAAAGCCGAGAGCAGTGGGTTTGGCTTAAACTTGGGCTCGATATTCCCTTTTGATAACCTTTACCGCGCTCGGCAAAAAAACTCTGCATTACAGTTCGCGCATGCAGTGGGCCACCTTGTTGAAAGCTGTCGTGATCTTGAGTGTAAGCGCTTGGCAGCTCAGGCGCTTGATAGTTATTAAGGGTAATTGTTTTTATACTCTTCCAATTAGGAACAGCAATAGGTGCTTGCATTGTTTGCTGCCAGCGTTCGTTCCAATTATTACGATTTTTTTTGCCGCGAATTACCGCGCCTGTTTGCGACTCTTGCCAATTAATGTGGTTATGCTGGCACCATGCTTTTATTGCCTTATCGCGCTCAAAGGTGTTGTTTAAGCCTATTTCTTGATGGCTAAAAATATTAACTATTTCAAACTGCGTCTTTATCGACTCAAGTAAATCGTTCATATTTAAATTAAATATATAAACACAGGCGTTAAAACGCGCTAGCTGATTATTTAACTCAACTATCGATTGATACACAAAGCGCCAGTGCCGCTCATTGTAGTGTGCATCTTCGAGCAGTAATGGCTCAAAGTTATAAAATAACAGGGTCGGTAAGCCATTACTAAATGCATTTTTTAATGGTTGATGATCGCTAAGACGTAAATCACGTTTAAACCACACGATGTTTATTTTTTCTTTCATACTGGCAATATTAAAACCGTGGCATTATAAATAATAGGACAAAACCAATACGTATTAAATGTAAAAGAAGACTAGTGTAAAAACGATTTTGATATAGGCAACTCATGTTAAGGTGATACTAAAATGAGTCGCCAATAAAAGAAGTATTATAAATAGGGAGAATTACCGTGATAGTTAAGCAATTTTGGCACTTGCAGTCATGTGAGAGTACACCTATTAAAGCTTCACCAATTGCAACTACTTCCATTATCTTTTCCTAAAACTTGCGAGGGTATCGCTTTGTATGACGATACCCTCAGTTAGGGTAAAATTAAAAACGCTTACCGATAGTAAAGCTAAAGACACGAGATATGACAACGCGCGCATTAAATATAATTGATTGATCTGCTACCGTTTCACCTGAGTGAAACTTCCCTCTGATAAGTTTCCTGAGTTATTTAGGTTTTTAACATCGACACGAAGATTTAAGGGTACTCGCCGAGATATCATGGTATGTAGGTAGGGCATCAAAGGCTCCAAACGTTGCTACTGTTTTGGCTCCGCATTTAGTAGCAAAGTCGATAGCCTTTGAAACGTTAGTAAAGTTATTTGCCCAGTCAGTAAATTCTGTTTTATTACTCACTAGCGAAGATATTTGATATAAAAAACCACCTACAAACGCATCGCCTGCAGCTGTGGTATCCACAACATATGCCTTAGGGCAAGGATAAGTACCACTAAATGAGCTAGATGAAAAAGTAATAGGCTCGCCACCATCGGTCATTAAAACTAAAGCTACGCCACTATCTACCCAACTTCTAATAGTGGTATCAATATGCTCTATTCCATAAAGCGAGATCAGCTCATCTTTACTCGCTTTAATAACATCAACTGTTTTAGCAACATCCTCAATAACAGATTTAGCTGTGAGTGGTTCATCCCAGAAGGCTGAACGAAAGTTAATGTCAAAGCATGTAACCGAGCCTGATTCTTTAAAGTGTTTTAGCGCATGTAAGGTTGTATTTAATACTAAAGGTTTTGCAAAAGAGCCTGAACAAAAACTCACAATTTTAGGTGTTGAAAATAAAGAGGGCTCTAAATCGGTTATTTGTAAATCGTAATGTGCAGCATATTTATCGTAAAATTCAAATGTACGTTCACCGTTTTCATCCAACGATACGAACGCTAGTGCCGTCTTCCCTTTTTTTGAAAAGCCAACATAAGATGTGTTTACATTATACATTTTGAGTGCATTTATTAAAAAGCGACCAAATTTATCATTGCCTACTTTACCAAGCAAATAACTTGAACCACCAAGCTTTGCTACGGCTACAGCAACATTAGCGGGTGCGCCTCCGGCAAACTGTGTGAAGTCTAGTTCGCTATTTGATGCCTTATTGTGCATGCAGTCATGTGAGAGTATATCTATTAAAGCTTCACCAATTGCAACTACTTCCATTATATTTTCCTAAAAATTGCGAGGGTATCGCTTTGCATGACGATACCCTAGATTAGAGTAAAATTAAAAACGCTTACCAATAGTAAGGCTAAAGGTACGAGGTAAGACAACGCGCGCATTAAATGTAGTTGCTTGACCTGCTACCGTTTCACCTGCGCGAGGATCCCCCTCTGATAAGCCTTCTGAGTTATTTAGGTTTTTAACATCGGCACGAAGGTAATAACCGTCTTCGTTTTCAAGGGATAAACCAAGGTTTAACATGCCATACATAGGCAGTTCTGCTGTGTTGGCGTCGTCGGCATAACGTTTACCGCTCCAAGAGTAGCTACCATGAATAGCTGCCATACCCCACGAAAAATCTTCAAACTGATAGCTACTAGTTAATTGGCCAAAGTGCTTAGGCACACGTACAGGTAAGTTGCCGTTTATATCAATAGAGGCAGAGCTTCCATTAGCATCCAAGTATTGCGCCGCTGGTGTGTTTACAAATTCGGGTGATTGGTACGTTGCAGATACACCAATGCGCCAGTCTTGGGTGATTTGCAGGTTAAATTCGGCTTCTACACCTAAGGTTTCTGTGTTTCTAAAGGCTTGACGTTGCACTACTTGACCATTTTCAACAGTAGGTACATTAAAGAATAAATCATCCGCAGCGGCGAAGTAACCGGTTACAAATGCTGCGACATCACCTTCGTTATATTTAATGCCCACCTCGGCCATTACCGTTGAAGCTGGTTGTGTTTCGCGTCTCTCAGAGTTATTAAATTGATTAATTTCCTCTTGACTAGTTAGGTTGGTAATCGCCATGTATTTATCTACATCAGGCATACGAAAACCATCTGCATATCGAGTGAATACCGCTAAGTCGTCGTTAAATTTGTAGTTAGCTGCAATTGTCCATGCCATTTCGTTGTATTCAACATCAAAGTTTCGGTAAGTCCCATCACCAAAGGGCAGGGTAATATTCCCATTGACGGTATCAGTATCGCTGGCAAAACTGTCAATTGTGTAATTAGCTTGGTTTTGCGCTTCCCCATCTGCTTTGAGGGTTTCGTACCTTAGGCCCAGATTAAACGACACATCTTCAAGCTCGTATTCAAAGTCAGCAAAGGGCGCAAGGGTATTTTCACTATAAACAATATCGGCAAAACCATGTGATCCAGCCTGAATACCTTTGTAAGTACCGCTGGCAATGTCAAGACCTTGTGCATCTGTAAATACAACATCTAAGCGCTGCGGCAGGGGCTCTACTGATTGCAGTGTATTAATTCGATAGTCGGTAACATGGCCATTAATATTAGAGAAGAATAAGCCAAAATTAGCATAAAGAGTCCCTTCGCCTACATCATCAAAGGTGTAGTTGAATCTGGTTTCGTTTTGAAAGTTATCGCCTTCAAAACGTCTATGCCAAAAGCCTGCGTTTATTCCGTATCCATTGGTGTTGTAGGTATTTACGTTGCTTGAATCAGCCAATACAAAGCCGTTTCCTGCATCGCGTATATCGTAACTTAGGTTACCATCAACCATGGCACCTGCAAGGACATCAGTATTTGCAGCATATATAGCTTGTGCTTTACTAGCTAACGATTCGGCGTTACCTACGTTAATGATGCCGGTAAAGGTTGTTAGCATATCGGTATAACGCATTTGATTTGAAAAGACTAAGTTTTCGTTGATTTCAATTTCGGTTGTATTGCCAAAGTAGGTCACATTAGCGTAGTTACCATCTGCAATATCCAAATCAATGTCGCCGCTTGGGGTGTTATTAAGAGTTAATAAACGCGCACCTGCTGAGTTACCGGTGGTGCCATCTCTGATATCCATCCCGCCTGGGATTGTTTTAGCATTGGTGGTTGAGCCTATTAATGGCTGAGGAATAAAAAAGAATGATCTATCGTTTTGTTTATTAAACTCAAAGCGGGTAAAACCGCTGCCATCTTTAAAAAAGTGCTTAATATTACCATTAAGCTCACCACCTTGGTTAGCTGTATACCCCGGATCGCGTGCGGAGTCATCCTTGCGATACCAAGCGCCAACAGCATAGGTTGTCTGATCGTCTATTGATCCGCTAACCCAACCTTGTCCACCTAGGCGGTTGTTGCTGTTGGTTTCAAAAAACACATCACCTTGGGTATCATCGGAGCCTTCACGAGAAATAAAATTAATAAACCCAGCTGGCGCGCTACCAACAAAAATTGACGAGGCACCACCACGAATAGCTTCAACGCTGCCAACAAAATTAGACAAACGGGTAAAGCGATCATTTTGAGTAAATAAAATATCTTGATTATAAAACACGGTCATACCATCACGAAGTAGTGCTGTAAACTCTGTTTGCGTTGATAACGGAAAGCCTCGTGGGGCTACGTTGTTACCGGTTTCTCCACCGGTGTCTTCGGCATGAAAACCAGGAATACTTCGCACTAATTCAGCAACACTGTGCGGAGCCAATTGCTCTAACTTTGCTTCGTTAAAGGTAGTTATTGCATTAGTTGATTCGATTTTCTCTTTTGGCCGAGATGTTCCCGTTACAATGATGCGCTCAAACCCTAAATCACTTTTTGCTACTTGTTGCTCTTGTGACAAGACGCTAGGGGATATGGATAGACCTACAGCGACTGCAATTAGAGTCATTTTTGCTGATACTTTCATTTTTCTGTTCTCTCTTTGTTGTGTGTGTATACAAATTTGCGGTTTTATTAATCAAACATGTCAGTGTTATCAAATTTGTAAATAGAATGTAGAGAACTTAAAATAATAAATCAACTATTATTACTTATTATTTTTTGTACAGCTTTTTGATTGTTTAAGTGAATTTTTTACCTCTGATAAAAAATAAATAAGCAGCCAACGTTACCGATGGCTGCTTTTTAACTTTAAAGTATATTAGTGGTGTGAAAGGCTTGCGTGATCTTGAGAAAAGTTGATAAGTAACGGAAGGTTAGCGCAGCCTACTGATTGAGCCTTGGCGCCAATAGAGCCACTTTGTACTTCACAGCGATTAATACCGCGATGATCAGCCTGGCTCAATTTTAACTTTGTTGCCAAAACTATTTTTTCTCTGACATTGATAGGAATGGCGCCATCAATGACAATTGCCTCAAAATCAAAAATAGCTAAAGAACACAATGCCGCGTAGGCGAGGCCATCTGCAACTTGGTCTATCCACTTATCGAGTACGGGGCCTAAGTCTCCCCAATACTCTTTTGAACTCCATAGTATGTCAGTATTGTAGCCATCACCTTTGAGCATTTTTTCGAGAATATACAGTGATGATTGCATAATAAGTTGTTGGGAGGTTAGTTGTCCTTCACTATTAAGCATAGGCCTAGGTAATGAACCTATAGCGCCGGCATTACCTTTTTTACCAGTAAATAAGGTTTCGTTTATAACAACTCCACCACCAATAAAAGTACCAATAAAAATATATAAAAAATCGCTAAAACGAGCAGGATTACCAAAGCTTAATTCAGCTGAACAAGCAGCGGTATCATCATTACATACATACACGGGAAGATGTACAATTTGATTTATTTTTTCTTTAAAATCAAAAGACTTCCATTCATTCAATACTGTTTTTGGAGCGCCGGCTTCTTCTGTCCAGTTCCAAATTTCGTAAGGGGTTGCAACACCCACACCTAAGATACGCTTGGCTAATTCGTCACTTAAGCTCATTTTAAGTACGCTGATCCCTTTCTCTAAAAAGGTTAGCAAGCTCTGTACTGTGGGGTAAGCGCAGTTTTCGTGCAAAGTTGCGCGTATATTTCCTACTAAGTCAATCAAGGTTAAATCAAAACTGCGACGACCTACTTTTAAGCCAATTCCAAATGCACCATCTGGATTTAACGCAAATGGGATGGTTGGTTGGCCAACCTTACCACGCTGAGGGTCTTTCCGTATTAATAACGATTCGGCTTCTAAACTATTGATAATTACTGTGACGGCCTGTGCTGAAAGCCCTGTTTTTTGTGCAATTTCAGCTTTTGGAGCACTACCGTGTTGGCGAATTAATGACATAATTCGGCGTTCATTATGAGCACGCAGGCCAGATTGGCTTCGGCCTTCTTGTAAAGAGAGTCGAGGGTTTTTAGATTTGATAATTATTCCTACCTAGTTGTTATTATCTTGAATAACCTGATTAATTGTACACCGAGTGTGTGTAATTGGCGACTATATTAGCTTTATTGCCGGGTTCATTTCTTATTATTAAATTTACGACAGAGTATAAATAAGTCACAGGAGGTCAATAAATAACTATAGTTGATTTATTGACGGAATGATATTTAACTGGTTAAATGCTTTACTTAACATTAACAACTGAGACACGGCAATGACCACACACACACACACACAAACACCTCTTGTCTCCAAGGAGATGGTGGTTCCCTTTATTTTACTTGTTCTGTGCTTTGCTGCATGGGGAGCTGCGGCAAACATGACTGATCCGCTAGTAAAAGTGTTTAGTAAAATTTTTACTATGTCGTCAGTGCAGTCTGCATTGGTACAATTTAGCTACTATGGAGCTTACTTTTGCCTAGCTATTCCGGCGGCATATATCAATAAACGCTTTTCGTATAAAACAGGTGTGTTAACCGGTTTAGGGATGGCTGCAATCGGAGCATTTTTGTTTTATCCCGCCAGCCAAGCAATGACTTATGGGTTTTTTTTAGTGGCTTTGTTTGTGTTAGCTGGAGGCTTATCTATTTTAGAGACATCAGCAAACCCTTATGTAATGGGAATGGGCACCCAACAAGGTGCAACTCGCAGGTTGAATTTGGCGCAATCATTTAACCCTGTCGGTACTAACATTGGTGTTTTTTTAGCCGCCACCCTTATTTTACCAAAGCTCAATACCGCAACCTCTGGTGAGCGCACAAATATGAATAGTGAGCAATTAACTAGCATTATAAGCGCAGAACTTGATGCAGTTATGGTGCCTTATGTTGGTATGGCTTGTGTGTTGGTTTTTATTTGGTTGGCAATTGCGTTTACTAAAACACCTAATTTTTGTAAGCAAAAAAAAGTCTCTAAGCATGTAGAATTTAGTGCAACGTTTAAGCGTTTGTTTAAAAATACCCATTACCGCTTTGGTGTTATCGCCCAGTTTTTTAATGTTGCGGCGCAAACTTGTGTATGGACATTTACCATCCAGTACGTAATGGAGGCACTCGATACAAATGAAGTTACCGGGGGAAGTATTTTACAATACAGTATGATCACCTTTTTAGTTTCTCGATTTGTAATGACCTGGCTTATGGGATTTATTCGTCCTGCCAAACTGTTAATGGCAACCTCTATTATTGCAATGCTGCTGTGTTTTTATATGGTGAAAATGCCAAATATAAGTGGCGTATGGGCGCTGGTAAGTATATCGGCTTGCTTGTCGTTAATGTTTCCAACTATTTACGCGATTTCACTACATGGGTTAGGCGATGATGCAAAACTAGGTGCTGCTGGTTTAGTAATGGCTATTTTAGGTGGAGCGATAGTTCCTGTATTCCAAGCTGTGTTTATTGATACATACAGTGTCGCGTTTTCTTATGTTGTGCCTGCGGGGTGTTTTATTATTGTTGCAGCTTATGCTGCATTTGATTTAAAAACAAAAGTCAGAGTATTCAATAATGTAGCGCCTTGCTAAATGGATTGAAAACCGAGCCTGAAGGCTCGGTTTTACTTTTTAACTTTTCTCATTTGTAAATCTTCTTTAACCCCAACCTTCATCGGATTAAGATATTAGGCATGTTGATATTCTTATTTAGTTGAAAAAATATGTTTTTAGATCTCACCGAAAATACCAACCAAAATGTTTACTCTTACTTAGTAGGCGGTATCAGCCCACGGCCTATCGCATGGATAAGTACATTAAATAGCGAAGGTATTGCAAATATTGCGCCTTATTCATTTTTTACTGTGGCTAGTTGCAAGCCAGCTGTTTTAAGTGTTACGCAAGTAAACCCTAGTGATAAAACGAATAAAGATACGCTCAGTAATCTAATGGCAACTAAAGAATGTGTGGTTAATATTGTCAGCCAAGAGCTAGTTGAAAAAATGAATCAAAGTTGTGCAAATTATCCTAGTGATATAAGCGAATTTGATGCAGCTAACATTGCCCAAGCTCCAAGTAAGTTAGTAAATGCACCAAGCGTTGCCGATTCAAAAGTACGGTTTGAATGTAAATTACGCGAAGTTATTAGTATTTCAAATGAGCCTGGCGGCGGAAAAATGATGTTGCTGGATGTAGTGGGTATTTGTATAGACGATGAAGTGATGAGTGGTGGCTATATTGACCCTGAATTATTAAATGCAGTGGGCAAAATGGGCGGCGATTACTTTAGTACAACCAAAGATAAGTTTTTGCTTAAAAGGCCACAGTTGTGAAATAATCGTTTACTTAGGAGTACAATAATAAAAGGATTTACGAATGTTTAAGTTCATTTTCACTTTGTTAATTGCTTTGCAAAGTTTTGGCTCTTTTGCCACACAAGATAAAAAACTACCTATAGAAGTTTTTGCAGGCTTAAAAGATTTTAGCCAAGTGAAGCTATCTCCCAATGGTAAGAACCTCGCTTTTGTAAGAAACCATCAAGGGACTTTAATCTTAATGGTTAAAAACTTGGAGACGGGGGTTACTACACCAATTATAAACTCAAATAACCATACAGTGTTTTTTGATTGGTATAACTGGGCAAATGATGACGTACTATTACTGGGTGCTCGCTATATAAAATATCAGTTTGGCGGAGTCAAATATACATCAACGCTTATGTATGCGTATAACTTTAAAAATGATAAAGGTCTTAAATTAGCGTTTAAAGCCAACACAGTAAGAGATGAAATCCAGCCACAATTTTCAGACCGAATTGTTAGTTTTTTACCTGAAAAAGAAAATAAAATTTTAGTTCAAGGGGATTTTAAAATAGCAAATACCCCAGCAGTTTATGAGTTAGATTTAACCACATTACGTAAGACACAAATCCAAAGGCCACGCAGTAATGTTGTTACTTGGTTTGCCGACAGGCAAGGTAAAGTTCGTATTGCAAAAAAAATGGACGATACGCAATTTACTTACGATTATTTTGATGAGAATAAACAGTCGTGGGAAACTTTATTTGATTATGAGGTTTTTAGTAAGCAAAGTATTTCTATATTAGGGTTTGATAAAGACTCTAATTTTTTATACATCACTGCGTTACATGAAGGGCGCGATGCATTATTTAAACTCAATTTAACGACTAAAGCTCGCGAGCTAATTTATAGTAATAGTAAATATGATTTTGATGGGTCTATTTTTTATTCACAACAAACTGGCGAAGTTGCAGGCTTTACTGATTCACATTTAGATGATGGTATTAAATATTGGGATAAAGACTTAGATAAATTACATCGTTCTTTGCGCGTATCGCTCCCTAAAGATGAATATAAATTAGACATTGTAAGTACCAGTAAAGATCAGCAAAAATATATACTCTATATCAGCTCAGACAAAACGTCGGGTAGTTATTTATTTGGGGATAGAGTAAAAAAGCAGGTGAGTGCAATTGCTGATGTTTATCCGCAAATAGATGCCTCTGTATACAGAGGCAAAAAGCGCATTAGCTACAAGGCAAGAGATGGCTTGAAAATAGAAGGCTATCTAACTCTACCAGTAGAATATAAAGAAGGTGATAAGTTACCAACAATTATATTTCCACATGGCGGCCCCATGGCAAGGGATTATGCTAATTTTGATTACTGGACAGCTTTATTAGCCTATAACGGATATGCTGTTTTACAGCCTAATTTCCGTGGTTCGAGTGGCTATGGGCACGACTTTTTAATGCAGTCAATTCAAGGTTTTGGTTTGGCTATGCAAGATGACTTGCAAGACGGTGCAAACTGGTTAATTGACCAAGGAATAGCACAAGCAGATAGCATTTGTATTGGTGGTGCTAGCTATGGTGGCTATGCAGCGTTAATGGCTGTAATTAAGCACCCAGAAACGTTTAAATGTGCAGCTAGTTTTGCTGGGGTAAGTGATTTACAGTATTTAGTGAGTAAAGCACGACACTTTACAAACAAAAATATCGTTAGAAAGCAGTTTGGAACTGATGATGATTTACTAGAAGCTAATTCTCCAGTGAATTTTGCTAAAAAAATAACAAGACCAATATTGCTTGTACATGGAACTGACGACAGTGTGGTACCTGTTTATCATAGTAGAGAAATGCAGGATGAACTTGATGATGAAGCAAAAGATGTTACTTATATTGAGCTTGAGGATGGCGATCATTACTTATCTTATCAAGAACACAGAGTTAAAACTCTTCAGGCATTTTTAGACTTTTTTGATAAACATTTGAAAAAAATAAATAGCCAGACTCCAGTTAAATAGCAAAAAGACAACTTAGGTTGTCTTTTTTGATCACAATCTTCCTTTGTTTGTGCACATTGTTTGCACTTTTACTTGTTAACTTTGTTTTATTAAACGTTAAAGTAAAGGTTCAAGCATTGAAAACACTTCTTAAAACAAAAGCCGCTAATGCAACTAAGTTATTTGCGTTAAGTGCGCTTTGTATCGCTTTAAGCGCATGTAATAGCGATTCAACAAGTACTGCAACAGACGGCGATACAGTCAGTAATAGTGCTCCAACGGTTGATGCTGGTATTGACCAAACTGTTAATGCGGGCGATACCGTTTATTTAAGTTCAATGGTTGAAGATGACGGTGAAGTATCGGTTAGTTGGTCGCAAACATCAGGCACTACCGTTAGTTTATCTTCAAGTACTGCAACGTCTACAGAGTTTGTTGCACCTGAAGTTTTAACCGATGAAGCACTTGTATTTGAAATTAGTGCAGATGATGGCACAAACGATGTCGTTGTAGATACAGTTATAGTTAATGTTATTGCTTCATCAGACTCAGATACAGTTGATAATAGTGCAAAACTTACCAGCTGGTTAATTAACAACGATACAACTTCTACATACATACAAAATAATGGTGCAGTGGTTGAAGATGTTCAATCAGTTGAGGTTGTTAACGTTACTGAGGAAGATGCTGACGTTGAATACATGTATGTGCAAACTACTGACATTCCTAAATATGATGTAACGCTTACACAAGACCAAGTAGACGCGTTAAATAACCGCCCGCGTGCAGCTACCGATTTTTATAACGGTGTAACTTCTGCAGCAGTAGGGCAAACCATTTCCTTTGGTGAAGATATTGGCTATAACAGCAGCACTGAAAACTGTGATGACACAGGCGGTGCAGGTTATTGGCCTCCAGGACCGGGTTGCCCAACAGAACAAGCGGTTGAAGCGTATTTTCCGCTAACACCTACCGATTTATCTGACGCTGAAACTTGCGAAACAGGTTTAGGTACCGTTGGCTTAATGGTTAATGGCACCAGTATATTTAACTGGGGCGATGGTATGAGCTACGGAAATAATATTTGGTATACATTAGCGCCCATTGCTGAGCAATACGATGTTGATGTGTGTGGCGGACATGCTGCTAACGGTGAATATCATCACCATTTTTATACGAGTTGCTTAGCTGATTTACTCGAAGATGATGGCGATGCGCATTCACCTATTTATGGGTTTGCAGCTGATGGCTATCCGCTTTATGGTCCTTATGAAAGTAACGGACAACTAGCATTAAGTGGCTGGGAAATGCGAGATTACGGTGCACCTACAAGTGAAGGGGGTTGTGGTACTGAGGGTGAGCGAAGCTGTACCTTAGTTGATCAATACGATGTTAGCCAAGGTACACAAACAAGTGATGCAGGTCCTGCTATTGGCGCAGAAGTAACGACGCTCTCTGGTAATACATTAAATGCCGACGATGGGTATTACTTTGAAGATTATTACTATGCACAAAAAACAGTAACCGGTGCTCAATTAGATGAGCATAACGGCCACGATGCTAATGATGGTAAGGGTTATCACTACCATATAACACTAATGTTAGACAGTGATGGTAAATTACAGCCTTCTTTTCCTTATCAAATAGGGCCTCGTTTTAAAGGTCAATTAGCCGATAATTCAATTGGTCGCTGTGATACTGGCGAAACAATGGGTCCACCACCGGGAATGTAAGGAGTAACTATGCGTTATTTTAAATACGCATTGATCCTAACTACTGCTGTGCTATTGAGTTTTAAGCTCTTTGCGCAGCAGGAAATGATGGATCATAGCCATATACCTATAGCTGTGCCAAATGACACGCCAATCCCGGCATTAAGCCTTAAGTTATTAAAAGATAGTATGTCGGGTTATAACTTAATTTTAGATACACAGCGTTATGATTTGTCTGTGCCGCCAGAGGGCACGATGAACATGCAACAAATGATGGGCGTGACAACAAACCAAGACACCGGTTTTTTACAAGGTCATGCTCATTTATACATTAATGGGGTTAAAATACAGCGAATTTACGGACAAGCGTTGCATTTACCTGCTAACTTATTTAAAACTGGTATAAATACTGTATCGGTTACTTTAAATAATCATGGTCATATGTATTGGACCGCTCAAGGTAAAAAAATAGTTGCTACGCTGTATGTTAACGACCAAACCAAAGAGTTTATAACATACCGATTTGAGAGCTTTCCTAGCAAGGTTGAAAACACGCATTAATGAAAATTCATAATAAACTTTTTTTAATACTATTTAGTTTTACCTTTAGTGTTATTGCAGGGCTTGTGGTTCTTATACAGTGGAGCATAGGGCAAGGCGTAATTGATTTTGTTAATGCAAAAGAGGTGAAAGCGCTTGAACCACTTGTTGTGCAATTTGCAAAGCAATACGAACAAACACCCTCATGGGAGCATGTTGTCGGCAATGGCGAAAGCTTTAGAAAACGTGTTGAATCGCAATTAGAAAATAGCCAGTTTTTGCCTAGGCCACAAGAAGGCCCAGGTCCGCGTGGGCGAATGATGCGACCACCGCCGCCAGATCATATTCGTTTAGAGGAAGATCGCCGCCCACCGCCAGAAAATATTGCTCACTACGCTTTGCTTGACGAAAATAAACAGCGAGTAGTGGGTAGATACCTCAGCGATTTAAAATATATAACAACCCCAATTATTGTTAACGATAAAATAGTGGGTTACTTAGCAGTTTCTAAAAGAGATAGCTTGGTTGATGGCTATGAGCTTGATTTTTTACAGCAGCAAACTAACTACTTATGGTTTATTGCTTTAGCTGCGGTATTGCTAACATTAATGGTTACTTTTTTATTGTCTCGTCACCTAGTAAGCCCTGTAAAGCAAATTGCTAACGGTATGCATCGCTTAACGCAAGGTAATTACGAGACCAAACTCAAACTTGAGCGAAAAGACGAGCTAGGACAGTTGAGCGAAGATTTTAATACGCTTGCATTTACACTCGCTAAAGATGAGCAAGTACGTAAGCGTTGGCTTGCTAATATTTCTCATGAGCTTAGGACGCCAATGAGTATTTTACTCGGTGAACTTGAAGCTATGCTAGTTGGTATACGAGAACCGAACGCAAAAAATATAAGTTCGGCTAACGATGAAGCCCTGCATTTAAAACGCTTAATAGACGACTTGCATATGCTCAATAGCGCAGAGTTAGGAGGTATGCACTACACTATGCAACCTACTGACATGGCGTTATTACTAAATACTATTGAGCAGAAATATCAGGTTGTGCTTGAACAACATGGTATAAAACTTTATCTATTAAATAGCGCTAAACACATAACTGTACAAGCAGACAAAACACGCCTTTTGCAGCTACTCGATAATATTTTAATGAACGCAGTACACTATGCACAATGTACAACTATTTCATTAACGGCTAGCAATATAAGCATTAAAGGGCAAACTTATTTAGAGCTTATAATCGAAGATAATGGTGTCGGTGTAGAGCAGTCGCATTTATCGCATTTATTTGAGTATTTATACCGAGTAGATAGTTCGCGTAATCGCCAAGAGGGCGGTTCTGGCTTAGGTTTATCTATTTGCCAGCATATAGTTAAAGGTCATAAAGGTGAAATCGCTGCAGAAAAAGCCAGTTTAGGCGGCCTAGCTATTATTATTAGATTGCCAACTATTTAGTTTATAAAAATAAAGTTGAGGTTACTTACAGAGATGCCTATGAGTGAACAAATACTAATTGTGGAAGATGAAGTAAAGCTAGCTAACTTAATGAGTGACTTCTTAAGTAGCCATCACTTTATTACTCATCAAATACATCACGGGAATGACGTATTACCTTGGCTTGAAATTAACAGGCCGAGTGTAATTTTGCTAGACATAATGTTACCAGGTCAAAGTGGTATTGAACTGTGTAAAGCAATCAGGCGCTTTTCAAACGTGTCTATTATTATGGTATCGGCAAAAGTAGAAGAAATAGATAGATTACTTGGGCTTGAATTAGGTGCAGATGATTATATTTGTAAGCCGTTTAGTTATGCTGAGCTGGTGGCACGCGTAAAAGCTATTTTAAGGCGATTAAATAACGCAAGTGATGTTACAGAGTCAACAATGAAGCTTGACGAGAGCAGCTACAGCGTAAAATACAAATCAAGCAGTATAGAGCTGACAAACTTTGAATTTCAGCTATTTAAACCTTTGTTTAACAACCCAAATCGTATTTATTCGCGTGATAGTTTGATGGATACTATGTATGCCGATCAGCGTATTGTGAGCCACCGTACTATTGATAGCCATATTAAAAAGTTGCGTAAAAAACTAGATGAAGTGACACAAACTGAAAGTGTTATCCAGTCTGTTTATGGGGTTGGCTACCGGTTTGTGCATCCACAGTAAGGTGGAATGAGCTATGACGATGAGTTACTCATCGTCGTCAGCATTTTTAATTCGCTCTAAACGGTCAAACTCTTCGTATTCGGCAGCTTGAATTTCATCAAGAATAGAATCTACATCAGCAAGTTCGTCGCTGTCTTCAAATTCACCTGTAAGCGTTGAATTAGGCGTTAAATTGGCCTCTTCAAATAGTGCCCACATTTCTTTAGCGTATTGAGTTTTTAGTATGCTTGGCGCAAATTCACCATAGTAGCGGCGTATGTTATTTACATCGCGTGCAAACATAGCTTGTGCACTGTTATTTGCTGAAGCGTTAACGGCTTGCGGTAAATCTATAATTACAGGGCCGTTATTATCTACAAGTACATTAAACTCAGATAAATCACCGTGTATTATACCAGCGCAAAGCATTAACTTAATGTAATGTATCATGAGTTTATACTGCTCAATCGCTTGCTCTTCACTAAAAACGACATGTCCTAGTTGAGGGGCTACGTTACCATCTTCATCAGAGACGAGCTCCATAAGCAGCACGCCATCAATACAAAAGTAAGTATCAGGAACGCGTACACCCACGCTAGCTAAACGAGATAACGCATCAACTTCGGCATTTTGCCAAATTTCTTCTTCTAATTGGCGGCCATAGCTAGAGCGTTTACCCATTGCACGCGCTTGGCGTCCACCACGTACTTTTCGGCCTTCTTGATATTGTGCCGCTTTTTTAAAACTACGTTTAACCGCATCTTTATACACTTTCGCACAGCGAATATGTTCACCACAACGCACAATAAATACATCGGCTTCTTTACCGCTCATTAGTCGGCTTATTACTTCGTCAATAAGGCCATCATCAACAAGAGGTTGTAGGCGTTTAGGTATTTTCACAGATTGCCTGCTAAGTAGGGTTGGTTATTAATCATTATTTATGAAAGTGCTCTGTATTTGTTTGTTTAATTGGCTCAAGCAGTATATCAGCTTTGAGAATTAAGGGCAGTAACACTACTGCCAGAGAGTAATTAATCGTATTATTTTATTAGCTTATATATTGATTGCAAAGCAATCAACCAGAACTTTTTTTGAATCATCAGTTTTTATTAAAAATAATTTATTACTTCCTCATTATTTGCACATTGTTTGCGTTTTTAAAGCGTAATCTTAGTTTAATTCTTAAATACGAGGTTATTACTATGAAGCATTTTTCAACTCTTGCCACTGTGGCAATATTATCTATTGCTTTTTCAGCTAATGTAGCTGCTCGAGGCGGTGACAATCCTCCTGAAAAACCTGACTTTTCAACTATTGATACTGATGGTGATGGCGTAATTAGCTTTGAAGAGTTTAGTGCTAAAAAACCGCCGCACGGTGATGCACAAACAATTTTTGATTCTATAGATGCCGATGGTAATGGCGAAATTACTGAACAAGAGCTTAGCGATCATAAACCACCTCGTCGTGAACGTTGAAAGGATACTAAAATGATTAATAATATTGGCAGCAGCTCTGTGAGTTTTGTGCCGCAACAAAGTAGTCAAGCTGCAAAATTAACAACAGAGCAAAGTGATTTTGTTAAAGAAACGCTTGCACAGTTTGATGCAGAAAACTTAACTAGCGACGATGCGCAAAGTATTCAAGCTGCATTTAAAGAACAAGGTATTGAACCAACAAAAGAGCTTGCTGATTTAATGGGCGAACTCGAGTTTGATGCTAAAAGCATTGGTGATGCAGGAAGAGCAGAAGGTCAAAGACCGCCGCCACCGCCACAAAACTCATTAGAATCAGTCGATACAGACGAGGTAGTGAGCTACTTAGATGAGCTCTTAACTGAGTATTCAAACCAGTTGTCTGATGAAGATAAAGAATCAATCCTTGCATCAGTGCAAGAGAAGCTTGGTTTAAGTGAAGGCGATTCACTGCTAAATGTAACTGCTTAGGTGTTATTACTTAGAGTAAAGCTGACTGTTACTCGAAAGTCTTAAGTCCAAAGCCCAACGGTTAATTCTGTTGGGCTTTTTTATTGGCTTAATTTAATCGTGTTTCTATTTTGCTGGTGCCATCTTCTTCGGTAAATTTAAATACAAAATCTTTTTTACCGTCTTGGTTTATATCTACCAGAAGAATATCTTTATTATTTTTAGGCAGCGTTAGCTTTAATTTTTTGCGTTTATCATTTAGCAGTGAGTCTTGCTCTCCATAATAAATATACAGCGTTTTTTTACTGTATTTGTATACCGCATCAATATAGCTATCGCCGTTAATGTCACCTAAATAGAGAGCCGGTTCTGATTCATCGCCATTCATCCCCACTTCCATTTCTAAATCAAGTTCAATACTCGATTTATTGGCAAATGAGCCGTCGGGTTGCTGCTTATAAAGATTCATTTCTACATCTACATCAGTACTGCCACCGCCTAATGCCATAGAGGCGATAGTACCTAAGCCAATATCTAAGTCCATTTTTTGTAAATCAATTAAGCCATCATTATTAAAGTCAGTTTTGAGCAATAACTCACTAGGGCCCTGTGTTTCAAATAAGGTAATGGGCGTATTAGTAAAACCTTTAGCACTCCCTAGGTACAAAGTATGTGCTATTTTTATATCTAGCGAGTCCATACCTTGTGTAGGCTTAAACTGTCTGGTTGTAAAATCTAGAAATCCGTCGTTATTAATATCAATAATTTGCTTTATTTTGCGAGTCTCGCCATTGCTTAGCTCGCCTAGCTCAATGCTAAAATCAATTGAGGTAAGCTTTTGCTCAAAGCCCTCTGAATTAGCAAGTAGTACATCTGCTCCAAAGTCATTTGAAAAAACCAGGTCGTTTAATCCGTCGTGGTTAAAATCGATAACCACAGGTTTATTGTTAATATTAACTTCTAAAGAAAGCCCTTTTCCTGAAAAGCGGCCTTCATATTTAGGTATTTGCTTAAATTGGTTAGGCTTAAAGCTGCCATCTTTATTTTGAATGTATAAAGTACTGCTTGCTAACCCAGGAATGAAAATATCGCTTAGACCATCGTTGTTAGCATCGAAAACAAAGTCTACTTTTTCAAATTTATCTATTTTTAATTGATTAAGAACCGACTCATAATTAAACAACAATGTTGGTTTACCTGCTTGGGCTTTATATACGCCATCACTTGTTAGTACGAGTGCTTGTTTATCGGTGATGTTAGCAAGTGTTGCCACATCAAACCCGATGGCGTTTTTTGGTAAAGCAAGTTCACTACTAAGTGATGTAAGTAAATTGATGGCTTCTAATTGTTTTAATTCTTTATTATATGCAAATAAAATCTCTGAATCGGTTGATACTAATTCATCCGTTGTTTTTATTGCCATTGTTTGAGCTATAACGCTTATGGGGGTAAGTAAAGTGATGAGTGAATAGCAAAGTGGTTTTATCATGCAAATTCCTTTTTTATATTTAGTTGTATCGTTAAAGTTTTTATTATTTAAGCAGCGTCAGCGCATAATTTTACCTACTATCCAGCGCTGGTACTTTTTCGTTTAAACGTAATATACATATGTAAGTTGGATTATATTTAGCCTACGCTAATTACTATGTACTGGGTGTAAGCAATTGTAAGATTATGTTTTAGGGAGGGGCTGTTGACCTTTAAGGATTGAAATTTGTTCAATCCAAGGACGATTTAATCGCGGCGCGAGGTTTGTAACCTAGTAACAAAGAGTCAATCTCCCTAGGCAGAACCCTTCGGACAGCGCATGTTTGGCATTTATGCTACGTTATCAACTGGTTATGGGGGCTAACCACACTTCATAGGCTCTGCCTTGCTTAATATCAAACAGTCTGCTGCAAATTCAACCTCGAAAAATATACCGGCCCTAATAAGAAAGGTAGCGCATAACTCATATGGTAGCTAAGCGCTTTTAGAAGTGTTTGGTTATTAACTACATCGCTTATTTTGCTCATTTAAATAAGCATCTACAAAACCTACTTCCATCGGTTTTGAAAAGTAATAACCTTGTAGGTGAGATACACCAATTTTAGTGAGTGTGTTTGCTTGCTCAATAGTTTCAACGCCTTCTGCAACAACAGTAAAATCTAAAGTAGAGGCCATTTGTACAATTGCATGAATAATACTTAACCCTCTTTTATCCATATTTTGAATAAAGCTTCTGTCTATTTTTACTATATCGACACCAATATCAAGCATGCTTGATAGTGATGAGTAGCCTGTACCAAAATCATCAATTGAAATACAAAAGCCTTGTTTTTGTAGTGCTTTAACGGCTGTCAAAAATGTGAGTTTATCCTCGGCAAATACTGACTCAGTAATTTCTATGTGTAGGTTTTTAGGTTCTACCAGGTGGCGATTTACTATTTTTAATACCTTAGATACAAAATCAGGATCTTGTAGCTGAATAACCGATACGTTTACGCTTATAGCAATTTGTGGTTGTAAGTGACTTAATTTTGTTGCTTGTATACATGCCTGTTCTATTACCCAAATACCTAACTCGGTTATTAAACCGTATTGCTCGGCAATAGCTATAAATTCATCAGGGAAAATATTTTCACCATCTAGTTGCCAGCGTAATAATGATTCAAAAGAGGTTACTTTTGAGGTTTTGCTATCAACAATTGGTTGAAATACTAGCCTTAAACTATTTTCTTCTATGGCACTGGCTAGGCGTTGACTCAAAAGATACTCCCTTTCTTGTATTAATTTGAGTGAATCGTTATAAATATTGATATTACCTTTCGCGATGCGTTTTTGGTGATACATTGCAGTATCAGCAGAGCGAATTAAAGTATTAAAATCACTCCCGTGCTCAGGATACATGGCAATACCAATAGTTGCAGATACCCATTTTTGATATTTATATGTTTCATGCTCGGCACCAATGCTTTGAAGTACTTTATCTGCAAACTCGATAAGCTCAGCTTGTTTTTGATACGTTGCTAAAATTAAAAACTCATCCCCGCCCCATCGGCATTTAAATAGCTGTTGATTGCATACATTACTAATTCTTCGTGCTATTTCTTTTAATACTTTATCGCCTACTTTATGACCCAACGAATCATTTATTTGTTTAAACCCATCTAAATCTACAAATAATAAAGCAAAGGGTTCTTGAGGGTTGTCTGCTAGTTGTCTGTTTGCATTTTTTAAAAATGCGGTTCGGTTTAATAGATTTGTAAGTGGATCGGTATTCGATAAACGGTAAATTTCTTCTGTGCGTTGCTCAACCTTGTTTTCCATTTCGTTAAGCAGCTCTCTGTTTTGGTTTTTGAGCTTGATTGCGCTGTGTGTAAATGTGGCTGATTTGTACGATGAAGCCACCATAATAGCAGTAAATGCTAGGCCTAAAATACCGAGGACAGAGTTGTAGTTTTCGTTAGAAAAGGTTAATAAAAAAGAGTAAGGCGCCAATAAAATAATGCTATAGAGTACAGCGGTTACTCGGCTTCCTGAAAGCAGATTTGCAGAGCCTCCTGCGAAGGCAGATAAAATAGCAATCGTGGTCGTCGTCTCTATTGCTGATGAGGTGCTATGAAACCAAAGTGCATACCCACACCACGATAGCGCAGTTAAAATACACCCGGTTGAAAATCTTTTTGAGTATGTGTCAGCATTAAATAACGGGCTATCCTTTTTGGTTTTATAAAACCACATTACATCAATAGCGCGAGCTGCTAATAAGACAACCATAATGCTTAGCCAGATACTTTTTTCGTAGGATATTTTCTGGTTATTTAAATCAAAAGCAAACACTAATATAAAACTGACTACAATCGAAATGGCAATGCCAGAGATGGCATTGGAGTATAAAATTTTAACGGTTTCTCTGCGTTCTTCACTATTTAGATTTTTATATGGCACTAAGTAAAACCTTATACAAAAGTCACTCCAACTAGCGATGGAGAAACGTTCAAGAAATACTGCAAATATTCCAGATGAACAAAAGCGTATTAAACATCGATTAGTTAGGCTCTAATCCTGAGTATAGGAATAAATATAGTTTATGAAAGCAAAAAAAAAAGTTAGCGCAGTAAAAAGGCCCATAATAAATAATTATTATGAGCCTTAAAATTATTAAGCAGGTTAAAGTGTTAACGACTTTACTTGCTGTTTAGTAGATTTAACCTTCGAAATCACTATCGTTATGGCGCTCTGCCATTTGATCTTCTTCAGGGCCCCATGTGCGATTTACGCGACGACCGCGCTTTACAGCAGGGCGATCAGCAACTTGTTTTGCCCAACGAACAACATGAGTGTATGAGGCAACATCTAAAAATTCAGCTGCGTCATATAAGTCGCCTAAAACAAGCGAGCCATACCAAGGCCAAATTGCAATATCGGCAATTGAGTATTCATCACCCGCCATATATTCATTTTCGCTTAAATGACGATTTAAAACGTCAAGTTGGCGTTTAGTTTCCATGGTAAAACGATCAATAGGGTATTGCATTTTACTTGGTGCGTAGCTATAAAAGTGACCAAACCCACCACCTAAATATGGCGCTGAGCCCATTTGCCAAAATAGCCAGTTACGACACTGCGTTTTAGCTTTCAAATCCTTAGGGATGAGTACATCAAATTTTTCAGCCAAATACTGTAAAATAGAACCTGATTCAAAGATGCGAGTAGGTGGGGTAGTTGAATGATCCATTAGCGCTGGGATTTTTGAGTTTGGATTAATATCAACAAAGTCAGATCCAAACTGATCGCCATCACCTATGTTTATTAAATATGCGTCATAGTCTGCATCGGTGCAACCAAGCTGTAAAAGCTCTTCAAACATGATTGTAGCTTTTTGGCCATTTGGCGTAGCAAGAGAATAAAGCTGAAATGCGTGCTCGCCAATAGGTAGAGTTTTGTCATGAGTCGCGCCTGCAATTGGGCGGTTAATGCTGGCAAATTTACCGCCACTTTCACTTTCCCACGTCCATACTTTTGGTGGCGTGTATTCGTTTTGATCGCTCATAAATAACCTCAATGTTAAATGGAAATGTTTAATACTTACTCATAAATGTGGCCATAAAAAATTAATTAAAGGCCCTAAATATTTAATTTACCGACCTTTTAATTTATCGGCTTTTGCTAATCTATAACCTAAAAACAACCCGCTTAGCGCTCCAAATAAATGGCTTTCAAACGATACATGATAGCGCTGAGGTAAAACACCCCATATAAAACCGCTATAAAGTATAGCCACTACAACTGCAATTATAATTGATTTTAATGAGCGTCTTACTAATCCGTAGCATAGAATAAAGCCCCATAAACCATATATAACACCGCTTAAACCAACATGTATGTTACTGCGCCCAAATGCCCAAACTAACAGTCCACCGACTAGAGCGGTAAAAATAAATACGTTATAAAAACGTTTTACGCTGTACTGGCAAATTAGCCAACTTAATACTACAAATGGGATCATATTACTGGCAAAGTGCCACCAGCTACCATGTAAAAAAGGTGCGCATAGTATGCCAATTAATCCTTGGATACTGCGTGGATATATGCCTAAACCATTAAGATTTATGCCAGGTAGACTATTGATCACTTGTAGTACGAAGCAAATAACAACAATACTAAATATTGCGAAACGGGTACTAGTTAGTAATGACAGTGTGGTTGGCTTGGTTGCCATATAATCGCCCTAATTGACTTTAAGAGTTGCCAGTATAGGAATTGTATTTGCTAATGAAAAGCAATTAAAAAAGCACAGCATAAAATGCTGTGCTTAATTTTAATTATTACTCACTATTAACCTAATTTAGTTAATAGTTTTTTTGCAGCTAGTTCAGAGCTTGCTGGGTTTTGGCCGGTAATTACTAAACCGTCTTCTAGTGCTAATACACCCCAGTCGTCAGTTTTTTGATAATCGCCACCTTTTTTAATTAGCTCGTCTTCAACTAAAAATGGCACGATATCGGTAAGTTGCACTGCAGCTTCTTCAGAGTTAGTAAAACCAGTTACTTTTTTACCCGCTACTAGTGCATTGCCATCGGCATCTTTAACATTTAAAAATGCAGCACTTGCATGACATACCGCAGCAACAGGTTTTTGCTCTTTTACAAAGCTTTCGATAAGAGAGATTGAATCTGTGTTGTCAACCAAGTCCCATAATGGGCCGTGGCCGCCTGGGTAAAATACAGCGTCAAAATCGCTAGATTTTACTTCACTCAACACTTTAGTGTTTGCCATTAATGTTTGCGCCGCGCTATCGGCGTCGTAACGTTTTGTTGCATCTGTTTGAAAATCGGCAAGTGTACTTGTCGGATCAATGGGTGGTTGGCCGCCAGCTGGAGACGCTAATGTTACTTCAACGCCTGCATCAACGAAGGCGTAATAAGGGGCTGCAAATTCTTCTACCCAAAAACCTGTTTTTTCGCCAGTGTTACCAAGTTCTGCGTGAGATGTAAGAACCATAAGTACTTTTTTAGACATTGAATATATTCCTTCTGATGATTTGAATTAGTTTATCTTGCTTACCAATTACTATATGCACTAACACTGCTTTAAACAACGATGATAAATTTAACTTTATTGGTTTAATAATTGATACAATAAAAAGGTTGAATTTAAAACACACTACGGAGCATTTATGAAAGTGTCGTTTGAGCAGTTAAAGAGCATGGTTGTATTTGCACAAATTGTAGAGCAGGGCAGCTTAACCGCTGCTGCCAAACAGCTAGGGCTTACGCGAGCAGTTGCAAGTTATCATTTAAAAAAATTAGAAACGCAGCTTGAAGTTACTTTACTAAATCGCTCAACCCGTACCATGGCGCTCACTGAAGCAGGCATCGCTTATTATGAGCGTTGTAGAATAATTACCGAACAAGCTAATGCGGCTAATCAGCAAATAGAAAATATAAAGAGCGAGCCACAAGGTTTACTTAAAATTAGTTGCCCAGTAAATGTGGGAATGCAGTTAATTGTGCCTGCAATAAATACGTTTAAGCGCCAATACCCTAAAATTCAAATAGACTTACAGCTTACTGACGATGTGGTTGATATTATTAAAAATGGGTTTGATTTTGCAATTAGGGGCGTGGCACTGAGTGACTCCAACTTGCAGGCAACCAAGCTGACTACAATGAGCACTTGTATTTGTGGCGCGCCGGAATACTTTGCACATTTTGGTAAACCTAAAACGCCTTTAGAGCTAGCAGAGCAACAATGGGTCGTTTATCAATTGGGCAGTAAAACATTAACACTTCAAAAAGATGGCAAAAAACACGATATTACAATGCAAGGCGCCTTAAGCACCAATAATGCCGCTGCTCGTACTGCTTTTGTTGAAGCAGGGCATGGCATTGGGCGTATTCCGCTTTACGATGCGTGGCCAAAAGTGCAAGCTGGACTGCTTGAAATAATATTAGATGATTATAAAAGCAAAGATATTGAGCTTTACGGGGTATTTCCGCCAGGGGCTGCGGGCTCTAAAAAGCTACGATTGTTTATTGATTACTTAAAAGCATACTTTGTAAAACAGCATACCGCTTTAGGTATGCTGAAAAGTACTTAATGAGTAGTTTTTACAGCATTTATAAAGTTCGGCTAAATAATGCCACCGCTTGTTGATACATATTTATCGCAAGGGCTGCATCGTATCGCTCACCTTCATCACGCATAAAGGCATGCTGTGCGTTAACTTCCTGCCACTGGTAATTGATGCCTGTGCTTACGCATTGCTGGTATATTTTAGCGCGGCCTTCTTTTGGCACATGCGGGTCTTGTTTGCCCCATATAAAGTGAATTTCGCCTTGTATATCAGCCATACGCTCGAATGAGTTATTTCCAGGTTGCGCAGGTAATGTATTGCTGTGAATATCAGTTGCGTATAAACAAAAAGCCGCATTAATTTCAGGATTTAGTGCCGCTCTGTAAGCTAAGTGACCGCCAATACATACGCCCATTGCGCCGACGGAGCCTGTGCAATAGCTTTGTAATCTAATGAAGTCGATCATAGTTTGTGTGTCACTGTCGTGGTGCTCAAGTGGCTTTGCCCACTTGTCGGCATTGCCTTTGTCTTTACCTGTATCATCATAAGCAAGCACAGTGCCTATAGGGTTTAACTCATGAAACACTTCAGGCACTAACACTACAAAGCCATGGCTTGCTAAAATAGCTGCGCTGCGTGCGATGGGGGCAGTTTGCTGAAATATTTCAGAATAAAAAATGATAGCAGGGAACTGTCCTTGCGCTTGAGGGCGATATACAGTTGTTCGCATTAAACCTGTCGGTGTTGGCAAGTCAGCATTATGTTGTTGAATTATCATAAAAGCGCTCAGTAAAATAAAATTATATATGCTGATATGGTAACTGAGCGCGATAAAATATACGACTTTTGTCGTTGAGTATTTATACCAACCTGCATAAATCTTTGATCAATTTAACGAATTAAATTTCACTACAACGTCGTTAAAAATTTTTTATTTAGAACAACTAGATAAAAAAATTTTTGCCTAGTTCTAGGGCCTATTGACCTTTCAGGATTAAAATTTGTTCAATCTAGGGGGCATTTAATCGCGGCGCGAGGTTTGTAACCTAGTGGGCTAAGTAAAAACCGAGTAACAAAGAGTAAATAGCCCCTAGGCAGAACCCTTTGGGCAGCGCCTGTTTGGCATTTATGCTACGTTATCGCCTATTTATGGGGAATAACCACACTACATAGGCTCTGCCTTGCCTAAATACCAAACAGTCTGATGCAAATTTAACCTCGAAAGATAAACAGGCCCTAGCGTAATTTTCTTAACGTTAAATAGACCCCATATATAAGCAGATTGGTATTAAATACTTGCAGGCATTTTATTACAACTGGCGTAGTAACTTACCGTGGCAGGCCAATCTGAAAAAATACCCATTACCCCCACGTCCTTTGCGAGTACGTCGACTACTGTCATCATGTCGCCATCGTTATCTATAACATCAGCAATTGATTGATAGTAATAACCTCCACCTTCATTAAGCGGGCCCGAGCGCTCAAGGCTCCATGCAATAAGCTTTAAACCAGCTGCTTTTGCGTCAATAGCGTATTGCGATGGCACAATATTACTTTCGTTATCTATTGTTAGCATCATCCAAATTGGAGGAGCTAAAATCTTCACCCCATCAGCCACTAACTCATCCATACTCGGTTGCCATGTTTGTGGGTTACTTGGATCAAATCCGGCTTCACTGTCACGTCCATCTAGGTATACGCTTTTATCTGCAAAGTCAGGGTTATTGTTAATCCAGTATTTTACGTCTTCAAGGTTAAATGATTGCGGATAAACTTTTGAGGCTGGCACACCCATTTGCGTGTACTCGTCTAGCATTTTTTGCGCATATTGTTCTTGTGTCATTCCATCAAATGGCATACTTACTTGTGGCGATTTTAGCTCTGGTGTCATTTTTACACCTAGCTCATTAAACAGTGCAATGCTTTGTTTATGGGTCATCAATGTGCCGTTGGTGGCATATAAATCAGTGCGCCAACTTGGTGTGCCATCCATGTAATCGGCTACGGTCGTTGCATTAGTGTTTGCACCATCCATTTTACCTTCAAGGGTTAAAAACTCCGCTAAGCTTATATCGCTGGTACAACATTTTGCAGAAGCGGCAATACCATTAGCAGGGTCGGCTGGTGTAAATGGCACACTGCATTTAGCTGCAAGTTCAGGAATGGCTAAAATATTAGTTGTGGTATGCAAATCGCATTGAGAGTGGCGACAAACAAGCTCTTTGTCGTTTGTAAATGTAACATCGCATTCAACAATACCAGCGCCCATTCTCGCTGCCGCAATGTAGGCTTCTTTAGTGTGTTCGGGGTATTGCATTGATGCACCGCGATGACCAATAGAAAAATCGGTGCGGTAAAAAGGACCTTCGCTGCATGACTCTAATTTTGTTTTTAGTGTGCTTTGCGCCATATCGTTAATTAAATAGTCAGGGCGAGTCCCTAGCTGAATATTTACTCCTTCAGCAACCTCTACAACAATGGGCGTAGGTACTTCAACAATTTCCACTTCGGTGTTGGTAACAACCACTTCTTTTTCTACTATTTCTACATCATCGTCGCAGCCTGCAAGTGTGGCTAACAATATACAGCTTGTAAGTAAGGTAATACGTTTCATTGTTTATCCTTAAAAAGTAAAATTTGTACTACCTTAATGATTATTAATGACAATTTTGCTACAAGCTTATTAATTTACTTTTTTATTAAGCATTTGATTGACCAATAATGCACCTAACATTATAGCAGCCCCAATACTTAACCGAACTATATCGGCATCTCTGTTCCAGATCAGCACGTTAATTATAATCCCAGCTGGAACAAGCAAGTTATTCATAACTGCCAAAGCACCTACGTTGACAAGGGTTGCGCCTTTATTCCACATAAAGTAACCAAGTCCTGATGCAACCAACCCTAAATAAATTAGTATGCCCCACTGTGTGAAAGTGGTTGGTAATTTGTTTGAGTTACCAAATAATGCATAGCAAATTGTGGCAATAATAAGTGCGCCTATAAAAAACCATCCAAATACGGCTTTATCATCAAGCTGATTGTTATTCATTAATCGTTTGTAGGTAACTTGGCCTACAGCAAAACTTATATTCGCCCCTTGAACGATTAATAAGCCGATTATGAAATCGCTATTTAGGTTTTCGTAACGAATAGTAATTGCACCGATTACAGCAATAAGTGCGACTATAAAAAAGCGTGGGTTAAAGCGTCTGTTCAATCCATCATTTAGCAGGGTAATGTACAAAGGAGTCATTACAGTAAATAGCAGCACTTCGGGAACGGTTAAAAATAAAAATGAGTGGTAGTAAAAACTATACATAACACCAAGTTGTATAGCGCCAATCAGCATAAGCTTTAAGGCTAAAGGTTTAGGCGTTTGTTTGAGCTTTAAAAAAGGTAAAAAAATCAGTGTTGCCAGTGCTATGCGTATTAATACGCTAAACCAAGCGTCAACTTGGCCTGCTAAATACACACCAATTAAACTAAACGAAAACGCCCAAAGCAAAGTGACTGCAAATAAGTACTGCATAACCATCATCTTTTAATAAATATTGAGCTAAGTTTATCTGTTATATGTGAGGGTATAAACAATAAAAGCCCGCAAGCGGGCTTTTATAAAAGTGAGCTTAATAAATTAAGTTATTTACTCAACTAAACCACGGCGCTTAAGTAATGCGTCTGTAGTTGGTTTTTGACCTCTAAACTCAATGTAGCTTTGCATTAAGTCGCGGCTGTTACCTTTAGATAGGATTTCTTTACGGAACTTATCACCATTTTTACGTGTTAAGCCGCCGTTGTTTTCCATGTGTGCAAAGGCATCGGCTGCAAATACTTCAGTCCAAAGGTATGCGTAGTAACCCGCAGAGTAACCACCGGCAAATGTATGGCTAAAGTAGTTTGATTTATAGCGCGGTGGTACAGGGTAGTAATCAATACCGTGTGCTTTTAGCGCATCGCTTTCAAACTTTTGAACATCAGTAATTTTTTTATCTGAGCCAAACGAGTGCCATTCCATATCAAGTAAAGCAGCTGCTAAATATTCAGTGGTACCAAAACCTTGGTTGAATTTTTGCGATGCAAGTACTTTATCAAGTAAAGCTTGTGGAATTGGCTCACCTGTTTTGTAGTGTTTGGCGTAGTTAGCAAGTACCGTAGGTTCAATCATCCAATCTTCATTCGCTTGCGACGGAAACTCAACAAAGTCACGCGCTGTAGCAGTACCTGCTAAGCTTGGGTATTTAACGTCAGAGAATAAACCGTGCGCCGCATGACCAAACTCATGGAACATAGTTGACACTTCGTCAAACGTCATTAACGTTGGCTCGCCTGCAGCAGGTTTTGGAATGTTTTGGGCATTGTAAATTACAGGTTTAGTGCCTTTTAAGCCGCTTTGACTTACGTAAGCGCTCATCCATGCACCGCCACGCTTACCTTCACGTGCGTATGGGTCTAGGTAAAATAAACCGATGGCGCTGCCGTCAGCGTTGAATACTTCGTAGGCTGTAACATCTTCATGATAAACCGGTAAATCTTTACGCTCTTTAAATGTAATACCGTATAGCTTGTTCATTGCAAAGAATAAACCATCGTGAATTACAGAATCCATTTCAAAGTAAGGCTTAACAAGGGCAGGATCTAAGTCGTACTTTTCAGCACGTACTTTTTCTGCGTAAAAAGCCCAATCCCATGGTTTAAGCTCAAAGCTTTCACCTGAATCGTTAATTACTTTTTGAATAGCAGCTGCTTCAATTTTAGCTTTTTCAACTGCTTTTGGTGCTAGGTCATCTAAAATGCCGTACACGTTGTCAGTTGTTTGTGCCATACGCGAAGTCATTACATACGATGCCCAATCTTTAAACCCTAGTAGCTCTGCTTTTTGAGCGCGGAGGTTTGTTTCTTCAATAATAATTGGGCCGTTAGTTTTTGCTGCACGGTTAGCAGAGGCTTTAAATATTTGCTCACGAAGGTCGCGGTTTTCAAGGCTTGATAAAATTGGCTGTTGAGTCGTATTTACCAGCGTGATCATGTAGCCGTCTTTACCTGCTTTTTTAGCAGCGGCCGCAAGACCTGCAATTTCACCTTCAGAAAGGCCAGCAAGTTTAGATTTATCGGTAACTACAATGACATCTTCTTTAAACGATTTTAAAATGTTTTGAGAAAACGCAGTAGAAAGCTCTGCAAGTTGTGAGTTGATTTCACGCATTTTTGCTTTTTCAGCGTCATTTAATTTAGCGCCTGCTTTTACAAATTGCTTATAGTAAAAATCCACAAGGCGTTGATCTTCAGCATTAAGCGAGTCTTTGTTGTCGTAAATAGTTTGTACGCGCTTGAATAATGCACCATTTAAGTAAATGTCGTCAGAGTGAGCAGATAATACCGGCGCCATTTTTTTACTTATACGTTGGTATTCGTCATCAGAAATCAAACCTGAAAGGTTATAAAAAGCAGCTGATACACGGTTTAGTAGCTCGCCAGACATTTCCATTTCAACTAATGTATTTTTAAAAGTTGCAGGAGCTGGGTTGTTAGCAATAGCTTGTATTTGCGCAGTATGCTGAGCAATACCAGCATCAAAGCCGGCTTCGTAGTCTTTTGTACCAAACTTATCAAACTCAGGTGCCATGTATTGTAATGGGCTTGGTTTGAATAAAACATTGTTTGCGTTCATGTCTTGCACTTGTGCTGCGCTCTCTTTTGCCATGTCTTGAGGTTCGTTAGAAGAACAAGCCGATAGGATTAGGGCACTAGCAATAGTAGTGGCGATCAGGGTTTTACGCATAATAACTCCATAAAAAGATTAGCCGAAATAGGCTTTGCGAGTCGAAAAACCTAGTTAACTTATCAAATTTGTGGGTTTATACAATAAAGTTTATCGGTATTAAGGGGGATTTGAACGCAAATTAGCTAATAATTAGTATTAAGGTGGGTAAAAGTAGCTCTAAAATCAAACGTTAAAGCTACTTAATTATACGATTGTGTGCTTGAGAGGGGGTTAGTTATAACCTAAAACAAATTTTTTCTCTGAGCCAAAGCTATTAGATTGCTGCCCAAACTCTTTATTAATAGTTGCTAGAGTTTGCTCTTGTTCGGCCAGCAAGCACAAAACTTTATTTCGGTAATCTAGGCTGCTTTCAAACAATTTAAAATCTACCTGCGGCTGCAAAGTAGCGAGTCTTTGATTTAGAGTAAGTTGTGTCATATGTGATCTCCAGTGCTTGTACACTATTTATATAGCACTCGGTGCAATAAAGAGTTAATAAATTGTTTATAAAATTCATATTGAACTTATTAACTTGGCGTTTTAGTTATATTATGACGTGCTAAGCTTAGCGAAAACTGAACCACACTTATTTTTAGTGAACAAATAACAATCAAAAAAGATATTGGGAACACTTATGACCCTCGAACAAATTAATCAATACTTAGCCTTTGTAATATTCACTTATAACGATGTGAATATTACGGTAGCAAAAGTAATTCAAGTGCCACTTATATTGTTTGCTATGTGGTTTGTAGTCACACGCATTGGCAAGCTTATTAAAAAAACATTACTCGCTAAAAAAATAAGCCAAGATGCAGTGCATTTGTTTACTCGCATTTACTTTATTTTAAGTATCGCAATTTTAATTTTTACATCGCTTGAAGTGCTCAGTATCCCGCTTACGGCATTTGCTTTTGTATCCGGTGCGATTGCTATTGGTGTAGGTTTTGGTGCACAAAACATTATTAATAACTTTATCAGCGGTTGGATTTTGATGTGGGAACGTCCAATTCGCATTGGTGACTTTTTAGAGGTAGGTAACGCAAAGGGCGTAGTTGAAACTATTAATACGCGTTCTACACGTATTCGCCGAAATGACGGCGTACATATGCTTATACCTAATTCTCAATTGCTCGAAAATACAGTAACAAACTGGACGCTGATAGATGGCAATGCACGCTCATCGGTCAGTGTCGGCGTTGCGTATGGTTCAGACGTTATACTGGTTAAAAAGCTTATCCAGCAAGTGCTTGATGATCATGATGCAATATTGGTTAATCCAAAGTCATCAGTGTTATTTGATGACTTTGCAGATAGCTCGCTTGTATTTAATGCTATTTTTTGGGTATGCGCCGAGTCTGAAACCATGCTTAGAAAAGTGCGCAGTGATATTCGTTTTAGTATTTATGCTGTATTTGAAGAGCATGATGTAGTGATTGCGTTTCCACAGCGCGATATTCATATAGATGGTGAAATTGCTTTTAAAAGGTCGTAGTTCTAATAAAAAAAGTCGCTTGCGGGTGACTTTTTTTATGAGTAATCACAACGTTTCTATTTTGGGTTAATATGGAAGGTAATCCATTTTTCCTACTTCACTTCGCGATCTTCAATAAAGGACATATGTCCTCATTATTAGGTTTTTGCATCTAAATATTGATAAAAACACGTAATCTTGTAGTTAAATGTTGCAAAAAAGTTTCCATTTATGTTCATATTTATGCAGTAAAATTATTACACAATGGTATAATCTTAATCGTTCGTTCAGCCTTGTTACTCCGTTTTGTACTCTCGGTGATGAGGTCCGCGCGCCATATAGCAAGTCGCGAAAAATTGTACGAGCCCGCAATGAATACATTGCGCAACACAAAAAACCGTTGAACAAGAGTGCATACTAAAGGTTAATACCCGACATGAAATCATTAAAGAAATCTGCAATAGCGACAATTATTAACGCTGCACTACTATCTGCTGCTGGCACATCTATTTCAGCATTCGCCGCTGAAGAAGAAACGGCTAAAAAAAGCAATCAACTAGAAGTTATTCAAGTTACCGCCCGTAAACGCGTAGAAAATGCACAAGAAGTACCTGTAGCAGTATCTGCATTACAAGGTGATAACCTTGATGCATATAGCTCTGCAGGTATGGATATTCGCTTTTTAAATGCGAAAATTCCAAGTTTATCTATTGAGTCTTCATTTGGTCGTTCATTCCCACGCTTTTACGTTCGTGGTTTAGGTAATACCGATTTTGATTTGAATGCATCACAACCAGTATCACTTGTTGTTGATGAAGTAGTTCAAGAAAATGCAATTTTAAAAGGTTTCCCAGTATTTGATGTTGAACGCGTAGAAGTATTACGTGGTCCTCAAGGAACGCTATTTGGCCGTAACACGCCAGCTGGCCTTGTTAAGTTTGATACTGTTAAACCAAGTCAAGAATTTGATGGTTATGGCTCTGTTTCATACGGTAGCCGTGGTGCTGTAGATACAAGTGGTGCTGTAGGTGGTGCTTTAACTGACCGTTTATCTGCTCGTGTTTCATTATTATGGCAAGACAAAGACGATTACATTGATAACCAAGCTCCAGGCTTTGAAGCTAAAGATGAGCAAGGTGGTTACACTGAAAAAGCGGCACGCGTTCAGTTTTTATATGAAGGCGATGATTTTACTGCTTTATTAAACTATCACACACGTGACTTAGATGGCTCACCAATTGCCTTTCGTGCAAATGTAATTAAAGCGGGTACTAATGAGCTAGTAGATAACTACGAAAATGATGTTGTTTATCAAGATGCGGCATCTCGCTCTACTCAACAAGTAGAATCGGAAGGTGCAAGCTTAAAGCTTGAGTGGGAACTTAAAAACCACACAATCACTTCAATTTCTGCATGGGAAAGTGCTGAAATATATTCGCGCGCTGATATTGACGGCGGTTACGGCGGCTTCTCAATAGATGACGTTCCAGTTGCTATGGGACCTGGTTTTATTCCTTTCTCTTCAGAAAGTGCTGATGGCATTCCAGATCACGACCAGTTGACGCAAGAACTACGTTTATCTAGTAACTTTGATGGTGACTTAAATTATCAAGTAGGTGTATTTTACTTTGATGAAGAACTAACGATTGAAAACTTTAGTTATGACACTTCAAATAATGGTGTTTTAAATGGTTATGTTCGCCAACAACAAGACACAACTGCATGGGCTGTATTTGGTTCTGTAGATTATACTTTTTCAGATGATTTAAAAGTAACAGCGGGCCTTCGTTACTCTGATGATGATAAGGATTTTGTAGCTGATCGTACACTTAGCCCAATTGGCGGCGGTGCATTACTTGTAGAGCGTGATGTTAGTGACGACCATGTTAGCTGGGATTTATCTGCAAATTACAAATTAAACGATGATGTTAACTGGTACGGCCGTGTAGCAAATAGCTTCCGCGCACCTAGTTTACAAGGTCGTATTTTATTTGGTGATGACGTAACAACAGCTGAATCAGAAACGGTAACATCGTACGAGACAGGTATTAAATCAGACGTGCTAGACGGCCAAGGTCGTGTAAATGCAACTGTGTTTTATTATACGATGGACGACCAACAGCTTACTGCTGTAGGCGGTGGTGCTAACTTTAACCGTTTAGTTAATGCTGATAAAACAACTGGCTATGGTTTTGAGTTAGATACGCAGTGGGTATTAAGCGATGAGTTTAATGCAACGTTTAACTTAAGCTACAATAAAACAGAAATTAAAGATAACGATTTAGCTGTGGCTGTTTGTGCACAATGTACGGTAACAGACCCGACTTTCCAAGTAGCAGGTGCGTTTGGTCCTGAAGATCGTGCAATACTTGATGGTAATAGCTTACCGCATGCTCCTGAGTGGATCTCTAATTTTACGCTTCGCTACACTAAAGAACTTGCCGATGGTAACTTCTTCGCAAGCGGTGATATTTCTTATCGCAGTAAAATCAATATGTTCCTTTACGAATCAGTAGAGTTTGAAGGTAAAGAGCTTATTGAAACAGGTCTTCGTACAGGTTACACATGGTCTGAAGGCGATTACGAATACGAAGTTGCTGCGTTTGTTCGTAACTTATTTGACGAGCAACAAGTTATTGGTGCTGTAGATTTCAATAACAATACAGGTATTGTTAACGAAGAGCGTTATGTTGGTGCTGAATTTAAAGTTAACTTCTTCTAGAGATAACCTTAAATTATATTAATTTTTAAAAGCCTGCCTTGTGCAGGCTTTTATGTTTTTATAAAGCTGGTAAAGTAGCGTTAATTAATTTAAAGAGATAAAAAGATGGCTGGATTTTGGAATTACCGTGTAATTTTTTGTGAAGCAACGAAAGACGAAGCAGCGCAATATCAAATACATGAAGTAGAATATAACCTAAATGGTAAAGTAACTAACTGGTCAGAAACTGGCGCAGCCCCTTTTGGAACAACCTTAGATGAGTTGAAAGATGACTCTGAGCGTTTAAAAACTGCATTTGATAAACCAGTACTTAAAGTTGTACGTAAAACGCGTGGCTACGAGCTTGTTGATGTTGAAACGGGTGAGGAAGCAACGGGTGAGCCGCCAGCAGGCTTAACGCAATAACTGTATTTATATAAAAGGTGCTTAAGGCGCCTTTTTTATTGTCAAAATTTAGCACAAGTTAAATAAGGAATGAGGATGACTTTAAAAGCAATATTATTTGATATGGATGGCACATTAGTTGATTCAGAAAGCATGCACTTTGTATGCTGGAGTAAATTACTTAAACCCTACGGTGTTAGTTATTTAGAAAATGATTTTTGTCAGCGCTTTTCGGGACGGCCCACTTTAGAAGCCGCAATTGAAATTAAGCAAGAGCATAACTTATCGGTAAGTGCACAGTTTTTAGCAGATGAAAAATACCGTTTATTTGGTGAATATGTAGTAACACATTTACCGCCACTGATGCCATTTACAGAGCAAACATTGAAAGCTGTAAAAGCGAGTGGCTTAAAAATGGCGCTAGTAACAGGCAGTGCTAAAAGTGAAGCTATGCCAATACTGAAAGGCTTAGGGTTTTATGAGCTGTTTGATACGGTGGTTACAAAAGATGATGTAACTAATCCTAAACCTGCAGGGGATCCGTATTTACTGGCACTTGAGCAGATAAATATACAACCTGGCAATGCAATTGCTGTTGAGGATACTTACACAGGGGTAACAGCTGCTAATAATGCTTTGTTACGTGTTGTAGCCATTGCCAATAGCCATACTAAAGATCACGACTTTAGCCAAGCTACCTATCAAATGAGCAACTTAGATGAGTTTTGGCAATGGGCGCAATCTCAACTATAGTTTAAGCCAACTTTTACGTGCTTGGATGCGCCAATGTTTACTATTAAACACCTGCTTTTAATTGTTATTGTACTTTTTACGCAATGCATAAGTGCAGCACAACCGTCTGTTTTACTGGCTAAAGTATATGACGAAACGAAGCATTATGATGTAAGTAAATATTTAGTCAGTGAAAAATATGATGGCGTAAGAGCTATCTGGACCGGCACGCAGTTTGTCACTCGTAAGGGTAATACTATCAATGCGCCAAGTTGGTTTACAGTGCCATTGCCAAATGTATGGCTTGATGGTGAGCTGTGGACTAAACGTGAGCACTTTTCTGCGCTTAGTGGCATAGTCAGAACTAAAAAACCTAATAATCATGATTGGCAAACTATTACTTATAAAGTATTTGATATGCCAGATAAAAATCTGCCTTTTAGCACTCGCTATAAAAACTATAATGAGCTTATTACTAGCCTAAACTCGCCGCACATTAGTGCTGTAGTTCAATATAGCTTTACAAATAATGAGCAACTTACAGAGTATTTTGACAACATAACTAAGCAGGGCGGCGAGGGAGTAATGCTTCATTTGGCCAGCGCTAAGCACAGCAATGGAAGAAGTAATGCATTACTAAAATTAAAACCTTATTTAGATGCAGAAGCGGTTGTAATTGCGCACTTACCAGGCAAAGGTAAATATCAAGGTATGTTAGGGGCATTAAGGGTAAAAACAGCGCAGGGGCAGGTATTTTCTATTGGTACTGGGTTTAATGATGCACAGCGCTCCATACCACCGGAGATTGGTAGTACTGTAACGTACCGATTTCATGGCTTAACAAAAAATGGGTTACCGCGTTTTGCCAGTTTTTTACGGGTCAGAGATAGTTTATAACATTTATAAATTTTACAAAGTGTGCTAAATTGCGCGGCCTTTTTGGTAATGTGTGGTGAAGTATGTTTGTAGGTTTTGATTACGGTAGTTCTAATTGTGCTATGGGTGTAATGAGCGAGGGTAATGTTCAATTAGTACCGCTAGAGCAAGGAAAACATTACTTACCGTCTACACTTTACACTCATCACAGCGCGTTGGTTGTTGATTTTGTTGCTAAGCATTTACATGGCACAGCCCATGAGCATGACTTTTTAACGCAGCGCCAAGCATTATTAAATACCTTACCTCGTATTAAGTCAGACCTTGATTTACAACCTTCAGATGAAACCCTATTTATTGGTCGTGAAGCGATTAGCGAGTACGTGCAGTTTCCTGAAGAAGGCTATTTTGTTAAGTCTCCTAAATCATTTTTTGGTGCAACAGGTTTAAAGCAAGGTCAAATTAACTTTTTTGAAGATATCGCAACCGCGATGATCTTAAAAATTAAGCAACGTGCTGAGCTCTCTTTAGGTAAAACACTTACACAAACAGTGATTGGTCGCCCAGTAAACTTTCAAGCTGTGGGTGGTGAGCAATCAAATCAACAAGCGGTCGGTATTTTAGAGCGTGCTGCTAAACGTGCTGGTTTTAAAGACGTAGAGTTTTTATATGAGCCACTTGCTGCGGGTATCGATTACGAGAGTGATTTAACTCAGGATCAAAAAGTACTCGTTATTGATATTGGTGGTGGTACAAGTGACTGCTCATTTGTACAAATGGGCCCAAGCTTTAGAGGAAATAGCCAGCGCGATAGCGATTTTTTATCTCACAGTGGTAAACGTGTTGGCGGAAACGATTTAGATATTGCTTTGAGCTTTCATGGTTTAATGCCGTTATTGGGTTTAGGTAGTACGTTTAAATCGGGTTTGCCTTTGCCTAATCAAGCGTTTTGGCAAGCGTGTAAAATTAACGATGTAAACTTACAAAGCCAATTTTATAGTGAAAGCCATACCCGAGAGCTAAACGCACAATTACGTGATGTAAGTGCACCTGAGCTTTATAAACGTTTAATACATTTACAGCAAAACAAGCAAGGCCATCAGTTAGTGCAACAAGGTGAAGCGGCTAAAATAGCACTTTCGTCTGCTAGTGTGTTTGATTGTGATTTAAGTTTTTTAGATAGTGGGCTGAATAAAAATGTATCTGTAAGAGATTTAGCTGTTGCCGTTGAGAGTAGTATTAGCCAAATAGTTACTTTAGCAAAACAAGCAATCAGCGACGCTGCGACCACGCCAGACATTATTTACTTAACAGGCGGTAGTGCACAGTCACCATTGATTAAAGCGGCTTTAAGTGAGCACTTAGGCGATATAAAGATGGTTAACGGGGATCACTTTGGTAGTGTAACCGCTGGCCTGACTAAATGGGCCAGCATGCTTTATAAATAACCTAGATTACAATTGAGGTTTAAAGATCTATTTGTCGGGTTGCGAGGTATTTTTCGTAATCTGGCAATGTGCGTTCAAGCTCTACGTCCATAAGCGGTGAGCTTAATAACATATCTGCACTCACTTCATTACACGCCACCGGAATATTCCAAACAGCGGCTAAACGCAGCAGCGCTTTAACATCAGGGTCATGAGGCTGTGATGCTAATGGGTCCCAAAAAAATATTAAAACATGTATCTCATGTTCTGCTATTTTAGCGCCAAGTTGTTGATCGCCGCCCATAGGACCACTTAAAAGCTGAACTACATCAAGCCCCGTAGTTTTTTGAATTAAATGCCCCGTAGTACCTGTGCCATATAAAGTGTGCTTACTTAGTATTTCTTTGTGCTTTTCACACCATAATTTTAGTGCTGCTTTTTTACCATCGTGTGCCACTAAAGCAATATTTTTTTGTGCGGGAAGAGATTGTGTTTTTTGTTCCATGCTAATTCTTTTTATTGATGAACCTAAACTCGGAAGAATAAATCTCTTAACCAAAGTGCAGGTTAGTTAAAATAATAGATTGATAGCAAGGGCAATAAATACAATGCCAGTGATCCTATCAATCCAAAGTTGGCTATTTGGGTTACGTCTAAAAAACTGTGCAATTTTGTCGCCAAAATAAATATACGTGCAGTCAATCGGAAAAGCAAAAAGAGGGTAAAGTAAGCCAAAAAATGCGAGCTGAAAAGTAGCCGATGAAAGCGTTGGATCTACAAATTGTGGAATAAATGCAATAAAGAATAATGCTACTTTAGGGTTTAGTACTTCAGTCATCATGGCCTGAAACATGACATTACTTTTTTTACTGGTACTTATATGCGGTTTATCGGTTTGCTTGTCATCAGATGTCGGCTCTGGCTGCTTTAGCGTGCCTTTAATCATCATAAACCCTAAATAGCATAAGTATGCTGCGCCTGCATATTGCACTGCGGCATAGGCACTAGGGGAAGCTTTCAGTACTGCGCTTAGGCCTACAACAGCAAATAGCGTATGAACAACCCCACCTAATGCAAAACCAAAAGCACTTTGCATACCAGCACTTCGACCATTAGCAAATGTTTGCGCCATCAAAAATGCATTTGATGGCCCAGGCGCTACTGCCATTAAAAAACTGGCTAATAAAAATGAGACTAGAAAGTCAGGATTGATCATTGAGTACTTTTAGCCGGGTGTAAACTATGTGCTTTTTTGCTCATTAAAATAAGCCAAAGCGGAACTAGCAATAATAAGTGAAAAGCAATCAACCACGGTGTGCTTAGCCCTAAATATTGGGTTAAAACAACAAGTATACTCGCGCCACTCATTTGCATAGCACCGAGTAATGCAGAAGCTGTGCCTGCTTGTTTAGGAAAGCTAGACAGAGACATTCCTGCAGCAGAGCCTAAACTTAAAGCAAACCCTAATGCAGCAATTAAGATAGGTAGCATAAGCGCAAATGCCGTTTCTATATGACTCAAGGCTAGCATTAAAATGCCTGAGAAAACCAGTACACTCACACCGACACGCAAAGCACGTTGGCTATTTCGTTTAATGTAGGTAGGTAAAATAAAACTTGCGACAATACTTATTACGGCATTTAACGTAAACCAAAAAGTAAAGTCGGCTACGGCACCCCCTAAATGTGTAATAAGCCAGCCTGGTGCGAGCGTTACATACACTAATATGGCCGACATTGAGACCATACAAATTAGGCTATTAAACAAAAATACCGGTGTTTTAATAATCGGTGTAAAGCGACGTAAATCTAAAATATGGCCCTGATAATGGCTATCAGCAGGACGAGTTTCTCTAAAAAAGAATAGGGTAACAATAAGGCCCAAAATAGCAAACGCGGTTAAAAACATAAAGTTCATACGCCAGCCAAACTGTACGGTAAGCCAAGCCCCTAAAATAGGTGCCATTGCCGGAATAAAGCACACAATCCCGTTAAGGTAGGTAATCATTTGTCCGCTTCGTTCACTACCATATTTATCACGCACTATCGCAAATGCGACAACAAATGTGGCACAGGCTCCAAATCCCTGAAAAGCACGTGCTATTAGTAATATCTCAAAAGAAGGCGAGTAGTATGCGAGTAATGCAGAGCTTGCATATAAACTAATGCCCACTACTGCCACTGGTTTTCGGCCAAATCTATCAGCCAAAGGGCCCGCAATTAATTGGCCTAAACCCACTGTAAGCATAAAAATAGCAACGGTTTGCTGTACTTGTTGTTCAGTAACTGCAAATTGTTCTGCAATAGTAGGGAAAGCAGGTAGGTAAATATCGATTGCCATAGGGCAAAATATAACGAGTAACGCTAAGATAAGTAACAGAGTCATATTAGGTTTAGCGGGCTGTGTTTGCATTGAGTCTCCTTTTGTCGAGTATTTTAGGTGGGCACTCATAAAAAAGAAAGGGCTTATGACCCCTGCATAGGTCGTCATTCTTACTTTTTGATTGGATTAAGCGAAAAAGCCAGCATAAATGCACTTTTTAAAACTGGTCTGATGTGTTAATTTTAAAAAAGTAACTGTTGATGGAAAATAATAATGAGTAATAAATCTGCACTTGTACAAACATGGCATAAATTTAAGCGCCTACCTTTTGGGAATTGGCTTTTTACTAAAGCTGTTTGCTTTAAAGCGCCATATTTTGGTTCGATGAAACCTTACGTACTCGATTTGAGAGAGGGCCATTGTAGTGCGGTGGTTAAAAACCGCCGAAGCGTTCATAATCATATTGGAACTATTCATGCTATTGCGCAGTGTAACTTAGCTGAATTGTGTGCAGGTGTAATGGTTGATGCAACAGTGCCAGTTAAAACGCATCGTTGGATCCCAAAAGGGATGACAGTTAGGTATTTGGCTAAAGTAGATACAGATGTACGAGCAGTCGCTGAAATTGATTTACCACATAAGTGGATTGATAAAGAAGACTTAGTAGTACCGGTTAAACTGTATAATACCCGCAATGAGCTTGTTTTCACTGCAGATATTACTATGTACATTACTGAGAAAAATTAATTTACGTAAAGCTAATTTGACTTAGCTTTTATCAGCGGCTTGTTTATTTACAAATGATAAGTCGCTGCCATCTTCTTTCAATAATGCTTTAACTTCTTTTGCGGGTTTTAGTTCTTTCGAAATTAGTTCCGGCTCTTCTTTTTCAAAGCGTTGCTTTAAACTGCCTTCAATTACTGCGCCTGCATCAATACTCAATGTATCGTGAAATACATCGCCATGAACATGAGCGCCACTTTGTACTTTTACTTCACTGGCATTAATTGACCCAATAACTTTACCTTTAACAATAACGCTTTTAGCTTCAACAATACCTTCAACAACTCCCGCTGAGCCAATAACTAAATGCTCCACTTTTATGTCACCATCAATACGGCCATCAAGCTGTACTTCACCTTGGCTAACTAAAGTGCCTGTAAGGCGTACGTCTTCAGAAATAATAGACGGTGTGTGATTCACTCTTTTTAAATTAGAGCTAACTGTTTTTTGTTTTTTTCTACCAAACACGAGAAAGCGCCTTTGTTATTTTTAGAGGATTGACTTGTTTACCATTAAGTAATACTTCGTAGTGTAAATGCGTGCCTGTGCTTCGGCCGGTGCTGCCCATTAGGCCGATTACATCATGTTTAGTGATTGATTGACCTTTCTTTACTTTAATTTTATTTAAGTGTCCAAATCGAGTCACTAAGCCATTTTTATGTTCAAGCTCAATAAAGTTACCATAACCACCATTACGACCGGCACGAAGCACTACAGCGTCTGCTGGAGCGAATATTTCGGTTTTATGCCAACCGGCTAAATCAATTCCTTTATGAAAGGCATGATTACTATTCATGGGATCTTTTCTAAGGCCAAAATTACTCGAAATATAGTATTTAGCTTTAGCTAAAGGCAGGGTATTTGGTAGCTCAGTTAAAAAGTTTTCTAAATTATTTAATATTAATAGCTTATCAACGATGGCTAAAAAGTGGCTCGGAATTTTTGTTTCGTTAAATATATCAAGTGGCCCACCTTGTGCAGTTGTCTGGGCGCTTAATATTAGGTGTTGCTCAAGCGCAGACTCAATTCCTGCGCCTTTAACCATAGCTAAAATGGCTTGGTGACGTTCACTAATTTGGTTATCTAAATAGGTAAAGCTTTGCTCATACTGATTATTTAAGTTGGCCACTCTTGTTGCGAATGTAATTGGAGCGATTAACTGTGCTTGTTTACCTTTTTGATTTTCATCGACTAATGGCTCATGAAATTCATTGCCATTTTCATTAATAGGTACATCAAGTTCTGTATCAAGCTTAATAACGTCTTTGCTAATTGAAGCAGGAAGGGATTCTATCATGCTTTGCAGTAGCGCCTGCTTTTGCTCAAGAATTGCAAGTTGCTCTAACTGCGTTGCTTGAAGGGCTTGTTGCTCACTGACTTTTTGTTGCCACAGCGTTTGCTCGGTTATTTGATTTTGTTTTATGTCAGAGATTTTATTTGTTTGTGTATAAACACGAAAGCTTGAAATACTCAGCCAAGTAAAAGTGACTAAAATAAGCAACGCTACAAGAAGTTGAAACCAAGAGGCTAAAACAACATGCTTAACTTCGCCATTTTGACGAATAAGTAGCTGACGAGCAGGGAAAAATTTATGATAAAAAGACTTTATAAATACTGACATGGCATATAAACACTGGCTATTAACCGAATTAAGATAGCAATTTGAGTTGAAAAAGCTAGAAAAAAATTGTAACTGTTCAAAAATTAATAAAAAAGGGCTGCTTTTAGTAAGCAGCCCTTTTAATAAATTTTTTAATATGCGTATTATTTTGCCGGTATTACAGTACTCTCTACAGAGCCAAAACCTATACGTGCATAGCCTTCTTTTTCACACCAGCCACGCATAATAACGTTATCGCCATCTTCTAAAAAGCTACGTTGTTCGCCATTACTTAGCGTGATTTTTTCTTTACCGCCACGAGAAAGCTCAAGTAATGAACCTGCTTCTTCGTGCGTTGGACCCGACTGAGTGCCCGAACCTAGCATGTCACCTGGCATAAAGTTACAGCCATTTACTGTGTGATGAGTAACCATTTGTGCCACAGTCCAGTAAGAGTGCTTAAAGCTAGATGTTGATACGCGCGTTGGGTTATGGCCTTCGCTACGCATTTTTTGCGTTTGAATTCTAACATCCATTTGAATATCAAAAGCACCTTGGTCGCGATTCGCTTTTGATTCTAAATAGTCCATTGGCTGTGGATCGTTTTCATCACGGGTCCAACTTGTTCTGTACGGTGCGAGTGCTTCTGTTGTAACAATCCAAGGAGACACTGTTGATGCAAAGTTTTTCGCTAAAAACGGACCTAATGGTTGGTATTCCCAAGCTTGTAAGTCACGGGCCGACCAGTCGTTAAACACACAAAAGCCAAATACATGATTTTCTGCATTTTCGATTGCAATTGCATCGCCAAGCGCATTGCCTTTACCTAAGTAAATGCCAAGCTCTAGCTCGTAATCAAGGCGTTTACATGGGCCGAATGAGGGTACATCAGCATCAGGTGCTTTAGTTTGTCCTTTAGGACGGTGAAATGTTTGCCCAGACACATCAATAGATGAAGAACGACCATGATAACCAATTGGTACCCATTTATAGTTAGGTAGTAATGGGTTATCAGGGCGAAATAAACTACCTACTGCTGTTGCATGATAAATAGAAGTGTAAAAATCGGTGTAGTCACCAATACGACATGGTAATGAAAATTCAATATCAGCTTGCGATATTAATACGCTCGCAATATCTTTTTGACAATCAGCGCCTTCGCGTAATGCTTTTGAAAGGGCCAAACGAAGTGCTGACCAATATTGCTGCCCTAAACCCATAAATGTATTTAGCGTTGACTCGCTCGCTGCATCGAGTGCTGTTTTAGCGTCGCCTGTAAATACATTTAGCTCATTTAGTTTTGCAAGGTCGATAACCTGATCACCTATCGCAACACCGCCACGAAATACTTCGTTAGTGCCTTTGCGACGAAACTCGGCAAATGGTAAGTTTTGAATAGGGAAGTCGCAATTGGCAACATTAGCTGACTCTACCCAGCTTGTTAAATTAATATCATGGGTTTCGTTAATTAGGCTCATTACATTTCCTTTGGTTTAACTGTATGGCAACAATGGAGTATTTATTTAAGCATACTTGCACTTTGAGCCATACATTTTAAATATTAAAACGACAAAAAGCAGCGAAGGTCGCTGCTTTCAATTTACTCAAATATTTTATAAAACGCCGCGACGCTCTTGGTCACGTTCGATTGATTCAAATAATGCTTGGAAGTTACCTTCACCAAAGCCACCATCATCAACGCGTTGGATCATCTCTATAAAAATTGGACCAAATAAGTTTTTAGAGAAAATTTGTAATAAATAACAATTTTCACTTTGGCTATCTACGAGTATCTGATGCTCACGAATTTTTTCTTTATCTTCAGCAACCCAAGGTACACGGTCAAAAATAGTATCGTAGTACTCTGGGATAATATCTAAAGTGGCAATTGTTGATTTATCAAGCTTATCAAGAGAGCTTACTAAGTCATCTGTTAAAAACGCTAAATGTTGAACGCCTGGGCCGTTGTACTCACCAAGGTATTCATCAATTTGGTTGTTATCGTTACCTTTACCTTCGTTTATTGGAATAGAGAAGGTGCCGCATGGCGATTTAAGTGCATACGAAATAAGCGCTGTTTTTTGACCTTTAATGTCAAAGTAGCGTACTTCAGTAAAACCAAATACGTCTTTATAAAAGTTAGCCCATTTTTCCATGGTGCCTTTATAAACGTTATTGGTTAAATGATCGATTCGGATAAAGCCTTTATCTTCTACAACATTTTGCGTTTCTAAGTCTTCAAAATCACTTTCGTAAATAGTGCCTTTGTCGCCAAATTGTTCAATAAAGTAAATTAGGCTGTCGCCAATACCATAGATCGCAGGGTAAGGCATATTTTTATGCGTTGAGTCGGTCGCTGGTTTTGCACCACGTTCTACAGCTGTTTCAAATGCTTTTTGCGCATTCTCAACACGCCAACCCATTGAACAAATAGCAGGGCCATGGCTTTTAGCAAATTCTGCAGAAAAACCTTCACGCTCGTTATTCAGTAAAAAGTGAATATCGTTTTGGTTGTAATAAACAATGTCTTTACCTTTGAATTTTTTAAGCTTAGAGAAGCCAAAATCAGTAAATACTTTATCCATATAATCAGCATCAGGTGTTGCGTACTCGGTAAACTCAATACCGACTAAACCCAAATAGTTATTTACTTCACTCATTATTATTACTCCCGCAATTAAGCACTGCGATTATGTGTTGTTGTGTTAATGGCAAGATAATTAACCAGAATTAGATTTAGGGGAAGAGCAGCCGGGTATTTAGTAATTGAGTGGTGTGTAAATTTTATAGGACGCTTGTGTCCAAGTTGTTTTGAGTCAATACAGTAGAAAATTTTCACGCTGTAAAAGTAAACAGTTTTAGTGGCGGTTTTTTGATTAAGTTTATGAATTATAGTAATAAAAAAGAGAGTTTAAGTAGCTAAACTCTCTTTTTTGAAGTGGTATGAAATAGGGTTAAGTGTAATTAATTATTTACATTTTTGGCGCGTTCACCAAAAAACTTGCTACGCTGTTGTAACCACAAGTTTGGTTTTATTTCAGGCGCAGCTTGGTAATGGCGTTCAATGGTTTGATTAAGTACGCGTGTTGCTTGCTCGTAAGTGAGTTTTTGCTGCGCATTACCTAAGCTTTTTATTTCGTCGCGGCTCATTGCACGGCCGGCATAAAGCATGGCATTTAAGTAGCCTGGCTCGGTTTCAAAGTTGTCATCATTAAACAGCAGCACTGCGTCTTTGAGTGCCCAGCGGTTGTTTATTTCTCCATCTTCCTTTACACCCACTAGTTCGCCATCTATGTACACTTCAAATACGCCATTGGTAGGTGCAGTATAAAATACTAAAGCGACACGATGCCAAGAGTCGGATTGTGTATTGCCAAAATAGCCGCTGTCGCTGGTTGATTTACCATAACCACCACTTGGGTCAATAAATATGTCGGCATCGTCGGTTAAGTAGTTAACGGTATCCGCTTGAACAACCGCACGGTAAATATCTTGGCCTTCTGCTGGCCAGTATAAATCCATTACAAGTGTGTAGTCTGAAACCATGCCATCAGCGGCATAATCGCCGTTAGCGGCTGTGTTTAAGTTAATATGTAGGCCTTCGGTTGGTGCATGCCTTGAAAATGCCATTACACCTGACGGCCCATCACTCAAATCACTAATGCCCAGTTCGGCAGTAGTTTTATATTGAGTTTCTTCTGGGCCCCAGTCTTTTTCTTCAGGATCGAAGTAACTGAGTACTGAAGGTCCAAAATCTGCTGTAAGTGGGCTTGCTGTATTATCAAAATTCCATACCGTTATGTTTTCTTCGTTTGTACATGAAAACAGTTGATTGTTGGTATCTAGGTATAAGCACTGGCTTGTTCTAAATCGGGCGTACTGATCTAGTAACCACCATGCTTCGGCAATGGGTTCTACGTTTGAAAATGTGACACCATTAAAAAATAATTCAGGGTTAAGCGCTGCGCCTTTAAATAAAGCGACATCATAATTGCTGGTTGCTTGAATGTTTTCGGGTGTGAGTAAAAACCAGTCAGGTTGGCTTGCATACATAGATGTTAAGTCTGTACCTGTTACTGTTACTTTATATATTGCGTTAAAACCGGGTGTATTTGAAGGCTGTCTTTCTACGTAAAATGCTTCGTGAAAATCTTCTTGTGTGAGCGTGCCGGGTGTCCAACGCTTTTGAACCAGTTCGGGGTTTAAAAGTGCAGCTGTGATTGAACTTTCGTGTTGCGCGGCTAATGCTGTTATTTCAGCTAACTCAATTGCACTAGGGTAGTTTTCTGAAATAGCTATTTCGGTTTGTGCATCAGGCGCGTAACGGCCCATAATTTCATCTATGGCTTGCTTTGTCGGTTCATCACGTTCAGTGATGGTTTCAGTGGCAATCGTTTGATAGTTCACAACAGGTGATGTTTTATCAGCTAAATTAAACTCAAGTGTTAAGTCGGTTATCCCTTTTGCATAAAAGTCAGGTTGAATAACAATGGCGCCATTTTCTAGTGTATCAAAGCTTTCGCCGCCATGGGTATGGCCCCCTAATACTAAATCAATACCTGCAACGTCAGTTGCCATATCTGTGTCTAGGCCTACTCCTAGATGGCTTAGCATTACCATGTAATCAACATCATCACGGTATTGGTTTACAATGCTTTGTGCGACTTGTTGCCACTCCCAGCTCATTTTAAACTGTTTAATAAAATCAGGGATCGGATCATCTTGAATTGGTTCATCTAGCTCATTCCATGGCACTGAGGTCATGCCAAAGACACCAAGTGTAATACACCCTACTTGTACTTTTGCAAATCCTACGCCTGCAAAATCTTGTAGTTGCTCTGCTTCATAACGAGTATTACTAGCAAGTACAATTGCATTCTCGTCTTGGGAATAACTTAGTAATTTTTCAGGGCCCCAAGCATAATCATGATTTCCAACGACTCGCAGGTCAAACTGCATTGCTTTTATAGCTTCTTCTGTCGCGGTACCTTGTGATAATTGCTCAGCAACGGTGCCTTTTTCATAGTCGTCACCACCGTTTGTAAATAAGGTGTGCGGGGTTTGGCTTGCTACTTGGTTGTAGTAGGCTTTGATCCGGCTGAAATATTGCTCTTCATAGCCAAAGCGAGCATGTAAATCTGCAACGTGAACAAACCTTACCGATTGCTCTGTTGCATTAGCGTCGCAAGTTGGGCCGATATTTGCGAAAGCTTCATTGCGCTGCATTTGTATTGCATATGTGCCCAGTGTTGTTACTTGAGCGCTAACAAACCCATCTAAAACTATTGAATTTGTAACAGTATCCCAATTAGCGCCCGATAGTTTTGCGATAAACAGTTGTCCGCCTAATGCATAGTCATCAGGGATTTTTATTGTAATGGTAATAGGTTTTTCAAGAGTAAGCGTGGAGGGCGTAAGCGCATGTAAATCAGAAATTATATTTTGTTGTATATTCGTCTCATCTAATAATGTTTTCTCGTAGGTAAGCTCTACATCACTAGAAATAGCACTGGAAGGTGCATTAAATATAAAATTGCCTTCGTCTAATGTAGCCTCTAAACCATTAGCGCTTGATAGTGTTAATTTGCTAGGTTCAGGCTCAACAGGATCGTTTGGATTAACCGTCACTTCATCACCGCTACCACAGGCAGTTAGAATAAAGCTAAGAAATATAAATATAATAACACGTGATATCGTTAACGATTGCATCTACGGATGTCCCTGAGTCTATTCAATAACCAATCAGGATATAATATCAGTTAACGGGGGAAGGGCAAAGTTGAATAAAAAATTCCCCCATAGAAGCTATGGAGGAATTGTCTTAGGTTATATTGCTACATTTGAAATAAACAATAATTAAGAGACTTTCTCTTCTAAACCTTGTTTTTCCCATACTTTAGCTTTAAAAGTCATTAGTACTAAAACAACACCAACACCAATGCTAAATAATGCAATTTGTAAGTATAAGTTAGGAATTTCATCAACATTATTCGGATCGAAATTACCAGCAAGTAAACCTGCGATGATGTTACCGATTGAGTAAGTTAATACAAACACACCCATCATTTGGCCAGTGTAACGTTTAGGCGATAACTTACTTACAGCACTTAATGCTACAGGGCTTAAACAAAGCTCACCCACTGTATGTAAAAAGTACGTAGTAACAAGCCAGTAAGGCGCAACTTTTAAGCCTTCAGCTGCGTAATGAGCCGCCATAAACATAACTAAAAAGCCTGATGCCATGATAATTAAGCCAATTGCACATTTAACGCTGTAGCTAGGTGATACTAAGCTTTTAGATAAGTTAATCCAAAGCGCTGCAAAAAATGGCGATAAAGCAATAATAAACAGTGAGTTTAATGATTGAAACCACGTTGTAGGGATTTCAAAAGTACCAATAAGACGGTCAGTATAGTCGCGAGCAAATAAGTTTAATGATGAACCAGCTTGTTCAAAGCCAGACCAAAAACATGCAGATGCAATACATACTAAAAATAGTGCCCACATTCTTTGTTTTTCTGCATCTGTTAAATTACCTGTAAAGTAAATAACTCCAAAATAAACAAAAAAGATAATAGTAAATACAATGGCTGTGTAACCTGCAACTACAGTTGGATTAATAACAATAGCGCCGGTCATTGCAGCCGTAGTAACTGCAGCAGCTGCAATTACAAATGCAGCAATACCGCCCCATGCACGTGAAGTACCTTTAGAGCCTAATGGATTAGCCGGTAAAGCACTGTGCTTTGGTAAGTTATTAAGTGTGAGTTTGTACTGTACTAAACCAATGGCCATACCTACAGCTGCCGCACCAAATGCCCAGTGCCAGCCTACGTTCTCCATAAAGTAACCACATACGTAGTAACCTATTAAAGAACCCATGTTAATACCCATGTAATAAATAGCGTAACCGCCATCACGACGCTCATCAGCATCGCTATATAATTGGCCTACCATTGCACTGATATTTGGTTTTAGTAAACCAGTACCTGTTGCTACAAATATTAAGCCAACGAAGAAAGAATAATCATGTGGAATAGCCAAAATAATATGGCCAATCATAATAATTATGCCGCCATACCAAACTGCTTTTTGACCACCAAACAATCTATCAGCTAGCCACCCACCCGGTAAGCCTAAAAAGTATACTGCGCCTGTGTACAAACCATAGATTGCAGCAGCTGATGCAACAGTAAAGGCAAGGCCTTCTTCTTGTAAGCTTGCTGTCATGAATAATACGAGCATAGCTCGCATACCGTAATAACTCATTCGTTCCCACATTTCAGTGAAGAACAATGTCGAAAGTCCTTTAGGGTGGCCAAACCAACCACTATCTGGAGCTGAACTCATATTTACTTCCTAACTTTAAGAATTGTTGTAATGGCCTTATAATTTTTTGCTTTAGCTATCTTAATATTTAGTCATACTAAAATGCTCGACCATCAGTTTATTATTTGTAGCTAAGATAATGATTTGCTATGTGGTAGTAACACCAGAAGGTAAGAGACACACCCTTATCCTAGTTACAATTGAGCACAAGTATACATATACCTTAGTGCTAGGGGAAGTATTGCGCGGTGTATCACCTTATGCCAAGTTAGAACTCAGCATAAGGAACAATAGGGGTACCTGGGAACTCAAGCGTTCCATAAACAGGGTTAAAATAGTAACGTATGTAAAGTTGACCAAAGTTTGGTTCGTAAAAGTCAGAACGATCGATGGCTAAGTAGCCACCAAAGAACCAATTCGGCGTTATTCTATACTCAAAACTACCTTCAAGATTATATGAAACACCAGAACTTGTTTCACCTTCAAATACAGGGTCAACACCTGTTATTGATTCTCTATCATACGCAGCTATTTGCAAATCGCTATCGTTAGGGAAGAAATCAATAGATTGAGTTTTTGTTTGCGAGTACGAAACACCGGTTTTTAATCGATAAACAAAATCATCGCCCCAACGCGCGTCATAAGTGAGAGGCACGGATAGACCTACATAGTTTTGCGGACTGTAATAACCGCCGTGGCCCCAGGTTTCTTCACTTAAATTAAATTTATAGGCCCAATGCAATAAACTTGCACCCACTGTAAATTCGCGGTCTTGATTGCTTATCACACGATAATAGGTGCCGCCCATCAAGCGGTAGCGTTGGTTATCTTTTACGTTTTGACCTTTGTACAATGTAAAGTCAGCACTAGACCAAAATCCCCAATTGCCGCCTAAATCATGAGAAACATTAGCGGTTAAACCAGTTGAGCGAACCCCCCCCCAAATTTTACCAGTATTAACGTCTTCAAGGCCTGCATAGGCGAGTACTGAGCTGGTTACTGGTCGTTTTTCTAACTCAAGGCTATAGCCAAAGTCACCAAAGTCGCCCGAATAGTTAACACCCCATACAATGTCTTCGATTAAAAAGCCCAGTGGTGTTGTGCCAATATCTACGCGCCAGTTTTCGTTCTGCCAACCAATGCCAATATCAACGCCATCTTGCTCAGGACTTACCTCGTCAATACCACAGGTAAATATACACAAAGCGCCTTGACCGTATCGACTGCCAGCAAATTGCTCGTCAAATCGTGTTGTTTGCGCGCTAATACTTGTAGGATCTATTTTTACAAAGCCTTGCCCTTGCCAAAGCGGAAAGTACGCTTCAATAGGGACTAAACCAGCGCCCAATGTAGCCTCACTTTCAGTACTTACTTGTCCGCTAAAATTTACACCAACAGCAATGTAGGCTTGGTTTTTGTTTTGTTGGCTGAGTAGTTCTCGTTTGGCACCGTTTATATACCACTCGTCGTTTTCATTAATGCGCGAAAGTGATGCGTAGAGTTCTTTTTCATTTAGTTGACGATTAGGTGAAAGCGTTTGTGCGTACCACGTTTGTGCTTGCTCTGTTTCATTAAAATTAGCAGCAACTTGCGCGCCTAAATAACGAAGCTCTAAATCATTAGGTGCTTTTTGAATAAGCTGTTCAGCTAAGTAAAGGGCATCACCTGCGTAATTAAAATCGTTTAACGATTCCATAATTTGACGCTGAAAATAACTTTCTTGCGTTGTACTTTGTTCAATCGCGAGTTGTGTGACTTCTTTCGATTGGAAATCATCACCAAGCGCTCTGTAGGCTTTGGATATTGCCATTAAAGCTTGAGGTTCAATTAGCTGATTATTTTTTACTTTTTGTTCGTATAAAATAATCGCAGATTGGTTTTGTTCAAGTGCTAAGTTTGCATTTATTAGCGCAGTTGTTGTAGCTGATGAACTTGGGTATTTTTGATCAAGCTGATTTAGCTTCGCAATAAGATCACTGCCACTAAAATACTCAGAATAATAGGCATTTTGTAATTGCACAAACTGATCTATTTCACCCTCAGAGGCATTTTCAGGAAGCCGATATTGATTAAACCAATCCGTAGTCTGAGCTTTATTACCCTGTGCTAAAAGCCATTCTCCATACAACATATGCCAATAGGCTGATAATGAGGGGTCTTCAGCTAATGCGTCACGCATGAGTTTTAAAGCGTGGTTTTGTTCTTCTATGCTAAACCAGCTTCGTGCTAGCTCCGCTTTCATTGGTGGCGTTAAATTTTGTGCTTCTAACGCACTTAAGTGATAAATAGCAGCCGCTTTATTTTGAGAATTAATAAAACGTTCGCTTTGTGCTAAAGACTCATTAAGTTGTAACTGTTGTTCAAGAGATACAATGTCAGCATCGCGAGATTTAAATGGAATATACTGAAGCGTAGCAAGCGCACCTTGGTAATCATCTAAAGCGCGCAAAAACAGTGCATGGCTATACCTAAGCTGTGAATTTAGCGGAAATTGCCACAATACATTATTAAACAATGAGCGAGCTTTGTCGGTGAGTCCTTTTTGTTGATATATAAACGCTAAGTCGTAATATAACCAAGGCTCTTCTGGTGTTGCCTGAATAGCCTCTTTTAATATTTTTTCAGCCTCTTCTAACTCACCTGCTTCAGTTAGCTTTGTTGCCTTAGCTCTATACACGCTACTTAATGAGCTTAAATATGACGCTCTTAATATTTCTTTTTGTGAAAATGAAAGTCGATTAAAAAAAGAGGTGAGCGTTTTTTCACTTTGTTCAAGCTTTGCAATTTCAAGTAAGCCAAATAGGGCGCCTTCGTTTAAAGGCTCGCTTTTAAGCACCACTTGGTAGGTAAGCGCAGCTTGTGAATATAGCCCTTGGGCAAATTGTAAGGTGCCACGATTTACCAATACGGTATTAGGTTCTTCTTCTAATGCGGCGGCTAAATCGAGTTTTAGTTTAGCAACTCTAAATTCACTGCTATCTATAGCGTCTCTTGCTTGGCGAATATACAGCCAAAACTTAGCTGTTTTAGCCATGCTTTTAAGGGTATTTCGCTCTGCAAAGTCGGCAGTGTATTTTTGTGCACGTGTAAAATAATTATAGGCTTTACCATTTTCACCTAGTTGTAGGTAAAGTATGCCTAAGCTGTTCATGATTACGCCGTCAGTAGGGCGGCCTTTTAATGCTTTTAATAGAAGAGGTTCTGCTGCTTTTAACTTTTCTTGTTCGAGTAGATTATTGCCTTTTAACCAGAGCTGATAAGCCGGGTCGGCTAATAATTTTTGGCGTGCTTTTAATTGCTTTTTAAAGTCTTGATACTGTAACTCTCCCTTATTACTAAACGGGTAAAGTATAAAGTATTGCTGAAATTGCTTGTCAGTATTACTGTTTATTGGCATATTTTTTAATGCAGAGAGCCAAATACCTTCAACTTCATCACTAAAACCCGATGTCGATCCATACTTACTTAAAATACGCATTGCTGCTTTATCGCGTGGGTTACGTCTTAGCAAATGTCTGGCATAAGCAACTTCTATAGTGCCTAGGTTGTCATAGCGTTTTAATAATTGCTTGTAACCATTTTTAACCCCTTGCCATTGAGCGCTGTCTTGTGCATACCAGCCTAAATGCTCAAGCTCAAAGTTTAAAGTAGGATAAACATCATTAAATATTTTATTGTAAATTTGACGTGCTTGTTCATATCTGCCGGCACGAGCAAGCAGCTTTGCTTCTTGAATTACTGCCTTGTCTTTACCTTGAATACGAGACATAACCTTGAGTTTTTTTACGCAAGGTGTTTGTTGTGTTAGTTGGTTATCAAGCTTATTTAATAACAAGTTTGCCTGGTCTGTATTGCCATTCGTAAAGTCGTAATGTGCAAGCGCACATTGCGTTTCTATTCGCGTAGGGGCAATTGCAACCAATTTTTGCAGGCTATCTTCAACAAGTCTTTTGTTTTGTTGTGCTTCACCAATACTAATTTGGTTTAATAACCAATCAACCGATTGTGTATCAATATCATTTATTGTTGCGGCATTTAAATTAGTGCTTAGTGCCAATGTACAAGCTAAGGCCAACCTTAACGACATTCAGTGCTCCAAGTAGGTTGTAGCGTTCCATCAGCCGTTATTTTAAAGCGCTTGTTTACAGCACTTTCACCAAATAAATGCAATACACTGTCGTAATAACGTGTTTGCGTAAAAGACTTATCAATCATTAGCTTTTGCTGAATGGCCATTACTAGCTCATCATTACCTTGCTCTGCTAACAAAGGCAACAGGGCAGCGTTAAAGCCCAAAGGTCCTCTTTTTTCAGATTTACCTGATTGAGCGTACGTATTTAAAGGAACATAGCCGCGCTCTTCAATAGTATCCACAAATGGTGCAAACTGAGCAAGAAGCTCTTGTTTGTAGGGTGCATCTTTTGCCATCATACTTGCCCAAAGGTAAACACGAATTGCATTATAACTACCTAAATCTGTATTTTTTCTGTTGTAGTAAAAACCACGGTTTGAATCAAACATAACCCAATCAGGGCTAACGCCTTGCTGTGCGGTATCTAAAATTAGCTTAGCTGATCCTTCGTGCAGTTGGTGCCACGGTGAATGTGGATAAAGCTTTTTAAATTGCTGGTAAATAAATAACGGCGAGTAGCTAGGATTTAGCTTATAGCGCTCATTGTCAAACTCAAAACCGGCAGGTGCGGGGAGTAAAGACAGGCCAAGGCCCGTTATGTAGGCGGTTTCTTCTCTGATTATACGTTGAGCAAGCACTGCGGCTAAAATACTATAGCGGCGTTCATCCCATAAAATTGCCGCTTGCGATAAACTGTAGGCAATCCATAGGTCTGAATCTGACGCAGGGTTTGAATCTAAAATACCCCCTACGCGGTTTTTATCTAGTCCCCATTTCCATGCTGGTAAACGCGTACTTAAATCGCCCTCTGATAAATGCTCTTGGGTCCAATTTAAAACAGAATCAAAAGCGGCTTTATCGTTGGCAATAAGCGCAAAAAATAGTGCATATGATTGGCCTTCAGAGGTTGTGATACTTTGATCACTGCCCAAGTCAATAACGCGGCCGTCTTGGCTTATAAAATGATTTTTAAACACTTGCCACGACTGCCAAGGTTCGCACTGTTCAACTTGTGCGTTGGCATTGAAAGCAAATAGTGCCATCACAGTAAAAAACATATTAACGAGTGATTTCATTATTCGTCTCCTTCAGCTAAACGCTTGTAAGTTAGTGCTTGTAATAATCGCCATAAGATAAATGAGATCAGCAATAGCGTTAAAATAGACAGTAATGCCAAAATAAATGGATGATCAGATAAGTGAAACCACACTAATGTATGGACTGGGATATGGCCTACAAAGTATTGCTCATCTACTTGAATGGTTTTAATACCCTGTGAGTTGATAATGGCTGCACTACCTTTTACTTGAGCTAATTTTTCTGAGTTCATTAGAACATCGTCAAGTATAGTAAATGCATTTTGCGTCGTAGCACTCAACGAGACGATAGAGCGGTCTGAGTCAAACGGTGATTGAAACCCTGTTATAACAGCCATATCGCCACTACTTTTAATACTAACCTCTACTTTATCGGTCGTTTGTTCGTCGTATGCACCATTATAAATTGCTTGTTTAATTGCGCGCTGATTATTGTTAAGCAAAACATTTGTTTGTGCATCTTCATCTAAGTCATTAGCAATACTGTTAGGTTTAGCAATAACGAGTATGTCTTTATCATCTAAATCAGCGTCCTCATTTAAATGAGCAACACTCATTCTGTGGGTTGGGTAGCCGGTGATTGCGCCAAAGTGCCCCGTTAAGTTAAATAAAACGGTTAAAGCATTAGGTGTTGGGTTTTCATCAATAAGTACAAGTGTTTTTTGTAAATCAGCATATTTGGTAAAAGGAAAGCCACTATTAGCAAATACGTTCAGATCTGGTAATGCGATGTAGTGATCAAATTCACTTACGTCAATGCTTGAATCGCCATCAATAACACCAAACTCACCGCCAGGAGGTGCAACAGCACATTCGCCTTTTTTGAGTACGCCAAACCTAAAGTCAAAGTTAAGTTCATTTCTGTTAGCTAAATTAATGCCATTGACAGAAAAGCCTTCTGTACTTTGTGTGGTGTCAGTATTGGCAACTAGTGGCAACAACGCTTGTGTTGTTTGTAATAAATCGTTGTTTTCATCTAGTAAAAAACCACTTATAAATTCTTGGTTTATTAGCATATTTAAACGAGAGTCGATGGCTTCTGATTCTGGCGTGCTACGGTACTGAAGAGTAATAGGTATTCCTCTTTCACGCCACGTGAATAGATCAGGTGCAAAGCGAATGTTTAGTTTTACTGGACCATTATTAAGACCTTGCGCCTGTAGTTGCGTAGGGTAGTCAATAAGCTCGTCAAAATGCACTGGACGATCGCTTCTAAGCCAGCGTGGTGCATCATACGCTTTTCGAAGTGGCAACTGATTTATGGCTTCAATACTTGCGCTTCTTCCAGTCATTACTTTGTGGCCAAATGCAAGGCCAGTCACCGCTGTTTTTAAATCAGCTTCATCACGGCCCAATATCAGTAACATTTTATAATAACGATTAAATGGGTTTGAAATGATTTCAATCGTTGGTTTTTCAACATCTGGGTAATCTTTCAAAAAATCAGGTTTTGAATCATTAGTAATAAAAACCACACTGTGTTGATCAGGCGATTTATTTAACGTTACGGGAAAATTAAATCCACGCCAATCAGCTTGGGCTCCAAACCAACTCGATAGCGTTGCTGCTGCCTCAATAGCTTGGGTATTGGGTGTTTTAGCAAATACAAATGGAAGGTTAAGCTTGTTGTAATCCTTTTCATCAAAAAACGGCTCTGGGAGGTATTCTAAACGGCTATCGATAGCAAGCTGCTTTTGGTCGAGCGTTATGTTGCTTGATTTATTTATTTCTGTCCAAATAGTACGGCTGAAGTAGTCTTGACATCTAAGGTCGTAATAACCAACCAATTCAAAGCGGACTTGGTTGTAATCTTGAATGTATTTAGCGTTAAGATCGAGGCTATGCTGCACTGTGTTCTTTACAATACTAAGTTGTTCGTTAATAGGTAAAACAGTGACTAAATTATCATTAAAGTATACTTTTAAGTGCGAAACATTCGCGATTAATGAAGGCGAGTTAGTATACGAAAAGTTAAGCTTTAAATTGGTGCTCAATTTATCTATTCGGTTTGTAAAGTCAACGCGGGAGTTATTATTTACCCCGTTGAGCCTAAAACCTGTAAAGCCTAACGCTTCAAAATCTAAGCGTAAACTCGACACCTGAGCGCTCTCAGGGTATCCATTAATGAACATTGATTTATTTTGTAATGGCTCAATTGCATGCGCAAAATAAGCGCAACAAATAAGCGACAATGTTAGGGATATATTAAGCAACTTTTTAATCATAATTATTATGCACTATTGGTCTTTTTGGAGTAAATGAGTTTACGTATACAACTAAATTAGTCATAAACTGAATGATAGGTTGAAGCACTCTTGGTGCGTGGAAGAGCAAGTTACTAAACCCTCTGAGGCTTGTTTTTTGCACTTCTTTAAAACTGTAAGATGGGCGGTCATGTCTAAAGTTATTTTGCCAGTCAAGCCACGCATCAGCTCGTGAAAATGTACATTGTATAAACGCGCGCTGTTTTTCAAGAGATAAATCTTTAATGGTTAAGCCAATTTGATTACCCCGAGTATTACAAACATGGGTAGTAAACGAAAATTGCTTATTACCGCGGCTCATTAATAATTCTATTTTATCGTTTACACGACAAGCATGTGCATGGTCGGTTTCTATTCCTACGCCGTTATCGGAGTAATCTGTAATTTTTACTTTTAATGTGTGGCCATTTGCTAAACGAACTCCCGCTGGGAAGTTTGCTTTAATACGGTGTGAATGCCTCACTTGGCGTGCTTCTGCTGCCACGGCAACCGCAGCACCCAAAATGATAATATTATAAAGCGCCCACCCCATACTAATCAGCAGTACACCAACTTGCGTAGGGTCGCCAAAAAACAGGCGTAAAATACCAATTAACATACCTACTAAATTAATGGCGAGTAAAACCAAATATGGCTTAGAAATACCCCAGTCATAATGCTCTTTATCGTTTAAGCCACCTTTTTCGGTAACGTTAAATTTACCTTTGTTTGGATTAAACAAAGCAACTGTTGTTGGCTTTAATATGTACCAAGCAAGCACAGATTCGTAAACTTCGCCCCAAAACGAATAGCGATACTTACCTTGTATTCGTGAGTTAGTTGCTTTTATCTGAATAAGTGTAGGTACAACGTAGATAAAAATAGCTAAAAATGGCGCGTAAATAATGTATGCATTAAAGTATATAAGTGCCAGGGGCGCGGTTAAAAATACAATGCGCGGAATACCTGATAGAAAATGCAGCATAGCATTTAAGTAACAAAGTCGCTGAGGTATGTTCAAGCCTTTGCCTAACAGCGGGTTATCGAGCCTAAATATTTGCGCCATGCCCCGTGCCCAACGAATTCGCTGGCCAATATGAGCCGATAAACTGTCAGTGGCAAGGCCAGCAGCTTGAGGAATATTTATATAGGCAGTTTTATAACCTGCGCGTTGCATTCGCAGTGCAGTATGAGCATCCTCGGTGACGGTTTCAAAAGCAAAGCCACCTATTTCATCAAGCGCTTCTCTTTTGAGTACCGCACACGAACCACAAAAGAACGTAGCATCCCACATATCGTTTCCGTCTTGAATAAGCCCGTAAAACAACATGTTTTCATTTGGAATTTGACTGTGGTTATTTAAGTTTCTCTCAAATGGATCTGCTGAGAAAAAATGATGTGGTGTTTGTACTAAACACACTTTACTGTCTTTTAAAAACTGTCCCATAGTCATTTGCAAAAATGAACGAGCAGGTACGTGGTCGCAATCAAAAATGGCAATATAATCACCATCTGTGTAGCGCATAGCACTATTCATGTTACCGGCTTTTGCATGGTTATTATCTGGTCTTGTTAAATAACCTGCACCAACTTGTTTAGCAAATTCAGCAAACTCAGGGCGTTTACCATCATCTAAAATATAGACTTTTAGTTTATCTGCTGGCCAATCTATGCTTAAAGCGGCAAGGGTAGTCGGCCTTACAACACTTAAAGGCTCGTTGTAAGTAGGAATGTAAATATCTACCGTTGGCCATAAGTCAGTATTTTTTGGCAACATGACAGGTTTTCTTTCAAGTGGGTTAATAGTTTGAAAAAAACCTAAAATAAGTACCATCCATGCGTATGTTTCTGCTAGTAACAAGCCTGCACCTAATGTAAGTGCTAAAGGGTCATCCCAGTTAAGTGTTTCAGTGTATCGCCACCACAAGTATCGAGAAGATGTAGTGACAGATAAGGTGATCATTACAATCGTGGCCATATGGCCTTTTACGCGTTTGAGCGCGTAAGCAACCAGTAAAATAAAGCTAATAAACACCGCTTGCGCTTCAAGGCTAAAGGGAATAGTAACAAATATGGCAAGCAAGAATAATATCAGTGCAACAACGATGTATTTAATAAGTTTGTTCTGCCAAATACGAGCGTCGGCCATTGTTTTAAAAGCACTTTTTTTAGGCTTGTTGTTTTTGGAAAAAAGGCGCCTTATTAATCGGCCTAATTTAAGGTCGTACCAACGAAGTTGCCTTAGGCTGTAACTGACTCCATCATAAAAATAATTTACAGCATGCTTTTTTATAGACACTGATTTTCTTTTGGGTTTATGAACAGCAAAAAGCAAAAATATGCTCTGAATAACAAAGCGTATAATATTGGAATAGATATAAGTTCTGTATGGCAATCTTAAATGTGGATAATAGTTATATAACGCTAACTCAAAGTTTTCTTTGTTCTTTTTAATATTCACAAATAATGAACAGAACAAAGTTATGAAGGGCATTAAAAAGGCTTCAATTACATTTACTTTGTGCTGATTAAAGTAACTATGAAATTTAAATAAAATGTAACGCACAAGCTTATCAGTGAATAATATACTCAATAGAATATACAATGTACTGTGTATGGGCCTTTTGTAAAAAAGAGTAAAGCTCATCGTCAGTTCGCCGCCTTGCTTACAAGCCAACCGGCCAGTGTTTCAAAGTCATCGTTCGCTACACTGTATGGTGCGCAATTAAGGGCTACATTACGATTAGCTGTGGCCTCTTTAATAACTTCATCACTGTTGATAAAAAACGGCGCCATAAATGGCAATGTAGATTGCCAAAGAGAAAATAGATCAAATTCTAACACTGAGGCTGCGTTGTAACGATTAACGACAAAAAAGTGTTTCCAGCTTGACTCTACTGACTTAAGGGTTTGTAGGCGCTTGTATATGAGGCTATGACAAATTGCATCGCAAGTGACTAGCTCAATAACAATATCGTTTTCTTCTAACGGATAGTGAGAAATATTAATGTGTGAAGGGCAGTCGAATAATATCCAAGCAGATTCTTTATAGTCCAGTTTTTTGCAATTGTTAATTGTGGCTATAATTTCATCTAGCGTTGCTTCGTTATCGCCATGGGGTAAAAAAAGAACGCCATCGCTGTCTTTACGAAAATGCAATAACGCATCGTCAAAAGTACTCTCGTTGCTCCAACCTTTTGTGGCTGTCCACTTAAGGCCAAAGTGCAAACCAAGGTCACTTTTAGCATCTAGGTCTATTGCAACCACATCAACATCAGATTTTTTCAAAACGCACGCTAAGTTTGCAACAACTGATGTGCTACCTATGCCGCCTTTGATACCTTTAATAAAAATCCTTTGCAATGGAGTTTACCTTTTTTATTTTTTTTCTTTAGATGTTTTTATTGCGTCATCAATTTCTTTCAATAGCGCATACTTGTTAATTGTTTTTTGATTTTTTTGTGTATTCATAATTTCTATATAGTCGTCACTTTTTCCACCAAAACGGCGAGCTAGGTTTTCTATGTCACTTGATGTGAGTATTTGTGAGCTTTTTGTAGCTAAATTGTTCATCACAACCTTTGTAAGCGTAATATTTATTTTTATTAAAAGTGGACAATATTTGGCTATTATATATAGAATAGCGGGTAAAACTAGTAAAAAAGTATTTTTTTGAGGACGTTTTAAGTGCATAACTTTAACATAACGGGTTTAGAGCCGGCTGCAAAAGAGTTAAAATCGGCTTCAAGTTATGCTGTTTTAGCGCCTTTAGACAATTTTGTAGTTGAATTTGCTTTACATGCAATTAACCAAAATTGCGCAAACGATATTTACATTGTTTCTCAAGACGTTGAATCTTTTTTTGAGTCGTCATTTTCTGCAGCAATTAATACTGCGTACAAACGTAGTAAAGTTCATCCATTTTCTCTCTCATCTGAGACACAGCATTACTCAATAGAGCGAATAAACAAAGGTATAATTAAAGAGATAGGCGCGTATAAAAAATTAAAAAATGCGCTAGTGTTTATTCACTTCAATACAGAGCTACTTAGTGCAGCAACCGAAGCTAGCACAAAAGCAATAATGAACGATTACAGTGAGTTTGCAAAAAAAACAGGGGTTACCTTATTATTTTTGTTATCTGGTCCAGAAGTAACACACTATCGATTTTTAATAAGGCAGCTTAATAAATCTTTTGATGGATTAATTTTTGTAGATAATGATTCCGCTACCCGCGTTTTAGAGTACGATTATTGGCATCACACTACGGGTGTATTTGCTGATATGCAGTTTCAACTTTCGCTTGAAGATAATCAGTTTTTGGTACAAGAGGGAACTGTAAACGATCTAAAAGTATTCAATGGCTCGCATTTTCCAGATGAGGACGATGTTTGGTTAGTGCAAAGCGCGGTACCAATCGGTACAAAATTGCCTACGCATTATTATACCGCAAAAGACAATAATGAGCTGTTTGACAAAGGCCCCAAATTAAAAGCGGCAACATTGGTGTTTGCTGTTACGCGTTACACAGATTTAGTACTGCTTGGTAAACAGTGCTTTGAACTCAGAAAAAGCTGCGGTCGTTGGTTGAAATTGGTAGTACAAAATGTTGATGGCGTTATTCGCCATCAAGATGAATGTTTATTTTTAACTTTAGGCGTTAACCTTATTTTGTATAGCTTTTCTGAACCTTCGCGATTATTATCTCAAATTCAATCTATTCAAGGGTTTCAATTTTCTAGACCGTTACCGCCATCTGTCGAGCACGTTCTGAAATATACTGAAAATACGTTTTCTAAAGGCTATTTACCTTTTGATGAATTTACGCGCCAAGTAGAGGTTCATAGTGACTCGGCTGTTAATCTGGGTGTTAGCGGCGTGTTGGTTAAGCTTGAGTTACTACCCCGCATAGAGCCCATTCACCCTTTACACTTGTTTCATATTAAGCGTGAAGGGGATGTATTTAGCCTTGCAAATAACACCGTGTATTTGTACTTGCATGCGTGTAGAGAGAACGACGTAAATAATGCAATTAAGCATTTATTCAAGCTACAAACGAGTGACTTTTTTGTGCAGCAAAATGTTATTTCAGATCATTTTCATATACAGCAAGAATGTAAGCAATTAAGGCGGCTTTATAGCGGTAAACATGTTACTGATTATTCTAAACAGTTAACAGAGAATGATAGCTATAAGTTTGAACCCGGTGTGTCAAAAGGGATTACTGAGTCGTTAGACACACCTGAGTTTACAAATGATGCGCGCCCCGATGCTGTGTCATTTGTAATGAGATTAAAGGCTTAACCAATGAGTATCAATCAGCTTTTTATTACCGTTATTTTGGCAATTATAGTCGGTATTGTGCTTTGTATGTCGGCAACTCAAATATTGGCCAGAGTAAAAACATATTATTACAAGCTTACTTTTAAACACGAAGTACTTGAACCTTATACACCGAATAAAAAAAAGAAGGATGAGCAGTGAAATTATCAGGTTTAGGAGCGTGGAATCTTTATTTCTTAGCTAAATTTGCCTTGTTTTATTACGGCGCAATTGATTTTAATGTATTAACCAATGCTGCCCTTGCAGCACTTTTAGCAATCAAATTTAATAAATCGACTTTTGAAAAGTTAAAACATGTACTTGGTGGTATTTTTGCGATTATCATACTTTACCAAGACTCTTGGTTGCCGCCAATAAATAGGCTGACAAAGCAAGCTGGTAATGTTCAAGATTTCAGCTTTGGTTATTTTTTTGAACTTTTAGCACGTGTAATCAGTGTAGATATGCTATTGGCATTATTCGTTATTACCGTGTGTTTTTGGTATACATCTCAGTGGTTACGTTTTACAACAATTACAATTGTTGGGCTGCTTTTGATTGGATGGCAAGGAGAGGGTGAACAACCAGGCACAGTAGTAAATGCCAAATCTACAAATACAACAATTAGAAATGAGCCTACTAATCAAGCACAAGTCATTACTCGCGAAAGCCAAACGCCTGATCAAAAATTGTCAGACTTTTATCAACAACAAAGCCATTTAATTAGCCATTTTCCTTCGCAAGTTAATGGCGAACTGTTCGATGTCATCGTTTTAAATATTTGTTCAATGGCGATTGATGATTTGAACGCTATTGGCGTTAGTGTTGAAGACATGTTTAATGATTTTGATGTGGTGTTTTCAGATTTTAACTCAGCAACATCATACAGTGGGCCTGCAGCTATAAGGCTTTTACGCGCAAGTTGTGGGCAAACAAGCCAAACGGCCTTATTTAGTGATGCACCAGAGCAATGTTATCTATTTAAAAACTTAGAAAAATTAGGGTATCAAAGCAGCGTTGTGATGAACCACGATGGCCACTTCGATGACTTTAAAGGTTTGGTTAATCGCTTTGGTGGCCTAAACGATAAACCACTTAATATTGATTCGCTTCCAGTAGCGCAATACGGTTTTGACGACAGTCCTATTTATTCTGACGGTGCAGTGCTAGATAGTTGGCTTAAAAATGAAGCGCAAGATTGTGAGCCGTGTGCAATGTATTACAACACAACAAGCCTTCACGATGGTAACCAGCTGGCCAATAAAAAACGCATGAACAGCCTTGAAAGTTACCCAATCAGGCACGCTAATTTATTATCTGATATTAATCGTTTTATTCAAAACCTTGAAAAGCGCGGCCGTAATGTCATGTTAATGGTAGTACCCGAACATGGTGCAGCATTAAAAGGTGACAAGGTACAGTTTGCTGGCCTTCGTGAAATACCAAGCCCTACTATTGTATCTGTACCAGCTGCTATAAAATTTATTGGCCCAGACGTTAAAAGTTATTCGCAAATTATGATTAACGAATCGACTAGTTACTTTGCCTTATCTGAAATTGTTGCAAAAACACTTGAGACAAATGTTTTTGGGGGTAATAACAGCATTGCCAATTTAGTTGAAAACTTGCCAAAAGCACCAAAAGTTGCTGAAAATGCCGGCACAATCATGATGTATGTTAATAAACGACCTTACATACAACTTGATGGCGAAGAATGGTCTGCTTACCCTCAAGGTTAAAAGTAATTTAGCTACGCAGCAGGCTAGCTCTGCTGTGTAGCGTGTTTATGTTGTTATTCTTATGTGTTAATTAAAACGCAGACTTGTCCAAAAATGTTTACAATAAGCTACCTTATCAAAGCGACTTAGCGTATTATTCGGCTAATTTAGTTTTTACTGCTTTGAGGATGTATGCGTCTAGATATTCACTGTGCTGATAGGATCGGTATAGCCCAAGAAATCCTTAATATTTTAGTTAACTACAGTGTTGATTTAAAAGGTATTGAGGTCGATTCTGTCAATTGCCGTATGTATGTGAGCTTTCCAGAAATAGAGTTTGAGCAGTTTCAAAAAATCATGCCTTCTATCCGTCTGATTGATGGTGTGCATGATGTACGCACTACCGCATTTCTCCCTTCTGAGCGAGAGCATAACGAATTAAATACCTTGTTACGTGCATTGCCTGATGGTGTTATCTCTATTGATGCCAAAGGGTGGGTACGTTTATGCAACGATGCAGCATGTAAAGACTTACAGCTAATTGAAAAAGACGTGATTGGTGCAAATATTAATAACCTGCTTAAGGGCTTTAACTTTACACGCTGGTTAGAAGGTAAAGAAGTACTCGGACAAACTACTCGCGTTGAAGTTGCTGGTGAGGATTTTATTGCAGACATTTTGCCAATTGCAGTTCCTCAAGGTAGTGAAGGTGATGTACTTGCTGGTGCGGTTATTAATATTAAATCGCAAAGTCGCTTAGGGCAGCAAGTCAGTGCGTTTAGACGTTACGGGCAAGAAAGCTTTGCCACTATTCATAACTTTAGTACGGCAATGCGCCGAGTTGTGCGCGAAGCCCGAAAAATGGCGCAACTAGAAGCCCCTATTTTGATTACTGGTGAAACAGGAACAGGTAAAGAGTTATTAGCTAGAGCGTGCCATTACGCATCTAATCGTTCTGTTAAACCTTTTATTGCTCTGTCGTGTGCTTCTCTTCCTGATGATGTTGCTGAGTCTGAATTATTTGGTTATGCCGGGTACGAAGAAAATGCAGCGCCAAAGCGCGGTGTATTAGAGCAAGCCGATGGTGGAACTGTATTTTTAGATGAAGTTGGCGAAATGTCGACTCAACTACAAACTAAGTTACTGCGTTTTTTACAAGATGGTACGTTTAGAAAAGTAGGCGATGAGAACGAAGTTAAAGTAAATGTACGTATTGTTGCTGCTACTCAAAAAGACTTACCTGCAATGGTACAAGAAGGGGTTTTTAGAGAAGACTTATATTACCGTATAAACGTGCTTACTTTAGAAATAGCGCCACTAAGAGATAGAAAAGCAGATGTAGGACCACTTGCAGAGCATTTTATTCAAAAATATGCGCAACAAAATGGTCATGCAATTCCTGTTTTATCACAAGAGTGTTTGAGCTTTTTACAAGAGTATCCGTGGCCAGGAAATGTTCGCCAGCTTGAAAATGCAATTTACCGTGCAGTGTCGTTACTAGATGATAGCGAGCTTCGCGTAGAGCATTTACAGTTACCCACTTTTACTCACGATTTAGGGTATTTAGAGTCTGATTTTGAAGGTTCGTTAGATCAAGCGGTTAAACGTTTTGAAGCGACCTTACTTCGTAAACTCTACCCAGCTTATCCAAGCTCACGCCAGTTAGCTAAGCGATTGGGCCTAAGTCACACCGCTGTAGCTAACAAGTTACGTGATTACGGTATTAACCGAAAAACAGTAAAAGTGTAATTAACATAAAGACATTAAAATATGGGGACTAATTTTTAGTCCCCATATTTTTTGTAACCCCATCAATTGCAATCGTTTCAATACCTTCTTCATTAAAGTTCATTACAATACTGGCGTTATTACGAGTGAAAAAATAGCTACGGCCATTAAGTTCAATAACATAATCGCCTTTTACGGGGTCGCTAAATTGCTGCTTTTTTAAAGTGATCCTATGTTCGCCAATTTGCCATTCAAATTCTTTAATAAACCCATTATTAAATTCTTGCACCCATACTTGGCTGTCATCTTTTGAAAGCGTTATAGCAACTGAATAAGAACTAGGGATCTGCTCCATATTGTAACTTTTAGAGCCAATAATGAATTTTTCAGCTTTTTGTTGCCATTCAAAACCAAATTTAAACTCTTTAACTACACCGGTAGGGTAAGTAATAGAGCCTTTACCTAGTAATGAAAAGTCGGCAAACGCACTATAACTAGGTATTAATAAAGCTAGCGCAGTGATAATTTTTCGTTTTGATTTCATGAGTTATCTTTTTATTATAATAATGATTTAAGATTAAAGTAGAATATTCGTCTTCGCAAGAGGCTATGCTACACTCGAATAAATTTAACTGGTAAGACCTTTTTTGTGAACTTATATATTCGACTTTTATTATTGTTTTTTAAAATTAAACGTAACAAGCAATATCAAAATTTACTTGATACGGTAGATATTGATTACAAAGCTTTACCTACTGATTGTGACATTAATTTACATTTAACAAACTCACGTTACCTTGCGATGATGGACTTATCTCGAACTTGGATGACAGAACGAGTTGGCTTATTAAAGCAAATAATGAAGCGTCGTTGGTTTCCCATTGTTAACGCAACGGCCATAACTTATATCCGCGATATTAAACCCATGCAGCGATATACAATAAGCACCAAGTTAGTGGGCTGGGATCATAAATACTTTTATATTGAGCAAAAGTTTCACTCAGAACGAGGCCTACATGCTATTGCTTATGTACGCGGTGTATTTAAAAGTAAAAAGGGTATTATAAGTATTGAAGAAATGCTTGAGGTTGCTGGTTTTGATGGGCAAACACCTATATTGCCAAGTGAAGTAATGCACTGGAAAGAAATGCTAGAACAGAAAAAGTTAAGTAACCTGCCCTAATCTCTACAAATGAAAAAAAAGGCCTTTCGGCCTTTTAACACACATTGTAATTGGGTAACTATGTACTACTTTATATATGCTTTAAAAGCTGTACCTAACACCAAACATAGCCACAACAGGGTCAAGCTCAACAGTTGATGTAAGCGCTTTTGCACCATTAGCATAAACAGTGGCATCGGTATCAATATCCATAATTGATACCATAGCGTGTAAACCCCAGTTTTTATCAATTTTATAGTTAGCACCTACCTGAGCCATAAAGCCAAACGAATCATCTAACTTTACTTCTACATCGTCTGTTCCTAGTGTTGCTTTAAGTGCTTGAGAGGGTTGCTCATCAAAAAATGCAGTGTAGTTTATGCCTACGCCTATAAAAGGTCTTAGCGCATAGCTTGTATCTAAAAAGTGGTATTGTGCAACCAATGACGGTGGAAGTTGTTTTATATCTGCAATTTTGTTGCCTGCTAAGCCGCCTGCGCCATTTACATCGTGTGAAAACGGTGTTGCTGCTATCAGCTCTAACACCCATTGATCGTTAAATGCATAATCTACGGTGATACCTAGTTGAGTATCTGAATCACCTTTAAGGCCTAGCGTAGGTGCTTCATTAATCGCTGAGCTACTGTTATCAGGGTTTACGTTAATAGCGCCAACATTTACGCTAAAGTTAGCGTGTGCAGCTGGAGAGAGTGCTAATAAAGAGGTTAATAATGCGATGCTAATTTGAGTTTTCATGTTGTTCTCCAAGAACTACTGTTTGATTGGCGCTATTATTACCGAGCAATAAATATGAAAACCTGTTCTAGATCAAAGTTTAAAAAGCATTTGAAGCTTATAAAATATTTTATTGATTTAGATTAATTTTAGTGTCGTTATGCTTTTGTAAAGATTGACATATTTATTTAATTAACAGTCACATGAATATAAGGCAGGCACTGCCTTGCCATAATCTCGTGTTTAACCAAGGGCCTTAATAAACAAGAAAATATGTTTTTAGCAGGGTTCAAAAATAATTAAAACAACTGACACTTAAAAAGTATTGGAAGACTTAAACGCGATTGAGTCGGTATTTATAATGAAATATAAACCGAGTATTTTATAAAGCATAAAATACTCGGTGCACTGACTTTAGTTATCAATAGTTATTCTAAATAACGTTTAGCTTTGTTTTCTTTCACACTTTTAAGATCGACTAATACCAATCCATCAATACAATTATTAAAATCGGGATCAATGCTAAAGCTTAAAAATTGTACACCGCCAGGGTTGCAAAGCTCAGTATATTGTTTAAATAAAGTAGGGACTTGAGCGCCCATATTAGCTAACACATGTTTTAACTCTACAAAATCTTCTTTAACATCGTTTCCATTAAAAAGAATATTGCATTGAGTTAGCTGTTGCTCAGTTAATTTAAGCTCATTATTAGGCGTAGCTAGTTCTATACTGCTTTTATAATAATGTTGATAGTAATAAACGAGCATGGCTTTGGCTTGCTCAGGTAGAGCGTTGGACACGCTTACAGCCCCAAATAAATATCTATACTGTGGGTAGTTTTTTATAAAAGCACCAATACCGTACCATAAATAGTCGAGACTCTTACGTCCCCAATACTTAGGTTGTACAAAACTTCTACCAAGCTCAATACCTTGGTGCAGATAGGGCGTCATAGCGTCGGTGTAAGAAAATAAACTATCGGTATATAAACCTTCACGTCCATGTTTTTGTATTATCTGTTGTGCGCAGGCTAATCGATAAGCACCTACTAGCTCTAGTTGCATAGGGTCCCACAGTACAAGGTGTTGGTAATCCATATCGTATTTATCTATATCACGACGCTTACCGCTTCCTTCACCTACTGCTCTAAATGCAATTTCTCTGAGGCGTCCCAACTCTCTAAAAATAGGTGAACTACCTACATATTGATATAAATGAATGTGCATGCCATCGTGTGTTTTACCCAGAAGCTGACATTGCTCAATTGCTCTTTTTAGTTCTTTTCTACACTCGGGCACAGCAATAGGTGTTTGTGTTTTTAGCGGCAGTGTTTTTTTAGTTGTAAGCCTATAAAGCTGTTTACGGATGAGGTTTACAACTTCTTTATCTTTAAGGTTTTCTATTAAGTAGGACTCAGGAGGGATAGAGGCGCCAATCTCAAACTCTAAAGATTTTTGGCGCTGCTTAAACATTTCTGTCACTAATAATAAACTTGCCAAAGGTTTATAAATCATTGATGTACCATAAAAAAGCGGACTATTTTTGGCTTTAATAAAAATAGGTAAAATTGGGCAGTTGGCTTTTTTTGCCATACGTAAAAAACCGCTATTCCATTTGCAATCCTTAATACCGGTTGGTCCTAGGCGCGACACTTCCCCTGCAGGAAATATAAGTAAGGCACCTCCACCTTTTAAATGGTTTTGTATATTACTAAGCTCTTGCTTTTTACTCATACCAGATAAGTTATCAACAGGGAGTAAAAGAGAGTGCATTGCGCTGACCGACATTAACATGCGGTTTGCGACTACTTTTAAATCTTGCCTTACTGTAGAGAGTACTTTGATAAGTGCTAAAGCATCTAATGAACCAATAGGGTGGTTAGCAACAATAACAAGTTTACCCTCGTTAGGAATATGTTCTATCTGCTTAGGTTTATAGCGCGTATCAAAATTGAGTTCATCAAGTACTTGCTCAACAAATTCTAATCCTTGTAGGTGAGGGTACGTATTACCAAAGGTGATAAACTCTTGTTCATGCAATAAGTAACCTAAGCCCTTTTTTACTAAACCTTTTACTTTTGGAGAGTTCTCTAGTTGTGGTAAGTTTGCTGCAATTACTTTATCAACACTTATCATATTAACCTCATATTCCATTTGGTCTATTCGCTATACATGTAAGATTAAAAAAAGGGTGTGACAGTTACTTTGCAGTAGTGTGACTTTTTAAAGTACTAAATTATAAACTGTGAATTGCTAGGAGAATTTATGTCGGTATTGGTGGCTATAACGGGGCGCAACAACGAAAAGCTAATAACGAAGTTACAAGAGCGATTACCAAATACATTGATAGAGCAATGGCCTGATTGCAAAAACGCAAATAATGTGGATTTTGTACTTGCGTGGAATGCTCCTGAGTCTCTGTGGCCGCAGCTGCCTAACTTAAAAGCTGTGTCGTCATTTGGTGCAGGCGTAGACAGTATCGATTTAACATTACTCGACGAAAGTGTCGAAGTAGTACGTATTGTTGACATGCAACTAGCTGAAGATATGGCGGAATATGTACTTACACATGTCTTAGCTCAAAAATTACGCTTAAAAGAGTATTACACTAAACAAACACAGCAAACATGGAAGCCAAAACGAGCTTTTAGTAATAAACATGTTGGTATACTTGGATTTGGCGAATTAGGTAAAGCATGTGCGCAAAAACTTGTAACTAATGGTTTTAAAGTAAGTGCCTGGGCGCAAAGTAATAAAAACACGACTAATGTCGAGGTTTATTATGGCGATGAAGGACTTAGCGATATGCTTTCTGACGTTGACTACCTTGTATGTCTATTACCCCTTACGCAAGCAACTACAGGCATTATTAATCACTCAATGCTCGCTAAGCTACCTTCACATGCTGTTGTTATTAATGTGGCACGTGGCGCTCATGTGGTTGAGCAAGATTTATTAAATGCATTAAATAGCGATAGCTTACGCGCTGCTACCTTGGATGTTTTTGACCAAGAACCTTTAACGCAGAACCACCCTTACTGGGGAAATCCCAAAATAACACTTACACCACATTGTGCAGCGCTATCTGATTTAAATAGCGTTATAGACCAAATAGCCGATAATATTGAACGTTTGAATAAGGGCTTAGCACTCAATAATTCAGTGGATAGAACAAAAGGTTATTAGCTGATAGCTAATTAGTTTAAAAAACAGCTTGTTAACATTTGTAATTTTCATTAGTGTAAAAGATATTCTCACTAATAAAAATATAAAGAGGGTGTTATGAAATCCAGTCAAAGTGGGGCTAAATTAAGCCTCGTTGTTATTTCAATTATCGTGCTAGGTGTTTCAGCTTGGTTTAATCAGGCTAACGCTGAAGATAGTCCATCTAAAACACAAACCCAAAGTGAATTAACAATAGCAGATTAACCTAGCTTATTAGGTATTTTCGGTTTTCGTCTTTCTTCTCGTTTCTCTCAACAGTACATGCTCAGCACCATTATTGTAGTGGTGCTTTAGTGGCGTTTAATATTGTCCTGATCCAACGTGTTTCTAATATTTTAAAAATTCGCAATAAAAAAGCCCAGCAATGCTGGGCTATTAAATATTCTAAGGAAAAGTTGTTAACTTTGGGTTACATTAAATTGCCCGAATGTATAAACTTTAAACAAGTAAAAAGTGTTGATCAACACTAAACTCATATTTGAAATAACGCTCGACGACATAAGATCTAGGCTAAATGATAAGAACAATAAACCACATGCACTAATGGCGGCAACGCGCAGCAGTGTTATCTGGTTAATAAAGAATGCACCTAAACCTAGTGCAAGTAGTGTAGTATTTAAAAGCCAATCTAGCTCATTTAGCATGGTCGTTTCAATAGTTCAGTTGTTGAAAAAAGGAGCGCCATTATGTTGATCTTTTGCACACCTTTCAACCAAGTAATTTTAAATTTTCAGATTAGTTTTTTTAATGCTAAAAGTAACTGCCAATTGCCGAAAACAAACCATTGTCAGCAATTACTTGATACTTCTGACAGCTCTGTGGTTTTTGTAAATCACTGCATAAATAAAGGGATTCACGGCTAGAATCATAGTTGGGGTGCAAGTTGGAATCAATTAAAGTAGCTCCGTAACCTAAAAGTCCAGGCCAGTAAACACTCTCACTTACCATCCCTAATTTTTTATAGGTGAGCAAGGTTGGTTTTGGAAAAGCTAAAATTATTACAATAACAATGGCCAGAGATATAAATAGCCCCTTTTTTGACTTTGTTTTTTGGCTAGTGCCATTGTTTATGTTTGTTTTTTCCTCTGCGGGTATAGAGCGCTGAGTAGGGCGTTGCGGCTTTCTTTTTTGCGCTGTTTTTTTTCTTGTTGGTGCTTTACCTAGCAACGACTGTTTATTTGGGGTTTTAGACATAAAGCAAATCTGGCCTTTTTTCCGTAGGTCTCTATAATTAAATGAGCAAATTTATATACTAAGCTAATTATTATGATAACTTAAAGTTAGCTTATAGCCTACGAGGAATAAAGATGAATACGCAGCTATCAATTTTAATTGTAGATGACGTTAGCACAGTGCGTAGTTTTTTGAGTCAAACGCTCATGCACTTAGGGATAGATAACGTAAAGGAAGCATCTACTGCCTCACAATGTATTAGTGAGTGCCAGGCTGCAAATTATAATATCATTTTTTTAGACATTGAATTGCCGGACGGCGATGGCAAAGATTTGATTGCGCAAATCAATGAATTAAGCCCTGAGACAAATGTAGTAATGGTATCTGCACATTCAGGTATTGAAAATGTTAAGGATGCAATTGATAAAGGCGCTAAAGGATTTGTAGTGAAGCCGTTTACACCTAAAAAAATAGCGGCAATGCTTAAGAAGTTTTATCCAGACTTGGAAAATGTATGACACCAATCTGTTTAAATATTTATGTCGACTGTTATTAAAGTACGAGATTAAATCTTAGATAAAAAAAAACCGGCAAAAGCCGGTTTTTTATATTCTATCAAAAACAAATTATAGAGCTTTAATCTTAGCTGCTATACGGCTCTTATGACGAGCTGCTTTGTTTTTGTGAATTAGACCCTTAGTTGCGTAACGGTCTAGGATAGGTGTAGCAACAGAAAAAGCTTGCTGTGCAGCTTCTTTATCGCCCGCTTCAATAGCAACAATTACTTTTTTGAAGTAAGTGCGCATCATTGAACGACGGCTTGCGTTGTGCTGACGGTTTTTTTCGCTTGTGATAGCGCGTTTTTTTGCAGACTTGATGTTAGCCAAGGTTTGCTCCTAACAATCTTAAAATAAAGCTTAAATTAAAGGCCGTGGAATATGCCTGTTTCTATCATGGATGTCAATTTAAATTTAACAATCCAAGAAAAACTGCACCATATAACGAGCATCAATTTGCCGCTTTAGCAGTTAATATAGACATTGTAACAAAGCACAGACCCCCAGCCTAGTGCTTTAAAGCGATTTATAAAAAAGACTGTGGCATAATCGCCTATCTTGAGGATTTTTGAGTAGGTTTAAGGTGTCAAAAGGTTTATTTCGCTCTGGTATGATTGTTAGTTGTATGACTATGATATCGCGTATTTTAGGGCTCGTTCGAGATGCTGTCGTTGCCAATTTATTAGGCGCAAGTGCAGCGGCTGATGTTTTTTTATTTGCTAACCGTATTCCTAATTTTTTACGCCGTTTATTTGCAGAAGGTGCCTTCGCACAAGCATTCGTACCGGTGCTAAGTGAAATTAAAGAACAGCAAGGAGACGACAAAGTCAGACTTTTTGTTGCACAAGCAGCAGGCACATTAGGAACCATTTTACTAATTGTCACTATTATAGGTGTTGTTGCTTCTCCTGTTATTGCAGCATTATTTGGTACCGGTTGGTTTATAGATTGGTGGCAAGGCGGACCTAATGCCGAAAAATTTGAACTTGCAAGTTCACTACTTAAACTTACATTCCCTTATTTATTTTTTGTAAGCTTAGTTGCACTTAGTGGTGCGGTAATGAATGTGTATAACCGTTTCGCTGTTGCTGCATTTACACCAGTTTTGCTTAATGTTTCTATTATTACGTGTGCAATTTTTTTACATGATAAATTTTCGGTAGGTGCTTATTCACTTGCCATAGGTGTATTTGTCGGTGGTGTAGTGCAGCTACTATTTCAACTACCGTTCTTGTATCGCGCTAAAATGTTGGCGCGTCCGCGCTGGGCATGGCAAGACGAAAACGTAAAAAAAGTACGAAAACTTATGCTACCGGCTTTGTTTGGTGTCTCTATTAGTCAAATTAATCTGTTGCTCGATACCATGATTGCGTCATTACTGATGACGGGCTCAATTGCATGGCTTTACTATTCAGACCGCTTAATTGAATTTCCGCTGGGGTTATTTGGTATTGGTATTGCGACAGTTATTTTACCGGCGCTTTCTAAACTACATAGCAGTAAAAAAAGTAGCGACTTTCAGCATACTCTCGATTGGGGAGTTCGTTTTGTTATATTTTTAGGCCTGCCAGCAATGATAGGTTTGATGATAATCAGCCCACTTATTATTACCGTGTTGTTCGACCACGGTGCATTTAAAGAAGACAGTATTGATCATGTCAAAGCTGTAAGCTTAGGCGTAGTCGCATATTCGGTCGGACTTGTAAGCTTTATGCTAATAAAAGTACTCGCTCCTGGCTTTTATGCTCGTCAAGATACAAAAACACCGGTGCGTATTGGTATTATTACCTTAGTACTTAATATGGTGTTTAACATTATGCTGGCTCCTTTCATTGGTTATTTAGGGTTGGCACTTGCTACTTCGTTATCGGCTAGCTGCAATGCATTTTTATTATACAGACAGCTTAAAAAAGAAAATGTATACCAGTTCTCATCAATGAGTATGCGTTTTACACTTAAATGTGTTGTTGCAAGTATTGTTATGGGAGCTGTCACATGGTTTGTGAGCAGTTACTATTATTGGGCTACATGGGCCTTTACACAGCAAGTAATATTATTAGTAGCGCTAGTGGCTTTGGCAGGTATTAGCTACTTTGCAATGCTATTTGTGATGGGCGTTAGACTAAATACGATAAAAAGTGTAGCAATTACTGAATCAAACTAAAAAAAAGATTATAATCGGCAACTCTGCGGCTTTAATCATTTTTTAGCCGTAATTAATAGCTCGCTAAACAAGGCATTAGGTGGCATGGAGTTAATTAGAGGTATACACAATATTCGCCCACACCATTTTGGTTGTGTGTTAACTATTGGTAATTTTGACGGCGTTCATTTAGGCCACGCAGAAGTACTAAAAGGTTTACTTAGCGATGCTAAAGCGCATAGTTTGCCTAGCACTGTAATGCTGTTTGAACCCCAGCCACAAGAGTTTTTTGCTAAAAACAATGCCCCTGCACGGTTAACGCGCTTACGAGATAAGTTACGTTTATTGAGTGATTTAGGTATTGAGCGAGTTATTTGCATTAGCTTTAATCAGCAATTTGCAAACATGCATGCTGAGCAATTCGTTAATGAGATTTTGATTAAAAAGTTAGGTGTTAAAGCACTTACTGTTGGTGATGATTTTAAGTTTGGAAAGCAACGCCAAGGTAACTTTCACTTACTTGCTAGCATGGGTAAGCAAGCGGGCATGGATGTAAAAAGCACCGCGAGCTTTCGTCAATTAAATGCTAGAGTAAGCAGCACTTTAATACGAGATGCTTTAGCATCCGGTGACTTAGCGAGTGCTAAAATAATGCTTGGTCACGATTATGCTATTTCTGGGCGTGTTATACATGGTTGGAAAAGAGGACGTGAACTCGGTTTTAGAACGGCAAATATAGCCCTAAAACGCCAAGTGTGTCCTGTCAACGGAGTGTTTGCAGTGCAAGCAACGATTGCAGGAAAACAGATTTTTGGAGTTGCAAATGTAGGCAATAAGCCGACATTTAATGGAACTCGTGCATTATTAGAAGTTCACCTTTTTGATTTTGCACAGGATATTTACGGACAATTTATGCATGTGGAGTTAATAGAAAAACTTCGCGATGAGAAAAAATTCGAGACATTAACACAATTAACGGCGCAAATAGCAACTGATGTTGCTGCCGCTAAGCAGTGTTTTGGTTTAAATCAGGTAGCCGATAGAGACGGAATGTAGGATAAATGAGCGACTATAAACATACTTTGAACTTACCGGAAACACCGTTTCCAATGCGTGGCAATTTGGCACAACGTGAACCAAAAATGCTTAAAGCATGGTATGAGGACGACCTTTATGGTCAAATTCGCAGCGCTAAGAAAGGTAAAAAAACCTTTATTTTGCATGACGGCCCTCCGTATGCAAATGGCGATATCCATTTAGGCCACTCAGTTAATAAAATATTAAAAGATATTATTGTTAAGTCTAAAACATTATCTGACTTTGATTCACCATTAGTTCCAGGTTGGGATTGTCATGGTTTACCAATCGAGTTAATGGTTGAGAAAAAAGTAGGCAAGCCGGGTGTAAAAGTTACTGCGAGTGAGTTTCGTGAAAAATGCCGTGCATACGCTAAAAAACAAGTTGAAGGTCAAAAAGTTGATTTTAAACGTTTAGGCGTATTTGCAGATTGGGATAAGCCATATTTAACAATGAACTTTGACTTTGAAGCGAATGCAATTCGTGTGCTTGGTCGAATTATTGAAAAAGGTCATTTGCATAAAGGCGCCAAGCCTGTGCATTGGTGTACAGACTGTGGCTCTGCATTAGCAGAAGCTGAAGTTGAATACCAAGATAAGCAGTCACCAGCAATCGATGTGCGTTTTACATTTGTTGATCAAGATGCTGTTGTTAGTGCCTTTGATCTGGCTGATGGTCATAAAGGTGAAGGCAGTGTTGGTACTGTTATTTGGACAACAACACCGTGGACGCTTCCTGCAAACCGCGCTGTGGCTGTGCATGCCGATTTAGAGTATGCGTTAGTACAGGTTGAAGATGAAGGCGTACAACAACGCCTAATTTTAGGTTCTGAGCTTGTTAAAGATGCTATGGACCGTTTTGGTTTTAATCACTTTCACGTACTAGGGTATGTAAAAGGTGCAGCGCTTGAAAACTTGCAAGTAGCCCATCCTTTTTATGATTTTAATGTACCAGTGATTGTTGCAGAACACGTAACTACTGATTCAGGTACTGGTGTTGTACATACCGCCCCAGGCCATGGTCAAGAAGATTTCGTGGCAGGCTTAAATTACAACCTTGAAGTGGCTAACCCTGTTGGTGCAAATGGTGTTTATTTACCAGATACCGAACTTTTTGCAGGTCAGCACGTATTCAAGGCGAATGCGAGCGTAATTGAAGTGTTAAAAGAGCGTGGTGCGCTTATGCATCACCATGCGCTTACGCATAGTTACCCACATTGTTGGCGCCACAAAACACCAATCATTTTCCGTGCTACACCGCAGTGGTTTGTAAGTATGGATCAGGCTAACTTACGTCAAGATTCTCTTGCTGAGATTAAAAACACGCAGTGGTTACCAGAGTGGGGTGAAAGCCGTATTTCTAACATGGTTGAAAGCCGCCCAGATTGGTGTATTTCTCGCCAGCGTACTTGGGGCGTTCCTATTGCATTGTTCGTTGATAAAGACACCGGTGCACTTCACCCAAATACACAAGAGTTAATTGCTCAAGCAGCAGAGCTTGTTGAAAAGTCTGGTATACAAGCATGGTACGATTTAGAACCAGCTACTTTACTTGGTGAAGAAGACGCCAAGCAATACATGAAAGTGCAAGATACGCTAGATGTATGGTTTGACTCAGGTGTGTCACACGCTTGTGTAGTAGATGCACGTGAAGACCTGGTTGGTCCAGCTGACTTATACCTTGAAGGTTCTGATCAGCACCGTGGTTGGTTTATGTCATCAATGATGACATCTGTTGCTATTAATGGTCATGCGCCATACCGCCAAGTATTGACTCATGGTTTTACTGTTGATGAAAACGGCCGCAAAATGTCTAAGTCACTAGGTAATGTTATTTCACCACAAAATGTGATGAATAAACTAGGTGCTGACATTCTACGTTTATGGGTGGCTTCTACCGATTACACGGCAGAAATGACTGTGTCGGATGAAATATTTAAACGCTCAGCCGATCGTTACCGCCGTATTCGTAACACCAGCCGTTACTTGCTTGCTAACCTAAATGGTTTTAACCCAGAAACAGATCAAGTAGCTGTTGATGATATGGTTGAGCTTGATAAGTGGATTGTTGGTCGCGCAGCTCAGTTGCAAGACGAGATTTTAGCCGCATACGACAGCTACCAAATGCTATTAGTAACTCAAAAGCTAATGAACTTCTGTACGGGTGAGCTTGGCTCGTTCTATTTAGATGTTATTAAAGATCGTCAATATACAGCTAAGAGTGATAGCCATGCACGTCGTTCTTGTCAAACTGCGCTTTATCATATTGCAGAAGCAATGACGCGTTGGATGGCACCTATTATGAGCTTTACCGCACAAGAAATTTGGGAAGCGTTACCGGGTGAGCGTAGTGACTACGTATTTACATCAGTTTGGTACGATGGCTTACAAGCACCAACAAATAGCCAATTTAGTAACGATGATTGGTTAGAGATTTTAACTGTACGTGACGAAGTAAACCGCTTATTAGAAGCTGCACGTAAAGAAGAAGTCATTGGTGCAACACTTCAAGCAACGGTGAATTTATTTACGGGTAAAGAGCTTGCCGCTAAATTAAACGCGCTTGGTGATGAATTGCGTTTTGTATTGTTAACATCAGCCGTGAATGTTACTGAAGTTGATAGCCAGCCTGCAGATACACAAGCTACCGAAATTGAAGGTTTGTTCATTAGCGTTGCTGCAACAGATGCTGCTAAATGTGAGCGTTGTTGGCATTACAGCGAAGATGTAGGTGTTGAGCCTGCTCATCCTGAAATTTGTGGTCGTTGTGTAAGTAATGTTGACGGCGAAGGTGAAAAGCGTCAATTCGCTTAGGAGTTATTCTTAGTGAGCAAACTAGCCCAAAAAAGTGGTTTAGTGTGGCTTTGGTTGAGTCTATTACTTTTAGTAATAGACTTTGCCAGTAAAACACTTGTTGTAGGGACTATGGCTTATCAAGAGTCTATAAACTTACTCCCTGTTTTTAGTATTACTTATGTACATAACTATGGTGCTGCTTATAGCTTTTTAAGTGAAGCGGGTGGTTGGCAGCGCTGGTTTTTAAGTGCAATTGCCGTTGCTATTAGTGCTTTGCTTGTATGGTGGCTAAAACGCTTACCGGCTACAAATAAAGTACTATGCGGTGCTTATGCATTGGTACTTGCTGGCGCTATTGGTAATTTATACGATCGTATTGCGTATGGTTATGTAATCGACTTTATTCACGTTTTTTATAAAGACTCACATTTTCCTGTATTCAATATTGCCGATTGCGCTATTTGTATTGGCGCAGCATTATTGTTATTTGACGCCTTCACCGGCGAGAGTCCAAAGGAGCATAAAGCATGAGCCAAGCTGTAATTGGTGAAAACTCGCAAGTTATTTTCCATTTTTCTATTAAATTAGAAGATGGCTCTGCCGCTGATTCTACCAAGGTACACAACAAACCTGCTAAATTAACAATGGGTGATGGCAGCTTAACGGCAAACTTCGAAAAGTGTTTATTAGGTTTAACTGCAGGCGAAAGTAAAACGTTTGAATTAGAACCTGAAGATGCTTTTGGTCAGCCAAACCCAGATAATATTTACTATGTTGACCGTAGTAAGTTTGGTCCAGAAACACCAGCTAAGGTAGGTGCAATTATTGCGTTTACTCAACCTGATGGCACTGAGCTTCCTGGTTTAGTTCGCGAAGTGCAAGGTGAGTCGGTAACGATTGATTTTAATCACCCTTTATCTGGCCAGCGTTTAACGTTTGAAGTTGATATTATTGAGGTGGAAGGTTAATGGAAATATTACTAGCTAATCCTCGCGGCTTTTGCGCTGGTGTTGACCGTGCTATTAGTATTGTTGAGCGCGCTTTAGATATTTTTGAAAAGCCAATTTATGTTCGCCACGAAGTAGTACATAACCGCTATGTGGTTGATGGACTAAAAAGTCGTGGTGCGGTATTTGTTGAAGAGCTTGATCAAGTACCTGACGACAGTATTGTTATTTTTAGCGCACATGGCGTATCGCAAGCGGTTCGCAGCGAGGCTAAACGTCGTGATTTAAAAGTATTTGATGCAACGTGTCCGCTTGTAACTAAAGTGCATATGGAAGTTACACGTGCGAGTCGCAAAGGTATTGAGTGTATTTTAATTGGACATCATGGTCACCCTGAGGTAGAGGGAACAATGGGACAATATGATAACTCAGACGGTGGTATTTACCTTGTTGAAACCGTTGATGATGTTGTTGCGCTTAATGTAAAAAATGCTGAAAATCTTTTTTACTGTAGTCAAACGACTTTATCAGTTGATGATACTGCTGATGTTATTGATGCACTACGCAATAAGTTTCCATCAATTGACGGACCTCGTAAAGATGATATTTGTTATGCAACGCAAAATCGTCAGGATGCTGTTCGTGACTTAGCTGACAAAGTTGATGTGCTATTAGTTGTTGGCGCTAAAAACAGCTCTAACTCTAATCGCTTACGTGAACTTGCAGATAAAATGGGCACTGTTGCTTATTTAATTGATGATGCAACTGATGTGCAAGAGCAGTGGGTTTCAGGTTCTAAATCAGTGGGTGTAACTGCGGGTGCATCTGCGCCAGAAGTACTTGTACAACAAGTTATAAGCCGATTAAAAGATCTTGGTGGTACGCAGGTTGTTGAAAACCCAGGCGAAGAAGAGAATATCGTATTTGCTGTTCCTGTAGAGCTACGTTAATTTAAAATTTAGATTATAGGAGAGTCGTTATGAGCAAGTCACTAAAAAATGATGGTTTGCTTTTTTCGGCTCTTTTTAATGAGCGAGGCGTACTAGCTTCGCTTATTGTTTCTCAAGTTATTGCTATTGTTTTAGCCTTTGCACCCAATGTAGAAGGAGATATTTGGCTTCGACTTGGGATCATCAGTTTGTTTATGCATTTAATTGTTTTAGTCGGTACCTCTTCTTTATACTTTTGTAGATTTTTCTTACAAACGCGCACTCAAACTTTTCAATTAAGTTTGTTTTTTATCTTTTTTTTATTATCTACATGCATTTTTAGTATTTTATTTTCCCATTTTGCTTTTGATATAGATGATACAGATAACTTAATTTATTTCACACTTCGCAATTGCATTATAGTGGCTTTGCTGGCGGCTTTATTCGTCCAATTTTTATTAATTCATTTTGAGAAAGAGCAGCAAACTAAAGCGCTTTCTCGAGCTGAGCTTGATGCCTTGCAAGCTAGAATACGTCCTCATTTTTTATATAATAGTTTAAACACCGCTGCAGAGCTTACTCATCATGATGCCGATGCGGCAGAGCAGGCTATTTTAGCATTAGCCGCCTTATCGCAGGCAGCAATGCACTCAGGAAAAAATGTATCTCTTGACGATGAAATAACGCTGAGTAAGCAATATATAGCACTTGAAACATGGCGTTTCGGTAATCGCTTAAGCGTTGATTGGCAAATACCTAATGAACTACCTGCATTGAGCATTCCTTGTTTAACCCTGCAGCCATTAATTGAAAATGCAGTATGCCACGGTGTTGAAACAAGTGAGCATGGTGCAGAAATAAAAGTAGAGCTACATATTACTACCGGCTATATAACCATGATTGTTTCTAACCCTATAACAATTTCTAATGCTCAAACTAGGCCTAATAACGGCATGGCGCTTGAAAATATTCGCCAGCGATTAAATATTTATTATAAAAATAAAGCGCAGCTAACAATTACTAATAAAAATGATGTGTTTAGGGTCAAGGTCGTTATTCCTAAGCTAATTGAGGGCAGTGTATGAACGTACTCATTGTTGATGATGAACCTCTTGCGAGATCGCGCTTAATTCGTTTGTTGGCACATGATAAAAGCATAGTTGTACAAGGCGAGGCAAGTAATGGTAATGAAGCCCTAGTACTGGCTAAAAAGCAAACGCCGGATTTGATTTTTTTAGATGTTGATATGCCTGGTATGAATGGTTTACAAGTTGCTAATGAGCTCAATAGTTTAACTCTACCTCCTGCTATTGTTTTTATAACTGCTCACCCTGAGCATGCCTTCGATGCTTTACAATTAAGCGCTGCAGGTTATTTAGTTAAACCTATTTCAGAGCAATCATTGCAAAAGGTGCTTAAGCAAGTCGGGCGCTTAAATAAAGTACATATTCAAAAACAACAAAATGTAAAAATCTCTTATCAGCTAGCTGGTACTCTACGCAGTGTTGATATAAATGATGTTTTGTATTTTAGTGCCGAAGAAAAGTATACCAAAATGATATTCTGTGGTGGAGAAGCTTTACTTGAACAAAGTCTAAAACAATTAGAGTTACAATTTCCTACACATATTTTGCGAATTCATCGCAATACATTGGTTAATAAACAAAAAGTAATTGCTTTGCATTCAAAAGCGAATGGCAATCATATGATTGAGCTACAAGGGTGCAGTGAGTTATTGCCAGTGAGCCGCCGTGAGCTTAAATTAGTAAAAAATTCGCTTTAGGCTTACCTTGCAATTAACCTCCCCTTGATTTAAATACATTTGAGTCTTAATTATCAACGGTGTTATTGAATAAACAGGTTTAATTAACCGTTTATCAACAAATATAACCGCTTGTCTTAGTCCTCATTGATTCCTCAAATAAATAACATAAACTTAAAATCAGATAATTTTTATTTGGTTTTATTATGCAATCACCTCACGTAAAAGTGCAAAGAGGCTTCACTCTGATTGAAGTGCTAATTGCATTTATTATTCTTAGTTTTGGCCTTTTAGGCGCAGTTGCTTTGCAAGCAAAAGCAAAGCAAGCAAGCTTTGATTCTATGCAGCGTGCTGCTGCAGTTGCACTTGGTAATGATATTGTGCAGCGTATCCGTGCTAACGATACCCCGCAAATAGCTAGCCTATATACCCAAACATTTAATAGCGAAGCCTCAACTAAAACCTCACAGACGTGTTTTACAAGCACTTGTAGCGCAGCGCAAGTTGCAGCTCTAGACCTTGAGCAATGGAAAAGAGCTATAAAAGCAAGGGAAAACACAGGCTCTTTAGATGACGCAACTGTATGTATTGCGGCTACTGCAGTTGCAGGTACAGGTGGTAAAGCATTTAATTTAGAGGTCGTTGTATCTTGGCAAGGGCGTCAAGAGTTTAATGCAAATAGTACGACTGGAGACATCAAGTGTGGAACGGCTGATAAAAAGCGCCGTTTAGTTGTTTTAACTAGTTATATTTACCTTAGGAGCTAACATGAAGCAAAAAGGTTTTACACTTGTAGAAATGATGATTTCATTATTTATTGGTGGGTTAATTTTAGGCGGCGTTATGTTTACCTATATAGGTATGAAAGTAACCACTAAAGATACGATGACTATTGGTGAACTTCAAGAATCAGGACGCCTTGCAATTAACATAATGCAACGTGATATTGAGCAAATTGGCTTTTGGGGCACTTATTATGATGATTCTTTTACTTCGGTAAACACAGAAGCATTATCAAATCCGCTAAATGACTGTTTCGAAGGACTAAATAACGGTAGTTTTCCTGATTTGGCAACTGCGAGTAACTTTAGAACTATTTATGCGAAGGTTGCAGATGCTTCAAAAGAACTAAACTGCGTAACGAGTCCAGTAAAAGGTACCGATATTATTCAGTTAAAGTTTTTACAAGGTGATCAATTAACTGAAGCTGAGACTCAAACGAGTGAAAACTATTTCATAGCGGAGCAAGAGAGAGCTCAATTCAAGCGAGGTGAAATTACAGGAAGTTCTGTTAATGCCTCTATTTGGCCGTATAGCCATCATGTTTATTATATTTCAGAGCAAACATATAAAGTAAATAACAAGAACCTAACTGTACCTGCATTAATGAGAAAACGCTTAGTTGGTGGAAATATCACCACAGAAACTATTATGGAAGGTGTCGAAAACATGCGGTTTGTTTTTGGTCTCGATACAAACAGCGACAATCGTGTAGATACATACCGAAGTATTAAAAGTATGGAGCACACTGATTGGGAAAATCGAAAGGGTATTTTAACAGTACAGGTATTTTTATTAATACGCGCATTGGAGCCAGACCCTGGGGTTAAAATTAAAAACCAAACTTACATATTAGGTGAAGATGAAAACAAGCGTGAATTGAAATTCACAGATAGTTTCAGACGCACAGTGTTTACCACGACTATTCGATTAAATAATGTTGGATCAAATTTATGGCGTATTTAAAACAATCACAGAAAAAGCAGCAGGGTGTAGTACTGATCACCGCTCTAATAATGGTAATTGCAGTGACGGGTATAGCGGTGACTCTTATGAGCAGTAGTAGTATTGATATTAAAATTACCAATGCAGCGCAAGAGCGTGAAGTGGCCGAAAATGAACTTATTGGCGAAGTACAGCGCATGATTTCTGATGAAGCTAATAAAGGTGCGAATAATCAGTTTTTTTTGAGTCCAGATGAAGTCACTTCGATTGCAGCCTCTGATAAAGAAGGCATGGTGATCGCAACACATGATGGTATGCAAAGCAAAATGGTTAATCTAAACAAAGGTGCGCTTGACCTAGAGTGTCCTCGACGCTTTAATTTTACTGCAGGTATATCGTGCAATATGTTACAGGTCGCCACGACAATAGAATATGGCTCTAAAAGTAAGCATGAACTAACCATTGTTACAGGTGTAGCGCAAGAAATGGCTAGCATAAGTAAGGGGATTTAAGATGAAATTTAAATTAAACAAAGTGCTAGCCTCTTTACTTGGCTTAACAATAAGTGCGTCAGTTTATGCTGAAGATATAGAGCTTTATGTTAATCATGATGTGGATGTTGAAGAAAAACCTCGAGTATTACTGATTTTTGATACATCAGGAAGCATGGCTTTTTCATCAAGTACAGGTAGTAATTGTGGGCAATATTCGAGTGGAGGTTGGGTTTTATGTTCTGATAGTCGATTAGCTGCAGCACAGTTTGCGATGAATAAAGTTATTACCGATAACGAAGATACTATCGACTTTGGTTTAATGCGCTTTAAAGCCACAGACGGTGGTTATATAGTTAATGGAGTTGGTAAAGATTCTACAATTATACGAAATTCACTTGCTGCTTTACCTGCTGCTGGCGGTACTCCTTTGACAGAAACCCTTTGGGAAGCTTATTTATATATTACAGGGCAAAAAGTTCAATATGGCTTAGAGGCCACAATTCTTGAACGTGATACGAGTGTCGAGTTAAGAACTGGAAGTGAGTTTACACAGCTTGAATGTGGTTGGGTTAGAAATAGAGGTCGCTGGAGTTATGAGTGTGAAAATGTAACTACAAATAATTATGAGTATACTTACATATCGCCCTTTGCAGATAGCACCGCTGAGGCTAAGCGCTGCGACAACTCGATAAATATCATTTATATGACCGATGGCGACCCATCTGGTGATAATGATAGTGACAGCCAAATTAGTGCAGAGCATGAGAAGTACTTTGGGGAAGGATTAAACTGGAATACGGATAGTTACTACAGTAGTTACCTACACCAAATGGCTAAAATTATTCATGGTACAAGTGATACTACTGTTGATTTATACCCGTCGACTCCCGATATTCATGAAACAGGCCGTTTATATACTATCGGTTTTGGCTCTGGTATGAGCGCGAGTGGACAAGAGCTTTTACGTAGGGCCGCTTCTTTAGGTGGTGGTGAAAACTTGCCCGCAAGTACGCCAGATGAGCTTTCTGAATCATTAAACAGTGCAATTTCTCGTATTCGTGAAGTAAATGATAGCTTTTCATCGCCGTCCGTTGCTAGTAACAACGTAGATCAAACCCGTAGTCGAGATGCTATTTATTTTGCAATGTTTTACCCAGAGACAAATACCCGCTGGGGCGGTAACTTAAAAAAGTTAAAGGTATCGGGTAGTAACATAGTTGATTCAACAGGCAATGTAGCGCTTGATTCTAATGGTTTGATAGACACTGATGCAAAAACATTTTGGCTTCCTGATGGTAAGTCAGCAGATGGGAACTTAGTAGCACAAGGTGGCGTTAATTATCAACTAAGTACCTTAACAGGAACCAACGCAGAAGAACGAAGAACACTATATACAGATAAACAAGGCGATATAGTACGATTTACTACATCGATTGTTAGTGACATTCTTGATTTAATAACTAATAACCCAATTAGCTTATCTAGTTCAGATATTAAATGGGCTATGGGTATTGATGTTGATGATGAAGATAACGATAACGATACCACGGATCAAAGAGATGATATTTTTGGTGATCCTCTGCATTCAAAGCCTGTTGCGCTTGATTACGGTAATGATGATATTCGTATTCTTATTGGTACCAATGCTGGCTTTTTGCATATGTTTAAAGACGATGATACAAATAATGAAGTATCTGAAAGCTGGGCATTTATACCCTCAGATCTGTACAGCATTATTCAACCGCTGCGCAACAAAGAAACGGGTAAAAAATATGGTATGGATGGTCCAATCAGCGTTTATTTTAATAATAAAAACTTAAATAGCGATGGTTTAAACGACGGGATTATTGATGCGAGTGGTGATGATGAAGTATGGGCTTTTGCAGGAATGCGTCGAGGTGGTAAAAACTACTACGCACTGGATATAACAAATCCCGATCAGCCTAAAAAACTATGGAGCGCACCAATAGAAGGCGGAAAAGGTGATTTTAAAGAGCTTGCGCAAACATGGTCAAAACCGCAAATAGCCTACATTAAAGCATTTGGTGACAAGCCTTTATTAATTTTTGGTGCTGGGTACGATACAAACAAAGATGCGGTGATTAAAAGTGAAGATAGTACAGGGCGAGGTATTTACATTGTTGAAGCCGAAACAGGTAAAAGAGTATGGGCATTAACACCCGATATTAATGGCTTTAAAGGTAAGCATAGTATTGCTGCAGATATTACCACGCTTGACTCAGATTATGATGGATATATAGACCGAATTTATGCGGCAGATACTGGTGGAGATATTTGGCGTATAGATATGCCAGGCACTAGTACTAGTGAATTTAGTCACTTTAAATTAGCTGAGCTTGGCAGTAATAAAGCAACTGAGGACAGACGCTTTTTTTACAAACCACTCGTTGCACGAACCATTTATAGTAAAGTAAGCGAGACAACCGTTGATGGTAGTACCGTTATAACACGCTTAGATACGCCGTATGATGCAATAGTTATTGGTAGTGGTAACCGCTCAAAACCAACCGGTACCAATGAAAAAGATCAACTGTTTATGATCAGAGATGAAAATACAGTTACTAAATCATATAAAACGAATGCACCGGATACTATTGTACCTGCTGATTTGATGCAAATGAATTCAGACCCATTTGGTAATGCTCTAGATGACGTTGATGATTTTGTTGACTTAGAAGTCGACTTGGCTAAATTTAATGGTTGGAGATATGAGTTAGGAACGGGTGAAAAATCACTAGCTGCTGCTACAGTTGTTGGAGGTGTTGCTTATTTTACAAGTTTCACACCTGCATCAGATACATCGACTGAAAACCAATGTTCCCTAAGTGGTGGTGGTGGTTCTTTATACGCATTTCACCTACATTATGGTACGAAAGTGTATGACGATCTTAAATTTACAACCAGCTATGATGTACCAGATACACCTCAGTTATACTTTGGCGAAGGCCCCTCATGCGTAGATGGTAATGGAGATGGTAAGTGTGATGACAACCCAACAGTTGACGTAACACAAGAAAGTCAGTTTTATCTAATTGGGCCGGGTATCAAAGGTGAAAATGCTGAAAACCCAATGAAGCCTGTTGAGATAAAGGGCCCCGGCTTAACAATTGTTGATGGTAAAGTTGTATTGGTTAATGACAATGCTGTAGGGTTTGGCTTTAAAACTCAACAAACATATATCTATAAACGTGAAGAAAATGACGAAGTTAATAATTAAGGAAATTAAATGAAGAAACAACATGGGTTTACCTTAATTGAGCTGATGATAGCGGTTGCAATTGTAGGCATACTTGCTTCAATTGCATTGCCCAATTATACAGAATATGTAAAGCGTGCTTCGCGCGCTGAAGCTGCTGCAGCATTGTTAGATGCTGCAAACAAAGAGGAGCAATATTTTGTAGATAATCGTGAGTATACGCAATCCTTTACTGACTTAGGGCTACAAAGTAAAACCGAAAATGGTCACTTTGAACTATCTATCAGCGTAGTTGATAGTAATACCTTCACTATTACAGCTAAGCCTATAGACGGTGCTGTAAAAGGAGATACTGATTGTAAAGAGCTTTCAATCACTGATATTGGTCTCAAAGGTGCAAAAGGGTCTAAAGGAGACACCGATATTGGTTATTGCTGGGGTCGATAGCCTAGATTACTTCTTCTGGCACTTATCAGTTGATTTAATACGTATTCTGCCAGTTTGACTTACTGATAAGGCCAACCCCTCGAGGTTGGCCTTATTGCTGTTGGGGCAATATATAAAAGTACCATTTTGAAAACCATTCAAAGAACCATCAGGACGAAACGTAATTGCGCTGCGAGGGTATTTAAGACTGTCAGCTTCATGGATCTCCTCAAAAGTACTTAAGAGTAGTTCATCATCATCTAACGAGGTTGATTTATCTTTGTCGATAAAGAGTGACATTTGGCCATTCCACTCGTCCTTTGTACATTGACTGTCTTTTAGTGCACAAAGCGTGACGTAAGTAGTATTTTCAATGGCATATAAACGGCCATAATTTATATTTCGGTGTAGGAGGTTTACGTGGTTATCTAAGCGGTTTTTAGCTAAAAAATCTGGGTAAAACCACATAGATAATTGGCTGATAATACTGACAACAGCCATAGATACCATTAATTCGAGAAGTGTTACTCCCTTACTTTTTGATATTGATAATCTCATCCTTGAAGACCTGAGTTAATAAATGATTAACTCAGTCTAGTAAATGATACAAATATGACAAGATATAATTGTACGTTTTTTAATCGCACTTTTCAGTGGTGTCACCAAGGTAGAAAGCAGTACCAGATACTGATACATTCAGCGCTTTATTGTTTTCATTGTCATTATTAGGGCAGTATACAAAACCAGCAAAGTTACCGCTGGTGTTTAGGTTTGTTGTAATGCGGCCACTAGTATTAAAGCGAAGGCTACTATCACCAGTAAATTTAACCTTGTCTATACTATTTATCTGCTCCATGGTGCGTAAAATAGTATCTTCTTTCCAGTTATATATTCCGTTATTATTAGTATCTACAAAGAGAGTTATGATTGAATCCTCCCCCCATGAACTTTGACATTTAAAGTATCTATTAATCTCAACTTTACTTATAGGAGCAGGGCATATGATAACAATTTCATCCGTACTTGCAGCTTGAGCACGGGCGTAGCTAATATTTCTTTTTAATTCCAACAAAAAATTCTCAGCTCTATTTTCTTCTAGCATATCGCTGCTATTCCAAATCGCAATTGATGCAATAATGCCAACGATAGCAACGGTTACCATGAGTTCTAAAAGGGTGAACCCGTTTTGTTTGTTTTTCATATTAATCTCATTTACTGCTAGTCATTTAAGTATAGCTATTTTTATATAATAAATTATACCACGATCGGTTGTTTTATCACCGTAATTCAATTGCTTTGTTTGCTATGAACACTATGATTGTCTAAAATCGAGGCAACTGAAGCTTTCAAAAGTAATTAATATGAAAAAAATAGAAGCAATTATCAAACCTTTTAAGTTAGACGATGTGCGTGAAGCGTTGTCAGATGTGGGTATTACGGGGATGACGGTAAGCGAAGTTAAAGGCTTTGGGCGTCAAAAAGGTCACACTGAGCTATATCGTGGCGCAGAGTATATGGTCGATTTTTTACCTAAAGTAAAACTTGATATTGTATTGACTGATGAAGATGTAGACCGTGCAATTGAAGTTATTGTAAAAACGGCGCAAACAGGAAAAATCGGTGATGGTAAAATATTTGTCACAGATGTTGAGCGTGTAATACGTATTCGTACTGCAGAGGAAGATGAAGAAGCGATTTAAGCTTGTTTTTCTATGTAGTTAAAAGGCGCTTTAGTAAGCGCCTTTTTTATTTATTTAGTTCTTTTATTTAGTTTTCGTGTTTGCTTTGCGTGCTCACTAAGCTCAGTTAAACCTAATTGGTCGTAACTTTTCTCCATCATTTCAAGCGCGGGATCTAAGTAACTGCTTTGTGAATAATGCTCAACAACAAACTTACCTCTATTAGCAGCAGCTAAATAAGCTTCACGTTCGTAATAGTAAGTTGCTACTTTTAATTCATAACGTGCCATGCGGTTTAAAAGCCACACTAAACGACGCTTAGCTTCAGGCGCGTAATCACTTTTTGGAAAACGTTTTACTAATGTCGATAAATCTGTAAATGCAACACGAGTACGGTTAGCATCACGGTCGGCTCTATCTACACCAAAGTACTCTTGGAACGCATTTTTATCTGCTTTAATATTTACTAAACCACGCATGTAATACATGTAGTCTAAATCTTTATGATTTGGGTTTAAGCGAATAAAGCGGTCAATGGTTGCAAGTGCTTGTTCAGTATTACCTGATTGATAATGTGCATAGACTAAGTCCATTTGTACTTGCTTAGAGAATGGGCCAAATGGGTAGCGAGAGTCTATAGCACTCAAAAGTTCAATTGCACGAGCATATAAACCAGAATCTAGCGTTTCTTTTGCATCTTCATATAAAGCGTGTGCAGACTTATTCGGTACACGTTGAATGTCTTCTTGGTCTGGAGCAGACGAACAAGCGCCTAAACTAAGTACAGAAACTGAAAAAACAATGGCAAATGCACGTTTCCCTATTTTATTTATCATTTTATTTGTTACCTTCGATGTCTTCGGCTAGGCCAAGTCGGTAAAACCGAGTAAACTATGCGTATTATATTATGCTTTTATTAAAAGCGATTCTAACCCAGTCGAGCAAAGCTTGCACTGGTAAATTGGGTAAAGTTACTAATGTCAGAGCAAATTTCTCTTCAAGCCGACGTTCCAACCGAATTAGGTGGTAAACGTCTAGACCAAGTATTAGCACAATTGTTCCCTGATTATTCACGTTCTCGTATAAAAACGTGGATTTTGGATGATAAAATCACTGTAGACGGTGAAATTTTCAACACTCCACGCGAAAAGCTACTAGGTGGTGAAGTTGTAAGTGTTGAAACAACAATTGAAGCACCACGCGAATACGAAGCACAAGATATCAAATTAAACATTGTTTATGAAGACGATGATATTTTGGTAATTAATAAACCAATGGGCCTAGTGGTTCACCCAGGTGCGGGTAACCCTAATGGAACAGTGTTAAACGCATTGCTACATTACTACCCTGAAATAATTAACGTGCCACGCGCAGGTATTGTGCATCGTTTAGATAAAGACACGACCGGTTTAATGGTTGTAGCTAAAACGATTCCAGCACAAACGCATTTAGTAACAGCGCTGCAAAAGCGTGAAAACTTTACGCGTGAATATGAAGCACTGTGTAATGGTACTATGACTGCAGGTGGTATGGTTGAAAAAGCGATTGGCCGTCATCCTACTCAGCGTACGCATATGGCCGTACATGAACTGGGTAAACCGGCAATTACACATTACCGTGTTGCTGAAAAATTCCGTGCTCATACTCGTTTACGTCTGCGCCTAGAAACAGGCCGTACTCACCAGATTCGTGTGCACATGGCACATTTAAATCATCCGCTAATTGGCGATCAATCTTATGGCGGCCGTCCGCGTCCACCTAAAGGTGCAACACCAGAGTTATTCGAGTTACTTCGTAGCTTTAGACGCCAAGCACTACATGCTGTAAAATTGAGCATTGCGCATCCAATCACGGGTGAAATGATGACATGGCAAGCACCTATCCCTGATGATATGGTTGCTATGACACATGCACTACGTGAAGATACTAAAGCTAATCCTGATATCGATAGATAATGCACTTATTGTCAGCGACATGGCAAAACCTTCATAAAGTAGGAACGTTAAGTACTACTTGTGGAGGTGGTGTTTCAAAAAAACCATTTAAAAGTTTCAATTTGGGATACCATGTTGGAGATAATCAAGATCATGTATCAAAAAACCGCTCACTATTAACCAAACACTTACCTAAACCTGCCGTGTGGCTAAATCAAGTTCATAGCTCTGATGTTGTTATTGTTGATGAACATTTTGACTCTAATAAGTTACACAATGCTGATGCGCTTTATACTCAGTTATTAAATCAGCCTTTGGCTATCATGACTGCCGATTGCTTACCTATTTTATTAGTGAGTGATGATGAGAAGGAAGTTGCAGCTATACATGGTGGCTGGCGGGGGCTTGAGCAGGGAATTATTAAAAATACTTTAGAATGTTTTAGCTCAAAGTATGAAAATATAAATGCTTGGCTAGGGCCTGCAATTGGGCCAACTCAATTTGAGGTTGGCGCTGAAGTGTTTGAGTTATTTCAAAAAAGGTCTTCTTCATTTATTCAAGCATTTACACCACAAGCTAATGGCAAATTTCTTGCTGATATTTTTGGCATTGCGCGTACTTTACTTACCCAGCAAGGCGTTAAAAATATTACAGGCGGCGACTATTGTACAGTCTCTCAAAGTGACTTATTTTTTTCTTATCGACGGGATGGGCAAACCGGACGTATGGCAAGTTTGATCTGGCGCAAGTAATTAGCACCTTTAGCTATTATATTTCTCTCTACACCTTGAACAAACACCTAAACATACCCATTAATTAAGCAATTAGATTATTTAATAGGTAACACCATGCGTTTAGATAGATTTACAAGTAAATTTCAATCTGCGCTTTCTGATGCGCAATCGCTAGCCCTTGGCCGCGACCATCAATTTATTGAACCCGTACATTTAATGTATTCACTACTGCAGCAAAGCGGCTCCAGTGTGCGCGCGTTATTTGCACAAACGGGGGTCAGCGCAGATGAACTTAACACCAAGCTTTCTCAAGAAATAGAAAAACTATTTAAAGTAGAAGGCGTAGGTGGCGACGTGCAGCTATCAAATAATATGGCTTCACTTATTAACCTATGTGACAAGTATGCGCAAAAACGCAAAGACAAATACATTTCAAGTGAATTGTTTGTACTGGCAGCATGCGACGATAAAGGTCCACTTGGCGATATATTCAGATCGTTAAATATTACCTCCACTAAAATTGAAACAGCAATTAAAGCGATTCGTGGTGGTCAAAAAGTTGATGACCCAAATGCCGAAGAAACACGCCAAGCGCTTGAAAAGTTCACGATTGATCTAACTGAGCGAGCAGAGCAAGGTAAGCTTGACCCTGTTATTGGTCGTGATGACGAAATTCGCCGCACGATTCAAGTATTACAGCGCCGTACTAAAAATAACCCTGTATTAATCGGTGAGCCAGGTGTTGGTAAAACAGCAATAGCAGAAGGTTTAGCACAGCGTATTATTAATGGTGAAGTACCTGAAGGATTAAAAAACAAACGTGTTTTATCGCTTGATTTAGGAGCACTAGTTGCGGGCGCTAAATATCGCGGTGAATTTGAAGAGCGTTTAAAATCAGTGTTAAACGAATTGGCTAAAGAAGAAGGCCAAGTCATTTTATTTATTGATGAAATACACACTATTGTGGGTGCAGGCAAAAGTGATGGCGCAATGGATGCGGGTAATATGCTAAAACCTGCTTTAGCACGCGGTGAGTTACACTGTGTTGGCGCAACCACGCTTGATGAATACCGTAAATATATAGAGAAAGACGCAGCACTTGAGCGTCGATTCCAAAAGGTACTCATTGAAGAGCCGTCGGTTGAAGATACCATTGCAATATTGCGTGGCTTAAAAGAGCGATATGAGCTACATCATTCAGTAGAAATTACTGATCCCGCGATAGTTGCTGCGGCGCAGTTATCTCACCGCTACATTAGCGATCGTCAGTTACCAGATAAAGCAATTGATTTAATTGACGAAGCGGGTTCTTCAATTCGATTACAAATTGATTCAAAACCAGAGTCGTTAGATAAGCTTGAGCGTCGTATTATCCAATTAAAATTAGAAGATAATGCACTTGCTAAAGAAAAAGATGAGGCGAGTCAAAAACGTCGCACTGAAATGCAAGAGTTGATCACCGACCTTGATGGGCAATATCGTGAACTAGACGAAATTTGGAATGCTGAAAAAGCATCGCTTCAAGGTACACAAGTAATTAAAGCCGAGCTTGAACAAGCAAGATTAGATTTAGATGTAGCGCGAAGAGCAAGTGATTTACAGCGTATGTCAGAGCTGCAATATGGGCGAATTCCAGAGCTTGAACGAAAACTTGATTTAGCCTCACAAGCTGAAATGCAAGAAATGACTCTGCTTAAGAACCAAGTAGGTGAGGATGAAATTGCTGAAATTTTATCTCGCTGGACAGGTATTCCTGTTGCAAGAATGCTACAAGGTGAGCGTGAAAAGCTGCTGCAAATGGAAGATAAGTTACACAGTAAAGTAATAGGGCAAGATGAAGCGGTCGTTGCTGTTGCTAACGCAATACGACGCTCACGTGCAGGACTTGCAGATCCTAATCGCCCAATTGGTTCTTTCTTGTTTTTAGGTCCAACAGGTGTGGGTAAAACCGAGCTTACAAAAGCACTGGCAGGTTTTATGTTTGATACCGAAGATGCCATGGTACGTATCGACATGTCTGAGTTTATGGAAAAGCACTCAGTTGCACGCCTAGTGGGCGCACCTCCAGGTTATGTGGGTTATGAAGAGGGCGGTTATTTAACAGAAGCTGTTCGTCGTAAACCTTACTCAGTTATATTGCTTGATGAAATAGAAAAAGCACACCCAGATGTGTTTAACATTTTACTGCAAGTGTTAGATGATGGCCGATTAACTGACGGACAAGGTAGAACCGTTGATTTTAAAAATACTGTTATTATCATGACATCAAATTTAGGCTCAGATATTATCCAAGAACAAGCGGGGAATAATGACTATACGACCCTTAAAGCTAAAGTAATGGAAGTATTGATTAATGAGTTTAGACCTGAGTTTATTAACCGTATTGACGAGACTGTTGTATTCCACCCGTTAGCAAACGAGCATATAAAAGAAATAGCTGATATTCAGTTAATGAAATTACGTGAGCGTTTAACAGAGATGGGGTATCTGCTTGAAATAAGCGATGCTGCACTTGAGCGAATTGCAGCAAGTGGGTTTGATCCTGTGTACGGTGCACGCCCGCTTAAGCGTGCTATTCAGCAAACGATTGAAAATCCGCTAGCACAAAAGCTACTTAATGGGGACTACATACCAGGTAGCGTGATTGTTATTGATGCAAATGACGACTCTTTGGTATTTACCAAACGCTGATTGTAAATAATTAAACTCTAAAGCCGCTAAAATAGCGGCTTTTTTATGTTTGTTAAACTTTAAAAGTTAGTAATAAATCGTTCACTCTACGTGAGCCTTCAACAAGCTCAGCTGCACCTTTTGCTACATTAAAGCTTAAACTTAAGTTGTTATCGCCAAAGTCTTTAATTTGCGAAACATTATTACTAATGTCGTTACTAACCATTTGTTGCTCTTCTGCAGCGGATGATATTTGTATTGCCAAGTGAGATATTTCACTGATTTGGATAAAAATACCCTCTAATTCAACTTGAGTTTTATCGGTTGTCAAAACACAGTTATCGGCTTGTGCTTTAGTGCTTTGCATTACTTTGGACCAGCTAAATAAAGTATCTTGTATTTCTTTAATAGAACTATGGATTTGTGTTGTAGCATTTTGAGTACGTGACGAAAGGGTCCTTACCTCATCTGCGACTACTGCAAAGCCTCGACCATGTTCTCCCGCTCTAGCTGCTTCAATCGCTGCATTAAGAGCAAGTAAGTTAGTTTGATCGGCAATTCCCTCTATTTCACTCATTACCTTACCAATTTTATCTGCTTCAGAGGCTAAGCTGGTGGCTGTATTTGCAGCTTGTTCTACTTGAGAAGCTAAGTCAGATACCATTTTACTATTATCAGCAATGTGGTCTTTTATCTCTGAGCAACTTTGATGGGTGTTATTCACTTTATCCGCTGTTTGAGCGGTATTTACTGATATTTCACCAATGGTAGAACTCATTTGAGTCATCGCTGATGCAATTTGTTCTAAACGCTCACCTTGAGAAGAAATCCCTTTTTCGGTGAGTGTTGATTGTTTGTCTAAATCAGTCGCGATGCCATTAAAGCTTAATGTTGAGTCTTTCATACGGCCAAGAACTGTGCGCAATTTTGCACTTAGCATTTGCTCTCTATAATCACTTACACTGTGCGGTGTATGGCCGCTGTAAATATAACGAGAGATTGAATCGGCTTTTGCTTTTTGTTCGCGTAATATTTTAGGGGTAACAATGAGTTCGTCATAATTTAGCACAATAACTAAAGCACAAATAAATAGGCTAATTGCAGCAATGGTGATTGATGCCGCGACAGCAATAAAAATCAGCCAAAATAATAGACTTATAAAAGTAAGGCTTTGTCGTATTGTGGTGTGTTCTCGTAGTTTAAATAATGACTTGTTGGTATTTATTTTGTTGTAAAGTGTTTGTGCACGGTGCTTAAGTTGAGAGCTTGCTTTGGTTCTTACAGATTGATAACCAACAAGTCGGCCATGTTCAAAAATGGGGGTTACAAAGGCATCTACCCAGTAATAGCGGCCATCTTTACAGCGGTTTTTAACCATACCGCGCCACGAGTGTTCTTGTTTTAATGTTGCCCACATTTCTTTAAAGGCTGCTTTTGGCATATCAGGGTGGCGAACAATATTATGATGCTGACCGACAAGCTCTTGTGCGCTATATCCTGCTACAGCACAAAACGCTTGATTGACGTATGTTATTACACCTTTAAGATCAGTAGTGGAAACCAGCTCTTGTGATTCATCAAAGTATACTTCTTCATTTTTTAAGCTTTTATCATTGTGCATTGTATTTATTATCATCCTTTATTGTTGCAGTCATTATATTGCTTACACTCTACAAAGCAAAAAATAGCGTCCTTCCTTCTATGCTCATAAGACAAATAATTGTATTTATTGATCTAGATCAAGTTTAAATACCGGACAGCTAAATTGAACTGATTTTGCATAAGTTCCGGTCTATTACTTTAAGCTGATATTTTACTTATTTGATTTATAATTAAATACGTATTTAAAGCATTTGTATAATGCACATAGCAATGGCAATATTACGACTTAATATAATGATGTTGGTCATATTAAGTGCATGTATAAAGTGGGGAAATAATTATTAAATTTGAAAAGTTATATAGTTCTTAGCAATTTATACCAGTTGTATTAAATAAGTGATCTATTATAGCGCTAAGAAAATAGCACAATAGCAAGGCGAAAATTATGACATGTAGTTGTTCTATATGAGTAATTTTCAACGCAGTGAATGCGCTATTTAATGCGATACAATGATCATATTTTCAATAAAAATTGGTATTAATCTTGAGTCTAAGTAATTAGTCCCCATAACCTTATGATTAAGCCACGTGGCCCGAGGAAAGATTTTTTGACAACACATGATTTAGCTAACGCACTTGAAGCGTTATCAGTAAATGAGCACCAACATGCAGTTAAAGGCATTAAACGTGGCATAGAGCGAGAGTCGCTAAGAATACAAGAGAATGGTGCTATATCACCTAAAGGCCATCCAAAAGGGGTGGGCAGTGCATTAACTAATGGCCATATCACAACTGATTTTTCTGAATCTTTACTTGAATTTATTACTCCAGTTAGTGAGTCGTCAACGCAAACTCTTAAGCAATTAAAAGATCTTCAAAAGTTCACTCTAGAAAAAATGGACGATGAACTGCTTTGGCCTATTAGTATGCCATGCTTTATTGAACACCAAGATGATATTGTTTTAGCTCAATTTGGTAGTTCAAATACTGGTCAAATGAAAACACTATACCGTGAAGGGTTAAAAAATCGTTACGGAAGTATGATGCAAGCAATTGCAGGTGTTCACTTTAATATTTCATTCCCAGATACGCTTTGGCAATCGCTTCATTCGTTACAAAAAAGCAATGCTAGCCTTCAAGATTTTATTTCAGAAGGTTATTTAGCACTTATTCGTAACTTTAAACGCGAACTATGGCTAATAAGTTACATGTTTGGTGCATCGCCAGCATTGTGTAACTCATTTTTACAAGGTCGAAAAACCGATTTACCATTTAAAAAACTAGGTAAAGGTACACTTTACTTAGAAGTTGGTACGGCACTGCGTTTAGGCAATTTAGGTTATACAAATAGCGCTCAGTCGTCACTACGCGTAATGTATAACTCGTTAGATGAATATGTAGCAGGCCTTAAAAAAGCAATCAACACACCATCAGAAATTTATGGTGATCTTGATGACTACAAGAGTGAAAACCCTAAGCAGTTAAATAAAAATATTCTGCAGATTGAAAACGAATTTTACTCGCCAATTCGTCCTAAGCGTAATGCTAAAAGTGGCGAAACGCCAACAGATGCACTGCTTCGAGCAGGCATTGAATACGTAGAAATTCGCGCATTAGACGTTAATCCGTTTAGCGAAGTTGGTATTGATATTGAGCAAATTCACTTTTTAGATGTGTTTTTAACGTATTGTTTATTAAAAGATTCAGCTCCAATGGATTGGAAAGAACAAGCACGCAGTACTGAAAACCTCGACACAGTAGTCAATCAAGGTCGAGAAGAAGGGCTAATGCTTAACTTTAATAACACACAGCGTAGTCTTCAGTCGTGGGGCGATGAAATATTTGCACAGCTCACTGATGTCGCTAAATGGATGGATAATGCTTATGGTGTTAATTATTACTCCGATACTATAAAGCGCATGGCAACGTGGGTGCATAATCCAGAGCTTACTTATTCTGGACGTTACGTGTCGCAATTAAAAGAGTCTGGTTTAGACAACGGTCACTTTGCACTAGCACTGGCTAATAAATACAAACAAAGCCACGCAGACACTGATTACAGTGAGTTTTTAAAGCCTTGGCTGGAACAACAAGTTGTAGAGTCTAACGAAGCACAAACTGCAATTGAGCAAGCAGATACCCAGTCATTTACCGCCTTTTTAGATGCGTATTTTGGCGGTAAATAATCTTAATACTTAGTAAAATTTAAGCAAAAAAAACGCAGCCTAAGTAGGCTGCGTAAATATATATTCAGGGATGAACTAATGCCGTACTGCTGCATTCATTGAGTCAGACCCACACTTTTTAGAAAAGTTCTGTGAGATCTTAGAAAAATGAAAAAAAATGCAATTATTTTATCTCTTGCCATTACTTTAGCTGGTTGTGCTACAGCCCCTCCAAAACAACCTAACGATCTATGTAAAATCTTTGAAGAAAAACCTGATTGGTATTTTGACGCAAAAGATGCGCAAGAAAAATGGGGTTCTCCTAAGCATGTACTCATGAGTATGATGTACCAGGAAAGCTCATTTAAGCATGATGCCGCTCCGCCTATGGAGTACTTCTTATGGATAATTCCAACCGGTCGCGCAAGTGATGCTTATGGTTACTCACAGGCTAAAACACCAACATGGTCAGATTATATTCGTGAAACAGGCAACAATGGTGCTGATAGAGACGACTTTGACGATGCAATCGACTTTATGGCGTGGTTTGTTTATAAAACGCATAAAGTAAATAAAATCTCTAAATGGGATGCTTACGCACAATACCTTAATTATCATGAAGGTTGGGGTGGCTATAAGCGTGGCACATATAAAAAGAAAAAGTGGTTAATGGGTGTAGCAAATAAAGTTAAACACAGAGCGAGCCGTTATGGCGCGCAATTAAAGCGCTGTGAAGACGAGCTTGATAAAGGTTGGTTTGAACGTCTTATATTTGGCTAGAGAGTTATTAATGGATATAAAAAAGGAGCCAATCGGCTCCTTTTATACTTAGCGAGAACGCTTATTAGGCTGAATCTTCACCTGTTTTATCATATTCTCTTTTACTTCAAGTACTTCAATAGGGTAGCCCGCAATACGTAGACTAATATTTGCATCGGGAATATCTTCTAAGTATTCAACAATTAAACCACTCAAAGTTTTTGGGCCGTCTAGTGGGAAATCCCAACCCATCTCTTTATTTAAATCGCGTACGTTAGCGCCGCCATCTACAATACAAGAGCCATCAGTTTGTGTTTCTACTTCTTCGCTTGGCGTACGAGTTTGTGTAGTTGTAAAATCGCCAACAACTTCTTCTAAAATATCTTCAAGCGTTACTAAACCTTGAATATCGCCATACTCGTCTACTACTAAGCCAATACGCTCTTTAGACTGCTGAAACTTTAACAGCTGAGTGTTAAGTGATGTTCCCTCTGGGATAAAGTAAATTTCGCGTACAGCACGCAGCAAAGATGGTTTATCAAATTGCTCTTTTGTAAGTAGACGAAGTGCATCTCGAGAGTGAATAAAGCCTACTGCGTCATCTATATTGTCGCGATACAATAACACGCGAGTATGTTGTGCATGGGTAAGCTGGCGACTAATTAGTTTCCAATCATCATTAATATCAATAGCCACAATTTCGTTGCGTGGGATCATGATATCTTCAACGGTTACTTGCTCTAAATCTAAAATTGAGGTCAGCATACTTTGATGGCGAGCAGGGATAAGTGCGCCTGACTCATTGAGCACTGTTTTTAATTCTTCTTTGCTCATGCTGTGCTCGTCGATTTGAGCGGCACTAATACCAAATAATCGCAATATCCCGTTGGTCATCCAGTTAACGATAACAACAAAAGGAAAAAGAATTTTTAGTAACCCTTTAAGTATTATTGAGCTTGGAAAAGCAACTTTTTCAGGATAGAGGGCAGCAAGAGTTTTAGGTGTTACTTCGGCAAATATAAGCACGACTAAAGTTAACACACCCGTAGCGATAGCAATACCAAGGTCACCGTAAAGGCGAATACCTATAATGGTAGCAACTTGAGCTGCAGCTATATTGACAAGATTATTGCCAATTAAGATTAAACCGATGAGCCTATCTGGACGGCTAAGTAATTTACTGACTCGTTTAGCTGCACGATGATCCTCTTTAGCGAGGTGTCGCAGGCGTATACGATTGATTGACATAATTCCGGTTTCTGAACCAGAAAAATAAGCAGAAAAAAGCACCAAAAAACCTAAAATGATAAATAGGGTACTTGTCGATATGTCGTCCAACGATGGATCCTTTTCTTATAAATCAATGCGTATTAAGCTAGAGTGAGCAAGCAGAGTCAAGTTAAAACTTATTTAGTATCACTTCTTGTATGAAACGGCTGCCAAAATATGCGAGTGTGAGGACAAATGCAGCGACCATGATCGTAATAACCACAGGTTTACCGCGCCAACCCTTTTTCATATGCCCGATGGCTACAATGGCAAAAATAGCCCACGCAACTAACGACAATATCGTTTTATGAATGAACTCTTTAGCAAACATCCCATCAAGAAATACAAACCCCGAGAGTAATGCGAACGTGAGTAATATGGTGCCTAAATTAAGGAGTTGGTAAAGCTGGCGCTCAACAACCATCAAAGGCGGAAGGTGACTATGCACAATTGCTAAATCTTTACGTTTTAAACGTTTATCAATAAAGTAGAACTGTACACCATATAAAGTAGCAATAATTAAAATACAGTAGGCCAATAGGGATAAGGAAATGTGTGTTACTAAGCCAACCTCAATATTAATGCTTTGCAGTAAAATATGATGAGGAATAAATAAACTGGCAATTGTAAGTAAAGCACCAAAACCATAAACAACGGGCAATAATAAAGTGGCAGGGAACTTTAGCGACACAGCTGTTACTGAAACTACAATAACCCAGCATGTTAAAAGGGAGACGTTTACAATACTTAAGTCTTGACCGTCGGATCTAAAAACAGAGTTAACTAACAGCAGCATATGCGCCACTATAGCAACCGTGCTCAATATGACGGTTACCTTTTGGCTAGGGCCTTGTTGATGAAACAGGCGTGAGAGCACGTGAGACGTTGCTAACACATAAAATAAACTGGCAATAATAGTTAAACTAATAATCAGCATTGTGCTTGGGCCACTTAATTTGAGACAAAATAATCCTTGTTGTTATATAGCCATTGTATTTTATAGCAAAGCAAATGCATAGACCTTAAAAAAAGAAACTCAACAAGGTGCACTTGAACACTGTATTGTAAGACGCCATATACGGTATACTACTTTTAATTGAAACTTAATAAGTCAATCCTGGTTAATTGAAAATCAAACTAACCGTAAAATTTTAATGGATTGATATAAACGTCTTATCGGAACCGTTACATGTTTGAGAACCTCCAAGAACGATTAGGTAAAACCTTAAAAAATATCAGTGGCCGTGGCCGTCTGACTGAAGACAACATAAAAGACACACTTCGCGAAGTGCGTATGGCATTTTTAGAAGCCGATGTGGCACTGACTGTTGTTCGCGAGTTTGTAAAACAAGTTAAAGAACGTGCAGTTGGGGTTGAAGTTACAAAAAGCTTAAGCCCAGGCCAAGTATTTATAAAAATAGTGCGTGAAGAACTAGAAAAAGCAATGGGTGAGGCCAATGAAGAGCTAAGCCTAAATGCACAACCGCCAGCCGTTGTTATGGTAGCGGGTCTGCAAGGTGCGGGTAAAACCACCAGTGTAGCTAAGCTTGCTAAGTTTTTAAAAGAACGCAAAAAGAAATCAGTGCTTGTAGTAAGTGCCGATGTTTATCGCCCTGCTGCGATTAAACAGCTAGAAACGCTTGCTACAGAAGTTGACGTTGATTTCTTTCCAAGTGATATTTCGCAAAAGCCAGTGGATATTGCAAACGCTGCAATTTCTCATGCTAAAAAGAAATTTATAGATGTAGTACTTGTTGATACCGCAGGTCGTTTACATGTTGACAGCAACATGATGGACGAGATTAAAGATCTTCACAAAGCAATCAACCCAATTGAAACTTTATTCGTTGTTGATGCAATGACGGGTCAAGATGCGGCAAATACAGCTAAAGCATTTGACGAAGCCCTGCCACTAACCGGTGTAATATTAACAAAAACCGATGGTGATGCACGTGGTGGTGCTGCTTTATCTATTCGTCATATCACAGGCAAACCAATTAAATTTATGGGTGTGGGTGAGCGTACTGACGCACTAGAGCCTTTTCATCCAGACCGTATAGCGTCGCGTATTTTAGGTATGGGTGATGTACTTTCATTAATCGAAGAAGTCGAAATGAAAGTAGATAAAGAGCAAGCTGCCAAAGTTGCTGAAAAAGTATTTAAAGGTGCCGGTTTTACCCTTGACGACTTTGCTGATCAATTAAAGCAAATGAAAAATATGGGTGGCATGATGTCGATGCTTGATAAGCTCCCTGGTATGTCTAACTTACCAGATGCTGTTAAAGGCCAAATGGGTGACAAAACATTTATCCAAATGGAAGCTATTATTAGCTCAATGACTAAAAAAGAGCGCGCACGTCCAGAAATCATTAAAGGTTCGCGTAAAAAACGCATAGCAGCAGGCTCTGGCACACAAGTACAAGAGATTAATAAGTTGCTTAAGCAGTTTACGCAAATGCAAAAAATGATGAAAAAGATGAAAGGTAAAGGCGGCATGACTAAAATGATGCGCGGTATGAAAGGCATGTTACCACCTGGGATGATGGGTGGAGGTGGTCCTAAGTTTTAAAAAATACTTTTGAGTTATTTTTTAAAACAATAGCGAATCATATTTAAAGGAGCAAATAGCTCCTTTTTTGTTGAATAAATTATGCATGTAATACACCTTTAACCCTAATTTGTCGTTGAGATCACGGTTTAACCTACTAAACTGTCTTTTTGCTTCACTTCTTACTTGCGTTATTGCCAAAAACTCGTACAATTCCCCAGCTCCCCATTCTGGGGAGTAAATCTTATTAATGAAAACAGTCAATCTTTATAGAGGACGGTATGGTAACTATTCGTTTGCAACGTGGTGGCGCTAAAAAACGCCCTTTCTATCAAATTGTGGTTGCGGATAGCCGTTTCTCGCGTGACGGTCGCTTCATCGAGAAAGTAGGCTTTTTTAACCCAATTGCTTCAGGTCAAGAAGAAAAAATTCGTTTAGATTTACCACGTGTTGAACACTGGGTAGGTCAGGGCGCATCTCTTTCAGATCGCGTAGCTAAGTTAGTAAAAGACGCTCGTAAAGCGGCTTAATAGGCGTAAGTGTAACCATGAGTCAAGAGAACACCTCATCAATAATTGTCGTAGGAAAGCTCGGTGCCCCATATGGTATAAAGGGCTGGCTTAAGGTACATTCATTTACTGATGATCCCGTAGGGATCTTCGATTTCAGCCCGTGGTTGATAGGGCAGCAAGGTAAATGGCAGTCCTTAGAAGTGGTCGACTGGCGTCGCCACAACAAAGGCTTTATCGCTAAATTTGCGCAGATAAACGACCGAGACGAAGCAATGGCTTATACCCATGCTGAAATCTCAATGGATGCAGCGCATTTACCAGAACTTCCGCAAGGTGAGTTCTATTGGCGAGATCTCATTGGCATGTCTGTTATAACCGATAAAGGTTATAGCTTAGGCATTGTTGATGACCTTATGGAGACAGGGTCAAATGACGTACTAGTTGTGAAAGCAAACAGTAAAGATGCATTTGGTCAAGCTGAACGTTTGATTCCTTTTTTAACTGATTCAGTTATTAAAGAAGTTAAATACGACGCAAAAGAAATTACCGTAGATTGGGACCCAGGGTTTTAATGACGCAAACTAGTTCATTATGGGTAGGGGTGATAAGCCTTTTTCCAGACATGTTTGACGCTATTACAGACCAAGGTGTTACCGGTCGCGCAGTAAAAAATGGTTTAATTGATTTTAACTGTTGGAATCCGCGAGACTACGCTTTAGATAAGCATAGAACCGTAGATGACCGTCCTTACGGGGGCGGGCCAGGTATGTTAATGATGGTTGAGCCATTAAAAAAAGCGATTGCCGAAGCTAAAAAAGCAGCTGGTGATGGCGCTAAAGTAATTTATATGTCCCCGCAAGGGCGCAAACTTGATCAGCAGGGCGCTAGCGAACTCGCTAACTCTAATAAACTGATTTTGATTGCCGGTCGCTATGAAGGTATAGATGAGAGAATAATAGAATCATATGTTGACGAAGAATGGTCAATTGGTGATTTTATTTTGAGTGGTGGTGAACTACCTGCCATGACATTAATTGACGCAGTAGCGCGATTAGTGCCAGGTGTGTTAGGTCATAACCAGTCAGCAGAACAAGATTCGTTTTCGGATGGCTTGTTAGATTGTCCACACTATACACGACCAGAAACATTGGACGACAAACAGGTTCCTGCTGTATTACTCAGTGGAAACCACCAAGAGATAGCAAAGTGGCGGCTTAAGCAGTCATTAGGTAGAACTTGGTTACGACGTCCTGACTTGTTGCATAACCTAGCTCTGACTGAGGAGCAAGCGGTATTACTCGCAGAATTTCAGCAAGAGTACCAAAAAGCTTGTGGCTAGAAGACAGTTACACCTAGGAAAGTGAGAAACATAATGGCAAAAGTAAACCAAAATATTATTAAAGCGCTTGAAGATGAGCAGCTTAAAACAGACGTACCTGCATTTGGCCCTGGTGATACAGTGGTTGTACAGGTAAAAGTAAAAGAAGGTGCTAAAGAGCGTCTACAGGCCTTTGAAGGTGTTGTAATCGCTAAGCGTAATCGTGGTCTTCACTCAGCATTCACAGTTCGTAAAATTTCGAACGGTGAAGGTGTTGAGCGTGTATTCCAAACGCACAGCCCTCTTATTGATAGCGTAGCAGTTAAGCGTCGCGGTGCAGTTCGCCGTGCTAAGCTTTACTACCTACGTGAGCGTTCTGGTAAATCTGCACGTATTAGAGAAAAACTTAACTAATACGCGCTGTTTATCAACGCAAAAAAACGGGTTGCATCCTTCGGGTTGCAACCCGTTTTGGTTTTAGAATATTATTATCTCAATTCTCAATTCTCAATTATCAATTCTTATTTCCTTATTAGTAAAATTTAAGCTTTAGCCTTTTATCAATTAGCTGATCCTGTTAGTATTTATCGTATTGATTAGTTTACTTTTATGTAAATTTATATTTACGTTATTTGTTTTTTAAGGTGGTATGAACGTGGCTGACATAAGTGATTTAGCACAGCTGAGAGAAGGTATAGATGAATGCGACGCACAACTTGTTGCCTTACTTGCTAAACGTAATGGTATTACGCAAAAAATTGGTGAGATAAAACAACAAACAGGCGCGCCTTTACATGCACCTAATCGTGAAGCAGAGCTATTAGCGGCAAGAAGACAAGAAGCAATAAATCAAAATGTAAGCCCCGATCTAGTTGAAGATATACTAAGACGCATGATGCGAGAAGCCTATCAAAACCAACAAGCAAAACTTGCATGTGCAGCGGCAGAGCTTTCGCCAATTGTTATTGTAGGTGGTCAAGGTGCTATGGGGCAGCTATTTGCTCAGCAGTTTATTCGCTCAGGTTACGAAGTTAAAGTTTTAGATAAAGATCAGCAAAACGATGCGCAAAATATTTTAAAAGGTGCCAAGCTGGTAATGATTAGCGTACCAATTAATGCATTGGACGCAGTAGTTGCTAAGTTACCTAAACTAGATGATGACTGTTTACTAGTTGATATTACATCGGTAAAGCAATCGCCTATTAAAGCACTAAAAGCTGCGCACAGTGGCCCTGTGGTTGGTTTGCATCCTATGTTTGGCCCTGACATATCACATTGGGTAAAACAAACGGTCGTTGTATGTGAAGGGCGAGAGCACCAAGCGGCAAAAGGTTTGTTACAGCAGTTACAAGTATGGGGTTGTCAGCTTGTTGAGCTTGATGCTAAAAAGCACGACGAAGCAATGCAAATTATTCAGGTAATGCGCCATTTAACAACATTTGTGTACGGACAGTTTTTAGCAAAACAAAGTCATACACTTGAAGAGTTACGTAGTTGCTCGTCACCTATTTATCAATTAGAGCTGATGATGGTAGGGCGTTTATTTGCGCAGTCGCCGGAGTTGTACTCAGATATTATGTTAGCGCAATTCGATGATGTAGAGAGCCTGCTCGCACAGTACCAAGACACTTTTGCAAGTACATTGGAAAAATTAAAAGCAGGAGATAAAGCAGCGCTTATTGATTCTTTTGCGCAAGCGAAAGTTTACTTTTCTGACTCAACAGAGCACTTTTTAACACAAAGCCGAAGCTTATTAAATAAAGCGAATGATTCAAAAGTTTTAGACTAATACTTGTCACTTTTTACTAAAAAGGGCCGATATCGGCCCTTTTTAATTATGAAAGTGTGTATTAAGTATTAAG
>NZ_JACJFD010000010.1:99520-114094 GCF_014164415.1 Pseudoalteromonas sp. SG43-1 | reverse complement strand
TCTCGGCAATTGCTCCTGCATTGCTCTACCTTCTGCATCCATGCAGTCGTAAATGAGAATTTTTTAACACAGGTAGCGACACGTTTAGCCCCGCAAAATGATTAAGTATTATTGCGGATTGGTATTATTAAATTGTGCCCTCAACTAATGAAGTTAGCCAAATTATAGGCACAAAAAAGCCGTGCTAATAGCACGGCTTTTTTAGCTTAATTAAAAATTAAGCTTCAGCGATTACGATTACTTTGATAGTAGCCGTTACGTCTGAGTGAACTGAAATTGATACGTCAAATTCACCAGTCTCACGGATAGTACCTAGAGGCAAACGAACTTCTGACTTAGCAACTTCAACACCAACAGCTGAGATAGCGTCAGCGATGTCACGAGTACCGATTGAACCGAATAACTTACCTTCGTCACCAGCTTTAGATACTAATGTAACTTCTGCTAATGCTTCTAGTTTTTCAGCGCGTGCTTGTGCAGCAACTAACTGTTCAGCGATTTTCGCTTCAAGTTCTGCACGACGAGCGTCAAACGTTTCAATGTTAGCTTTAGTCGCAGGAACTGCCTTACCTTGCGGGAAAAGGAAGTTACGTGCGAAACCAGATTTAACTACAACCTGTTCACCTAGGCTACCTAGGTTAGCGATCTTATCTAGTAGAATAACTTGCATGTTTCTACACCTTTTAAAAACTGTTAATCCGCTGCTTACTTATGTAAGTCAGTGTATGGAAGAAGGGCTAAGTAGCGAGCACGCTTAATAGCAGTTGCTAGCTGGCGCTGGTATTTAGCGCTAGTACCTGTGATACGGCTAGGTACGATTTTGCCACTTTCTGTAACATAGTTTCTAAGAGTAGCTAGATCTTTGTAATCGATTTGTTGTACGCCTTCCGCTTTAAAGCGGCAGAACTTACGACGTCTGAAATAACGTGCCATGAGATTAATTCCTCAAATAATTCTTTCTATATGCTGAGCATGCAAAACCAATTGGCTAAGGCCGTTACGACCTTCGTGGCGATTTAAAAAACCACTCACTTGCAATGCCTGCCCAACGTGCAAATGTTGAGTCTGTTGTTGCATTTGCTTTCCACTGGCAACTACCTGAAGCCTCACATAACTATTACGGTTAAGGTCTGCTTCGGTTTGCATTGATTTATGTTCTACAACAAAAATACAATGCGGGATGCCAGCAGGGCTTTGGCTAAACTTGGGAGTTTTACAAACTACCCCGGATATAACCAGCTGATTCATATATGGGCTAACCATTATAATAACTGCTGACTACATGCCATGCTAGGACTCAAAACAATTAAGCAGCTGGTGCTTCTTTCTTCTCTTCTCTTGCAAGAGGAGACGCTTCAGTTACAGCATTTTTAGTACGCATAACTAAGTTACGAAGCACTGCATCGTTGTAGCGGAAAGTAGTTTCTAGCTCGCTGATTACTTCAGTAGGTGCTTCAACGTTCATAAGAACATAATGAGCTTTATGAAGCTTGTTGATTGGGTAAGCCAGTTGACGGCGGCCCCAGTCTTCAAGACGGTGGATAGTACCACCAGCTTCAGTGATAGAACCAGTATAACGTTCGATCATACCAGTTACTTGCTCACTCTGATCAGGGTGAACCATGAATACGATTTCGTAATGACGCATGGATATTCCTTACGGTTAATAGAGCCTTCTACCGTTTCGGCCGGTCGGTTTAAGGCAAGGAATTAATAGTTTAAAAGCCGAAATGAGCGCGCATTTTACGCTTAGACGGATAATTAAGCAAGCAGGTTTTTTAAGCTTTTATAGATAAGAGTTTAAAGGCAATTATTACGAGCTTCGCTCATCCCGTTAGCAAGCCGTAGGCCTAAAGGAAAAGCTAAACTCGCAGTTTAATATTTATCATATACGCCAAGCTTGCGTGCGTAAAAAGCGCAGCTTTGAATTACTTAAGTCTAACACCTGCCTCAAAATATAAGTATTTACTCAAACTTAAAGCCGTGCAATTATTAAGCAATACATTATTAAATAAGGATATTTATGAAGCTCTTACTATCGCTTGTATTAATACTTACTTTTAGTACACCATTTTTAAGCCACGCAAAAACCAATACAACTGACATAACCGTTGGTAAAAAAGTCATTCTGCAATCAAAAATACTTAACGAAGACAGACCCATTAAAATTTTCATACCTGACACCGTAAAAGATGACCAACCGCTTTATGTTATTTATTTACTTGATGGTGTTGAGCACTTTCATACGGCGTCTGGGGTTATAAAATCCTTAGTTGATTACGAGCAAATACCTAATGCCATGCTTGTTGGTATTGATACAACTAACCGCGTTCGTGATTACTTACCTAAAGTAGATGGTGAGCCTAAAACTGAGTTTCAAACCTTTGTAAAAAATAAATGGCCTGAAGCGGGGCAAACCGACGAGTTTTTAAAATTTGTGTCTGACGAGCTCATGCCCTACATAAATAGCAATTACTCAACTAACGGCTACAACACCTTAATTGGTCACTCTAATGCAGGTACTTTAGCGCTTTATACTTTAGTTAATCAGCCTGAGTTATTTAATAACTATATAGCTATAAGCCCAAACAGTTGGTGGAGTGATGAAGAATTAAAAAATAATATTATAAAATACACTAAAAATCCTAAAGGCGGTCAATCGCTATTTATTAGTGTAGCAAGTGAAGGGTCACGCTTTTATACAGGTGTATTAAATACTTTAGTAAATTTAGAGCAACAAATGCCAACACAGCTAAAATGGGAATATAAGCATTACCCTACTTTTAGTCATATGGGCACCATACTACCAGCCCTTAGCGATAGCCTAATTCACTTATTTGGCGACCTAATTTTTAGCATTACTGACGAGCATGGAAGATTTGCTGATGTATCGCTTATTACAGGTTACTACCAAGCACTGAGTGATAAGTATGGGTTTGAGCTTAAAATTCCACAAGATGTATATGTAGAATTTGCTCATAGCCAGCAAAAATTTGGTAACACAGCTAAAGCTGTTACCACGCTTAAACACTTTACTACCCATTACCCAAATGCAGCCTATTCTCACATGCGTTTATCGCAAGGCTATACTGAAAATAAGCAGTTCAAAGAGGCCGTCACTAGTATGAAACACGCATTAGAACTTGCTAAGCAAAACTCGCGAGATCCAATGTTAATTGATGCGCTCAAGGATATGGTGAATGAAGCACAAAAGAATTTGTAACTGATTTAACGCAAAGTACTTTTTAGCTAACGATAGTAATTACGAGCTAGGCTCGTCGCGTCAGCAAGCTAAACGCCTACAGGTAAAATTAAGCTCAGTGTTAAACTTTGCATATAGACGCAGAGCTTGCTCGCGTGAAAAGCGCAGCTTTTAATATATTTAAAACCTTCATAAAAAAAACCGATGTTTAAATTAAACATCGGTTTTTTTAATCAAGCTCATCGCTTTACTTTATCCGTTGGGTTTCGCTTCGCTCAACCCAACCTACGTTACTTTCCTATCGCTTCTTTAGCGAACAGGTGTTTTATTGGGCCTAAATTATCAACTAATGATAGCCCTACTCCGCGGATAAGTTTTTTAACCGGGTTTGCACCTTCAAATAACTCTTTTAACCCTTGCATCATGGCTATGTGCTTTTGCGCATCGAGCTTACGGGTACGTTCGTAATCGCGAAGTGTGCGCGTGCTTGCAAACTCCTTACTATCACTTGTGAGTAGCTCAATTAAATAAGCCGCATCTTTTAGGCCTAGATTCATACCAAGCCCTGCAAGTGGATGGATTGTATGTGCAGCGTCGCCAATGAGTACCACTTTGCCTGAAACCCATTGCTGGGCGTAGCGCATTTTAAGTGGGAAAGCTGCGCGCGCACTTTGCACTTCACACAGCCCGCATTGGCCATCTATGGCTGCCATTACGGCTTTATTAAAGCTGCTGTCGTCCATTGCAAGCAGCTCATCGCAGTGGTTTGGGCTAGTAGACCATACTATTGAATGGGTATTTGCATCGCTCAGAGGTAAAAATGCCAGCGGCCCGGTTGGTAAAAACACTTGGCGTGCGGTGTTTTCGTGCGGCTCTTTGGTTTTTACGGTTGCGACTAGCGCATGGTGATCGTAATCTTTAAAGCTAAGTGCCATATTAAATTGTTTGCGAATAGCTGAGTTTGCCCCATCAGCGGCCACCAGCAGTTTTGCAATAATTGGCTCGCCACTTTTAAGCGTTATAAATACATCTGATTCGCTTTGATGTATTTGCTGATACTGCGTATCAAACATTAGTGTTGCGCTGCTTTGTTGCTCTAGCTCTTTTATAAGCGCGTAGCGGATAATGTCGTTTTCAACAATATGGCCTAAATGCTCAAGCTCAAGTTGTTTGTTATCAAACGCTATTTTGCCAAAACTGTCGGCATCACGTACATCCATATGCGTATAAGCGCACGCTCGCTGTGCGATAATTTCGGGCCATACATTTAATTGCTCAAGCAAGGTTTGACTTGCAATGCTTAGCGCGCTTACGCGCAAACCATATTCGTCAGTTGGCAACGCTTGTGTTGGTGCGCCGTCGAGTACAACTACGCTTATATCGGCTTTTGCCAATCCAAGTGCCAGTGTTAGCCCTACACAGCCACCACCTACAATACAAACCTGTGCTTGCTTCATAAACGCCTACCTTGTTTAACTTGCCCCATTAACTGTTTGGCTAATGGCGCTTTTAATGCGGGAAATAAATCCATCGAAAACAACCCAATACTGCGCCCCAATGCAAGCACTCGCGATGAGTTTGAAAAAAGCCTAACAAGTGCATCGGTTAAGCTCATTACGGTTTTTATATCATCACTGCGCTTTTTAGAATATTCACGTGTAAACGCATAGCTGCCTAAACCGTGTTGGCTGTTTGCTATTAAATTACTTAGTACTTGCACGTCGCGAAGGCCTAAATTAAAACCTTGCCCTGCAATAGGATGAATAGCATGTGCGGCATTACCAATAACCACTGTACGGTGCGCAGTCAAAGACTCGACTTGCCCGTAAACGAGCGGGTAACTCGTGCGCATGCCTACTTTAGTAAATTGACCACCGCGATAACCAAACGCACTTTGTAGGGCACTTATAAAGTCTTGTTCATTAAGTGCCATGTGCTGTTCAACCTGATCTTGGCTCATACACCACACCAACGAATAACGCTTATTGCTCATGGGTAATAACGCCATAGGCCCGCTTTGTGTAAAACGCTCAAAGGCATGATTATTATGCCCACCAGCCACTTCTACATTGGCAATAATTGCGCCTTGTTCATAAGGCTGGGTATTAAAGCCAAGCTCAAGTAAATTACGTGTGGGTGATTGTGCACCATCAGCAATAACCAATAGCGCTGCGCTTAATTGCTCGCCGCTTTGCAGGGTAAGTGTATTGCTATGCAGGGTTTGCTCAATGGCAATTACGCTATCGGGGCACAAAAGCGTAATATTTGATTGCGTTAAACGCAGGTGGAGCGCTCGGCCAAAAGGGTTAACTTCTACTACGTAACCAAGTGAAGGTTTAGCAAATTCGTCGCAATTAATGTGCGCTTTGCCAAAGTGGCCTCTATCAGACACGCTCACTTTTTTGATTGCGGCGGTGTAAGGGGCATTTTGTTCAAATAAATTGAGGCTTTGTAAATACTCTACCGATTGCTGAGCAAGTGCAATGCTTCTGTCGTCAAAGCTTGGGTGGTAGTCGCCGGTAACTTGATTAGCTTCTACAACGGCAATATTTAACGCGGGATTAGTTTTAGCCACACTTAACGCGCAGCTTGCTCCCGCTAAACCACCGCCAATAACAACTACATCAAACTGCTTAGCCACTTTACTCTCCGAGCTTTATACGTTTTTAGCACTTAGCATAAGTGCTTCTATATCGCTAATTTTTTTAGGCACGCTTAGGGTCAAGTTTTCATGGCCTGTTTCGGTAACTAGCAAGTTATCTTCAATACGAATACCAATGCCTTTGTATTTTTGCGGTGCGCTTGAGTCTTCGCTGATATAAAGCCCAGGCTCTATGGTGAGTACCATACCGGGCTCAAATGCACGCTCAACGTTATTTACTTTGTAATCGCCAACATCATGTACATCTAAACCAAGCCAATGCCCAAGCCCGTGCATGTAATATTCTTTACATGCCCCTTTTGCCATTAGCTCATCAAAGTCGCCGGTTAAAATACCTAAATCAAGTAAACCTTGGGTCATTACTTCCATTGCTAGTTTATTAGCATGCGACATGTAACCACCTGGTTTTACTTCATCAAAAGCAACTTCTTGCGCTTTAAGTACAATATTGTAAAGCGCGGCTTGCTCTTCGCTAAATTGTCCATTTACTGGAAAAGTACGGGTAATATCGGCGGCGTAACCTTGTAGTTCACAACCGGAATCTATAAGTACCAGGTCGCCATTTTTTAATACGTCGCTATTTTGCGTGTAATGTAAAATATTGGCGTTGTCGCCACTACCAACAATTGTGCCGTACGCCGGGTGCGGCGCACCATTCATGGCATAATGATGATGCAGCTCAGCCTCTAGCTGAAATTCAGTAGCTCCGGGGTGTGAAAAACGCATAGCGCGCATATGCCCTCGCGCACTAATTTCACAGCCTTCTCGCATAACATTTACTTCGCTTGGCGATTTAAACAAACGCATTTCATGAATAAGGCCGCGTATTTCTTTTAAAGTACTCGGTGCTTTGAGGCCTTTTCGCGCACCACTTCTAAGTGTACCTAGTAACGTAAACACTTTGGTATCAAATGAAGGATAAGCACCTTGTGCAAAATAAATCGCATCTTTTTCATTTAGTATATCGAGTAGCTTATCGTTTAATTCACTTAACGGGTAAGCTTCATCAAACAAGTAGTCACTTTTAGCTTTATCAAAGCCAACTCTGCGGCCATGCCAAATTTCTGCAAGCTTGTCTTTATCTAGGCAAAATAAAGTACTGGGTGCATCGCTGTTGTTACATAGTACAAGTACAGCGTCGGGTTCGTTAAAGCCTGTTAAATAGAAAAAGTCGCTATCTTGTCTAAATGCATATTCGGTATCGCGGCTACGCGTCACTTCGCTCGCAGCGGGAATAATAGCAACGCTATTTTTATCCATTTGCGCAAGTAAACGCTCACGGCGTGCTTTAAATTCTGACTTTTGTACTTCAACCATTATTAACCAACCCGTTTAACTTTTTAAACTAATGAAGTGTTTTTTTAGTACTTTGCGTGTTTTGCTCTTTACCAAGCTCTGCAAAACAAAGTAGTGCTGATACGCGCACATATTCAATCACTTCGTGCAGCGCTTGGCTGTCTTCTTCGGTTTCTTCAAAAGTGGTATCTAGGCGAGTGATTTCGCTAAAGTCAGTAATAACCTCTTTAACATCGCTTGATAACTTACCGTAATCTTTTTGCTTTAAGCCAAAACCAAGCATAAACCCTGCTACCCATGATACGAGGCCATTAGCCTGATCGATGAGTGTTTCGTCATCGTTTGGTAAAAATAAATCAAACTGAAATTCGTCATCATTAAAGCTCGCAACTACTTGCTTATAAATAGTGCCAAAAAACTGCTTTAAATCGTTACTAAATGATTCACCATCGTTAAACACATCGCTCAAAAGGCCTAAGTATTCTTTGTCGTCAATGGTTAAACCACACGCAAGTAAACCACTAATTACACCATGCGCTTCGGCAGGTGATACAAATATTTCGTTTTTTTCTAAAAGCAGTTGAGCTTTTTCGTAATCGGGTAAATCGTTCATAATCGAATCTTCGCTTTGCAAGTTAAGGCAATGCTACCACTCGATAAAAAGCAACTCCAATTAATTGTATGATCAAGCTCAAAAACCATGCGATAAAGTAAATGACGAGTTAAAGGTGCGGGAAAACTAAGCGAACGGTTTAATTTTTTACGTTTAGGGTTTAAGGATTGGATTATGTCTTATATACTTAAATTGTTCCCTGGGGTACCGGAGCTTGGTTAAGTCCCTGAGCCGATAAATTTTATACTAGGATTTCTGTTCGTCTACTATTGTGCAAGCTCGGCATGTACCGAGAAGCCTACGGTAAACCGCAGATTTCCGCCCTGAAACCTTCTGGTTTCAGGACTGAAACCGGGTACCGTATCTTGGGGAACACCTTCTTATTTTTATACTCCCTCTTATTACTTATTCATTTTTTTGCTATACCTTCGTACATTATTTTTATAATTTTTGGCAAAAAAAAGCTGCAAGCAATTTCTTACTTACAGCTAAATTTTAAATGCTTACGCTTATTTACTTAAACCAACCTTGAAAGCGCTCCATCATCATGTAGTTTATTGGCACTAACAATAAAGTAATAAAGGTCGCAAAAATAATCCCAAACCCTAAACTTACCGCCATAGGTATTAAAAACTGCGCCTGAGTCGCTTTTTCAAATAATAACGGCATTAAGCCAATAAAGGTCGTTAAACTTGTTAGCATTACAGGGCGAAAACGCGATGCACCGGCAAGTTTAACTGCATCTAGTAATTTGCCGCCTTCACTGCGCTTTTTATTGATAAAATCAACTAGTACAAGGGAGTCATTTACTACCACCCCAGTTAGGGCGAGCATACCAAGCAAGCTCATAATGGTTAAATCCATGCCCATAATCCAATGCCCGACTACAGCACCTATCATGCCAAATGGAATTACACTCATTACTATAATTGGCTGTAAGTAAGACTTAAGCGGTATCGCTAATAGCGCATAAATTATGAAAAATACAAACACAAGTGCCCAAGCCAATGAGCCAAACGACTCTCGCTGCTCTTTAGCCTCACCTTCTAGTTTGTAATCTACTCCAGGATATTGCTGCATTAACTCATCTAAATACTCCGTTAGGTCAGCCTGAAGTATGGTCATGTTGGTGTTATTTTTTTCGATATCCGCTGTAACATTTAAAGTACGGTAGCGGTCTATTCGGTTAATAGTTGACGGGCTTTGCCCTGCGGTAAGGGTTGCAACATGCGATAACGGCACCGAACCACCAGTAGGTGTATTGATGAGTATATTTTGTAAATCGGCAACTGAGCGGCGCTCGTCTATAGGCAAGCGAACCATTACACGTACATCATCACGGCCGCGCTGAATACGTTGGACTTGCGAGCCAAAGAACGAGTTACGCACTTGACCTGCAACATTAACTCTATTTAAGCCCAGCGCTAAGCCTTGCTGCTTAAGCTCTATTTGTAACTCTTCTTTACCATCAGACATGCTATCTGCAATATCAAATACCGTTGGGTAGGTCGATAAACGGGTTTTAATGTGATCAGCCACGTCTTGTAAAATAGTCAACGAAGTCCCGCTAAGCTGAACATCAATTGGGTCAGAACTTCGGCCAATTTCAGCTCTAAACGTTAAGCTTTCAGCGCCTGGAATGACACCAATTAAATCGCGCCATTCGCTGGCAAGCTCTCTTGATCCTATGTCTGATTCACGCTTTTCAGCCGGTGTTATTTCAAAGCGTACAGAACCTGAATTAGATACACCACCGCGCCCGCCTGTTGTGGCTAATATATTTAAAATAACGCTTTCACCTGTATCTGGGTCGCGGTATTTTTCTTGTAATTGCTGCGCCTTTTGCGACATATCAATTACGTATTTATTAGTGACTTCAAACGGCGTACCTGTTGGTAGTGTTAAGTTAACGCGGACTGTTTCGCTTGGTATACGCGGGAAAAATACAAACTTAGTCCAACCACTAGTGATCATGGTTAAAATTATTATAAACACACCAACAAACAAACTTACCGAAGCCAATTTATGGCGCAGTGCTAAATTTAAAGTGGGTTGGTAATATTTTAAAATCGCGTTTTCAAATCCATCTGCAAAACGCTGTTGAATAACATCAAACTTTGAAGGTTCGCCTTTTTCGTGGCGTAGTTTTATATATTTTAAATGTGCGGGTAGTACAAATTTAGATTCAATCAATGAAAACAACAATACCGGAATAACCACTACCGGTATTTGTGCAAACAAAGCACCGCGCGCCCCTTCAATAAAGGCCAAAGGTAAAAAGGCGGCAACGGTAGTTAATACACCAAATGTTACTGGTGTTGCGACTTCTTGAGTACCTAAAATTGCAGCTTGCTCGCCCGACTTAGCTGTTTTTAAATGGGTATAGACATTTTCGCCAGTAACTATGGCGTCATCAACAACAATCCCAAGTACTAATATAAAGCCAAATAAGCTCATAATATTAAGGGTTACGCCAAATATAGGCATCGCTATAAACGCGCCCATAAACGAAACCGGAATACCAATAAATACCCAAAATGCAATTGCAGGTCGTAAAAACAAAGTAAGTAAAGCAAGTACTAAAATACCGCCTTGTAGGGCATTGGTCGTTAGTGTGGCAATTCGACTTTTAACCAGCTCCGAATCATCATCCCAGTAACTTAGTTCAAATCCTTGTGGAAGGGAGCTTTGTTGCTCTTTTATGTAATTTTTAACTTCGTCAGCAACAGTAATCGCACTTTGCGGACCAATTCTATATACGTCGATAAATGCAGCCTGCTTACCATTAAAACGAGTACGCACTGGGGTTTCTTCAAAATCGTCTTTAATTATTGCAATATCGCCTAAACGAATAATCGTGCCGTCAGCTTGGTTTTTAACAACAATATTGGCAAATTCATCTTTACGATATGCTTGCCCTTTAGAGCTTATAAGTACGTCCCCACCTTCAGTTTTTAAGTTACCAGCAGAAATATCAGAGCTTGAATTAGCAATGGCACTCGATATTTGTGCCAAACTTAAATCGTACTGGCGAAGAACGTCTTGGCTTACTTCAATGGCAATTTCGTAATCACGAACACCACTTAGCTCTACCTGCGTCACATTTGGTAAACGTAGAATTTGATCGCGTACTGTTTCTGCGTATTCACGGGTTTCTTTTTCGCCGTAATCACTTGATACGGTAACCGCGATAACTTCGCGAATTCGCTCCGCAAGCGCGACTATTGGCTTTTCAGCATCGGCTGGAAAGGTGTTAATTGCATCTACACGACTTTTAATATCGGCTAAAAGCTCACGCGGGTCGTAGCCCGTTTCAACTTCAATTGTTACAGAGCCTGAGCCTTCAGAAGAGCGGCTAAATATTTGCTTAATACCTTCTAAATCTTGTACGGCTTCTTCTATACGAATTGTTACGCCTTGCTCTACATCCTCTGGTGTTGAGCCGCGCAAACTTACGTTCACGCTTATCATGTCGGTTTCGAATGAAGGGAATACTTCAAGCGGTATTTTAGTCGATAAACTAAAAAGCCCCGACAGCAGCAACGTTACTAGCAATAAGTTAGCAGCAACATGGTTTTTGGCAAACCAAGCTATCATGGCTTATCTCCTTGCTTTGCTGGACGGCGTTTTTTTAACTCTTCAACACTAATACCAAGCTCTTTTGCTTTTTGTTCAAGCTGCTCTGGAGTCAGACGCTTTCCTTTACCTTGCCCATTCACTCCACGGCTTTTAGGTTGATCTGCGCTTTGTTCACCTAAAATACTTACTTGAGTTCCTGAACTTACTTGGCCAAGTGGAGTAATAACAAGCTTATCATTTGCGTTTAAACCGGTTTTTATCATCGCCTGAGTCGCATTTTGCCAAGCTAGTGTGATGTCTTTGCGCTTAAGTACGCCACCTTCAACAATGTAAACGTACGTTCCTTGATAAATTGTACTGTTAGGAATTATAAGTGCGTTAGATACTGTTCTGCCGGTAATTTGCGCTTTTATATACTGCCCAATTTTTATTGGGTACTGGTTATTTGCTGTTGCTTTATACGGGTCATTAATTTTAGCAACTACATAAAGCTGCTGTGCGCCTTCATCTATAGCACCTTCTGTGCGTGCTAATTGACCTTGCCACGTTTGCTCACCTACTAAGTCAGAAGTAAATTTAACAATTGAACCCGCTTGGTTTTTAGCACCATCGCGATACTGCTCTGGTAAATTTACAAATGGGAGATCTTTATTTTTAATTGGTAAGCGAATCTCAACGCTATCGATTGCGTAAATGGTTGCTAACTGTGTGTTGTTAGTAACAACTTGCCCTAAATCAACACTGCGGCTAAGTATACGCCCCGCATATGGCGCCGTTACTTTAGTGCGCTCTAAATCAAGCATCGCTTTTTCAAGTGCTGCCTGAGCCGATAAAACCTCAGCTTCAGCGGCTGCTAGTTGTGGCTCACGTAGTACTAAGCTGCTTGCCTGATTTGAGCCGCCAAGGCGCTTCCAATCGGTAATGGCTTGTTGCCCACGCGCCTTCTCTTCTAGCAAACCTTGCTCTGCGGTTAATAAATTGGCTTGAGCAGATTTAACTTCAGCCTGATGATCTCTGTCGTCTAGTTTTAAAAGTACATCGCCTTTTTCAAAAAAACCGCCTTCTCTAAAGTCATCACTTACTTCAATTATTTGCCCAGATGCCTGAGCCACTAACAAACTTTGTGTACGTGGTTTTACCGTACCGTAGCTGTCTATCATAACTTGATAATTTTGTGGTTTTAGCTCAAGCGCAGCCACACTTATTGATGCCTTCGGAGGTGTCCCAAAGCGTTTAGCCTCTGGTGGATTCCCCTTAATAAACATAACAATTAAAATTGTGGCAACAATAACCACCGCTGGAATAATAATTTTTGCTGTTTTAGTTTTCATCATTATTGCTCTTTAGTTCACTTGAGGGCTTTGCAAAATCACCACCAAGGGCAATGTGTAGGTTAATTCTATTGGCTATTAATTGGTTTTTAATATCGATTAAGGAGCTTTGCGCGTCGAAAGAGCGATCTTGGGCATCAAGCACAGTTGTGTAAGTTACCAAGCCACTTTGATACTGCTCAAACGACAATTGCTCTGCAGCAAGTGCGTTTTCTTGCGCTTCAAGAGTACTGCTGTATTGCGCTTTAAGGGACTGCTGCTGCGAAATTGCATTTTCAACATCACCAAATGCGTCATAAAGCGTTTGCAAATAAAGCTGCTCTTGCTTTTGAGTATTAAGACGCGCTATTTCTTCGTTGGCTTTTAAGCGCCCACCTTCAAAAAGTGGCGCTGAAATACTACCTAACAAAGACCATGCAAGGCTTGATGGAGAAAACAAGTCGCTTACTCTGTCGGTGCTATCGCTTAATGAAGCAGTTAAATCTAAACTTGGAAAGCGTTGTTTGTGCGCATATGCCAATGATGCGTCGGCTGCTAAAAGCTCATACCAACTTGCACGTAGAGTAGGTTTTCGCGTTATAAGTTCAGAAGGCAATCCTAGAGGAATATCGGTATTAATAACAGGTAAGTCACTACTAGCAGTAATAGCGCCTTTTGGGTATTCACCAAGTAAACGCTCAAGTACACGTGCTGATGCCGATAAACTCGCTGTTTGAGTGGCAATGCGAGAGCGTTCATTATTAAGCTCATTACGCGCTAAATACACATCGAGCGCTTCGTTTATGCCTTGGCGATAGCCAGCTTCAATAATATCGAGATTTTGTTGTGAGTTGGCTTCGCGACGCTTAAATAAATCCAGTAATTGCTGCGCCGTAACCACATCAAACCAACCTGTTACTACATCAGCAACAAGTTGCTGTTTAGCTTGCTCAAACCGTGCCTGCTGAGCTAAATAGTTAAGATTAGCTTCGCGCTTGGCGTCAGAGAGCTTACCCCATAAATCAACCTCGTAAGTTAAGTTTAAACTAGCTGAGCTTGCGTTGTCGTAACTTACAGGACGGTTGTCTTTACTACGGCTTGTACGTGTTGATAAATCAAGGCTTGGCCAAAGTGCAGCGCCCGAGACTATAAGTTGCTGCTTTTGAATTTCAACATCATAACTCGTTTGCAAAAGCTGTTGGTTATTTTTAAGTGCTTGTTGTACAAATTTATTAAGCGTAGGATTTTGTAATTGTGTAAGCCATTGCTCTTGTACTTTTAATACTGAGCTTGATGCTTCTTGCTGCCATTGCTGAGGCATATTATTAGGGACTTGCATGCGCTGAGACGAGTTTAAATCACTCGCACAGCCGCTGAGCAGCATCACACTAATTGCCAGTAGGGTTGGCTTGCATTGCCAGATCATAATTAAACCTAAATTACTGCTATTTATGAACGTAATTCAAGCACTTTGGCAAATTTTGCTCAACTTACTTTACATAACATTACATAGCTAGCGATGAATTAACATAATAGCCAGTTATACGGTAAAAATGAGTAAATGATCAGCAATTTTTAATACTAAAATTAACTTTTTGTAATGTGTTTAAGAGATTAACTATACAAAAACAAAAAAGCCCCGCTATAAGCGAGGCTTTTAAATAAATGGTGCCGACTAACGAAGTCGAACGGATAACTTATACAGACTACTGATTACAAGTCAGTTGCTTTAAGTTACCTAAAATCAATGGTGCCGACTAACCGAGTCGAACGGATAACTTATACAGACTACTGATTACAAGTCAGTTGCTTCAAGTTACCTAAAATAAATGGTGCCGACTAACCGAGTCGAACGGATAACTTATACAGACTACTGATTACAAGTCAGTTGCTTCAAGTTACCTAAAATAAA
>NZ_JACJFD010000010.1:0-99420 GCF_014164415.1 Pseudoalteromonas sp. SG43-1 | reverse complement strand
TGGTGCCGACTAACCGAGTCGAACGGTTGACCTACTGATTACAAGTCAGTTGCTCTACCAGCTGAGCTAAGTCGGCACACAAAACTGTGTGCTAAGGCACGTTCAATTTTAAAGATTGAGAACTTTTATAAAGCACCTAAACTAAAAAAACCTTGCATAAGCAAGGCTTTTCAATAAATGGTGCCTCGACGCGGAATCGAACCACGGACACGAGGATTTTCAATCCTCTGCTCTACCGACTGAGCTATCGAGGCACATAAACTGTTCTAGTTACAGATTAACGAAATTAACCTTTAACTTAATAAATGGTGCCGACTAACCGAGTCGACGGGTAATTTGAACAGACTACTGATTACAGTTTTTCTTTTCAAACTACTTTAAATAAATGGTGCCGACTAACCGAGTCGAACGGTTGACCTACTGATTACAAGTCAGTTGCTCTACCAGCTGAGCTAAGTCGGCACACAAAACTGTGTGCTAAGGCACGTTCAATTTTAAAGATTGAGAACTTAAAGTAAATGGTGCCTCGACGCGGAATCGAACCACGGACACGAGGATTTTCAATCCTCTGCTCTACCGACTGAGCTATCGAGGCACATAAACTGTGCTAATTAATTGTTATACTTTACAATTAACTTTATATAAATGGTGCCGACTAACCGAGTCGAACGGTTGACCTACTGATTACAAGTCAGTTGCTCTACCAGCTGAGCTAAGTCGGCACACAAAACTGTGTGCTAAGGCACGCGTAATAATGTTTAAACTGTTGATTAAACACCACTACTTTAATAAATGGTGCCTCGACCCGGAATCGAACCAGGGACACGAGGATTTTCAATCCTCTGCTCTACCAACTGAGCTATCGAGGCACTTAAACAGTGCTAATTAAAAATCTTAAAGTATTTTTAATGCAATTCCCACTCATCTCTACCGACTGAGCTATCTGGGCGTGCGGCGTATTAAACGAGTTTTGCCCTTACAAGTCAACTTTTTTTTTATTCTTTATAACTGTTTGAACGGTTTTCAGACAACTCAGTGTGTTTTTTATTAATAACGTTCATTTTTACCACAAATCGAACTATAAATATAAATAAATCAGACTAAAACCGTAGTGAATTATTTTTTGTAAATGTTACGATTAGCTTAGATACGTACGATAGGGACTTATCGTAGTAAAATCACATCAATTGGAAACAATCAATGCAGAGTAAATTTTCATCGCCAGTCAAAGGCTTATTACCTCTTTTTTTAATCATAAATATTGCAGTAACAGCGCTTGCTATTATTGCCCACTCATTTTATTCACAAACTGAAGTTAAGACAGCCCAACCTGCATCATCTGTTAATATTGTAACGCTTGCCGATAGATTAGACTTACCTATGGTTGATGCATTAACTATGTATGGTCAAGGTAAAGTAAGGCAGTTACTTGATTTAACGTCGTTATTAGATGATGACTTTGAATATACTCTATATCGCTTCAATGCTACATCAGATACTCAGTTGGTATATAGCAGCAGTAAACCTGCTATCGCTTCAATTAAAACTGAAAAGCATCTAGTAGAAGAAGGCATCCTACATCACTTACTGCTGTTAAACGATCAACCTATTGGCGAGCTTATTATTAAGCAAAATCTACCAACCGCTCCTTTAAGCGCTCAAAACTCTCAAGTTATTGCCTACATTATTGCGATAGCAAGCGTAGCTGCATTATTTATATTTACTTTAATGTTTAATATGTACATTAATAGTCGCTTACGAAAAAGTACTGACACTCTTACACAAGAGCTGCAGGCAATCACCGAAAATGCTAATTACAATAGTAGTGTTGATGAGCAGCTTGATATTGGTTTAGGTGTAGTGGCAAAAAACATTAACTTACTGCTACAAAAAGTACAGACTGCGATGAGTGAGAATGACGCCGCACAAAAAGAGCTTTATAAATTACAAAATGGCCTAGAAGCCGAAGTGCAAAATCGTACTATAGCGCTTGAGCAAGCCACATTAAAAGCAGAGCGAGCAAGCGAAACCAAAACGACCTTTTTAGCCACAATGAGCCACGAAATAAGAACACCGATGAATGGTGTTATAGGCACTATTGATTTACTGCGCCAGACCGAACTTGATGGCGCTCAACATCGTTTAAGTACAATTATTCGTGAATCAGCATTTTCTTTATTGAGCATTTTAGATGATATCTTAGATTTTTCTAAAATTGAGGCTGGAAAGCTAAATATTGACCCGATCCCATTTTCGGTAACCGATACCATTGAAGAAGTTGCTCGAGTGCTCTCATCAGTTGCTAAAAAACGTGAGCTTGATTTAGAACTAGCAATAGCACCAGATATTCCAGTCAACCTTACCGGTGATAGTGTGCGTGTACGTCAGGTGCTTTATAACCTATGTAGCAACGCAATTAAATTCACTAGCACTGATGAAAAAACCCAAGGCCATGTAAAAATATCAGTAGAGGTGGTTCATAATACGACTGATCACTTTACCTTACGCTTTTGCGTAACTGATAACGGTAAAGGCATGTCGCAGACGCAACTTCGCGAAATATTTAATCCATTTATTCAGGCCGAAAACTCAATTACCCGAGAATATGGTGGCACCGGTTTAGGTCTTTCTATTTGTAAAAGCTTAACTGAGCTTATGCTAGGTACTATTCATGTAACTAGTCATACCGGAATTGGCAGTGAGTTTACAGTAGAGCTGCCGTTTAGCACATCGGGTAAAATTAAGTACGCACATAAAGGTGCATTAAATGGTAAGCAAATTGTTGTAGTTAGTAATCACCTAGAACGTGAAAAAACAATGTACCGTTATTTATCGTTCATGGGCGCTAAAATAATTTATGCACACACAGAAGAAGAAATTGAAGAGCACCAGCATTCACAAGATATTATTTGGGTAGCTGATGGCATAGACAATATGGATAAAACTAATGCGCTGCTAAGACGTTTATTTTATTCATTAGAGGATTATAACCAACAAGTTGTTGTACTAAGTAAGCTTGATGAAGCAGCTATAAATCATAAAAACATTTTTTATATTAATGCCTCTCCTCTATGTAAATCTAACTTTATGCTTTCTATATTGGTGGCTGCAGGGTTACATACACCTAAGCAAATTAAAAAAACCAAAACACTTAATAACTATTTAAATGTTGAGCAGGCACGTAATTCAAACAAATTGGTTCTACTTGTTGAAGATAACCTTCTAAACCAACAAGTCCTCACCGATCAACTACATATACTGGGCTTTGGCGTTGAAATAGCTAACAACGGTGAAGAAGGTCTAGATATGTGGAGAAAAGGTGATTACTCACTTATTTTAACCGACTTACACATGCCTAAAATGTCGGGTTACGATATGGTCGAAAAAATCCGTAATGAAGCAGAGTTATTAGAATCGATTGATGCACAGCCTTACATTATTGCAGTAACAGCAAACGCACTTAAAGGCGAAAAAGAGCGCTGTTTAGCAGTAGGTATTAACGACTTCATTACCAAACCTATAGAGCTAAACGCGTTAGAAGAAACTCTAAAACGTTGGAGCGATAAACAAAGCCAAAACCCAAATGTAGTTATTCATCAAACTATGGCACTACCTATTGATATGGAAGCTGTTGCTAAATATGTAAACGGTGATAACGCTAAGCAAATTCGTTTTTTCAAAATGTATTTAGAACAAAGCCAAGGCTTAATTAAGAGTATTAATTCCGGCGTTATGGTTAACGATTTAAATGAGATTATTGAGGGGTGTCATCAATTAAAATCGATCTCCAAGACAATTGGTGCCCAAACGGTGGCAGAACTTTCAAGTGCATTTGAAGATAAATGTAAAGAAGGTGAACTCACAACCGATGAATTAATAGAGTTAAGAGATAAGCTGGAAATTGAATACTCTAAAGCTGCTCAATTTTTAAAGGAACAAATTAAAACATCTGAGCAAGAAGATGAGTTAAATGAATAAATAAACATAAAAAAAGGGCTTAATAGCCCTTTTTTATGTTTAAAACATTACTTTTCAGGCGGTCGATAACCTTCAATTTCTACATCTTTATTTTCAAACAAAAAGCCAACCATTTGCTCTTCTAAAAATGTGCGGTGTTCTGGGTCCATCATATTTAAATGCTTTTCGTTAATAAGCATTGTTTGTTTATGTTGCCACTGAGCCCACGCTTCTTTAGAGATGTTATTAAAAATCTTTTCACCAATTTCACCAGGGTATAACTGAAAGCCAAGCCCTTCGGCTTCTTTTTGTAACTTTTGACAAAATACTGTACGTGCCATGATTGATTCTCTCTAACGCTAAATATGGGGCTATTCTATACTATTGCTGTAATTTGTTTAACCAACTTTTTAGTTGGTGCTGCTAGGCCAACCTCTATTGATTGATCAAGCGGATACCAGATTAATTGCTTATCGTTTACCACATCAGGAGTTTTCTTAACATTGAGCACATGCGGGTTAATCCTCAGCTCAAAATGTGAAAACACATGAATAAACGCTTCAAGCTCTACTAAACTAGCCTCTAGGCCTTGCTGAGCTAAAAACATTTGAAGCTCTTCGTACTCATTAAATTCAAAAAAGCCAAACAATCCGCCCCAAATACCGCTGTTAGGACGTTTTTCCATAAGCACTTTATCACCACACTGAATAATTAACTGATGACAACTCTTTTTAGGAACTGCTTTTTTAGGTTTTGAATGTGGAAACTCTTTTACTTTACCTGTATTAAAAGCACCACAGCCTGAGTTTAATGGGCAAGCCTCGCAATCAAACCGGCTGCGTGAGCAAACGCTCGACCCTAAATCCATCATAGCTTGATTAAACTCAGTAACATTATCTTTAGGCGTTAACTGCTCTGATAAATGCCAAAGCTGGTTTTCGACCTTTTTAACGCCGTACCAGCCCTCAATCATAAAATAGCGCGCTAAAACTCGCTTCACGTTCCCATCTAAAATAGGGTGATGCTGCCCAAGCGACAATGATAAAACAGCTCCTGCAGTAGAGCGCCCTATTCCAGGTAAATCCATTACTTCATCGAGTGTTTTCGGAAACTCACCTTGGTATTTGTCACGCACTATTTTAGCTGTTTTGTGTAAGTTACGCGCACGAGCGTAATACCCTAAACCGGTCCAGTGATGCAGTACTAAGTCTTCATCCGCATCAGCTAAAGCGATAATATCTGGAAAGCTTTGCATAAACTTTTCAAAGTATGGAATAACAGTAATAACTTGGGTTTGCTGCAGCATCACTTCAGACACCCACACTTTATAAGGTGTTTTACCTAGCTGCCACGGGAGTGTTTTACGCCCATGAAGGTGATACCAATCAACAACTTGATTAGAAAACCAGTGTGACTGTTCTTTATTTAAATCCAACATTTTTAACTTTTACTGATGCCCAATGGCGGCTCAGTCTATTGCAGTTAACAAAAAGATCAAGCTATACGGGGTGTAAAACCAGCTAATACTTGTGATTGCGGCCTCGGTCAGGGATAATATGCAACCATTTTTAAACACATTGTTTTTGTCAGGCCAATAATATGAGTGAATCAAGCAACACTAACCTTGAGCAAGCTAAGCAAGAAGGTAAATACATCCGCACCATTCGTAGTTTTGTAAAACGCGAAGGTCGATTAACCAAAGGCCAAGCCGCTGCAATCGAAAAATGCTGGCCAACAATGGGCCTAGAGCATAAAAACGGTATGCTTGATTTAAGCGAAGTTTTTGGCAACAACAACGATGTAGTAGTAGAAATTGGTTTTGGTATGGGTAAGTCGCTTGTCGAAATGGCAACAAATGCCCCTCACCTAAACTTTATCGGTATTGAAGTACACCGCCCAGGCGTTGGTGCTTGTTTAATGGATGCCGATGAAGCAGGCATTACCAACTTACGTATTTTTGAACACGATGCAGTTGAAGTACTTGCAGATTGCATACCTAATGAAAGCTTAACAACACTACAACTATTTTTCCCTGACCCTTGGCATAAAAAGCGTCACCACAAACGCCGTATTGTACAAACTGAGTTTGTTGAAAAGCTAAGAGCCCAACTTAAAATGGGTGGCGTTTTTCATATGGCAACAGACTGGGAAAACTACGCAGAGCACATGCTCGAAGTAATGAATGTAGCTCCTGGTTTTAAAAACCAATCAGAAACAAATGATTATGTTCCTCGTCCAGATTTGCGCCCGCTTACTAAGTTTGAGCAACGCGGACATCGCCTAGGTCATGGCGTGTGGGATTTAATGTTTGAGCGCACAGAATAATTAAATTTAATTACTCACTTTTACTTTTATAAAACTAAATATACTGTAAGGCAAAGCCATTTATGAGCGTACTAACCAACCCAAGTTTACTGTTACTTCGTAATAGCGAGGCACTAACGGGCAAATCTATCTTGGTGGTCAACTTTGTTCAAGATGGCTTTTTAACAGAGCTTAAAAGACTTAATCCGCAAAGCAAAGTAACTGCGTTTAGCTACAACCATGCTAACGGAGAGTTTGCTAAAAACACCAAAGATGTTGATGTTCATGTAAGCCACACAATACCTGGTAACGACTACGATTTAGTTATTCTTTACTACCCTAAATCAAAACCAGAGTTATTAATGGCACTTGATAATATTCGATCTGCTATTACTGATGATGCCGAACTATTAGTAGTAGGTGAAAACAAAAGTGGTGTTAAGTCAATTGAAAAGCAATTAGCTGGTAAGGCTGAGTTTAGTAACAAGATTGATTCAGCTAAGCACTGCGTTCTTTACTCATTTGCTGAAATTTCTAAGCACCCTCACTTTGATATTACGACTTACCATAAAAAGTTTGTTGTTAATGTTGCCGACACTGAATTTACAGCTATTAGTGTTCCTGGAGTGTTTAATCACGGTAGTTTAGATATAGGAACGAAAGTTCTACTGGAAAACGCACCGACAATTAAGCAAGGCAAAGTTCTCGACTTTGGTTGTGGCGCAGGTTTAATAGCAACTTTTTTAGGGCTTCATAATCCAGCACTTGAGTTTGTGTGTAGTGATGTAAGTGCGCTGGCAACTTATGCAACACAGCAAACCCTAAAGCTTAACAACATCAATGGTGAGGCTATATTAAGTGACGGCCTTAAAAGCATTAATGGCAAGTTTGATTTAATTATTAGCAATCCACCTTTTCATACTGGTATTGCAACCGACTACACAGTAGCAGAAACATTTTTAGCTAATGCAAAACAGCATTTAACTAAATTAGGGAAGCTAAATATTGTTGCTAACAGCTTTTTAAAGTACCCGCCTATTTTAGAAACTCAGTTTGAAAGCTATCAAACTGTATTTAAGAACAATAAATTTGCTGTATATAGCAGCTAATTTAAATTTGTAAAATGATTGAGCACAAACGTGCTCAAGCTAACTTTCGAATAAATATAAGAATTAATTTAGTTTTTTTCCTTCATTTTTCCACGTCTTTGCTAAACTAAAACTCTAAATAATTAAAATTAACTCAGGCGATAATGAAATAATGCCTAAAAAAGTTCATCAAAGTAGCATTCGAAAAGCACTCATTAATTTGATCATGCTTATTACAGCTATTTGCTTATCGTTATCTATTTCTATCTCTACGTATTTAAGCGTGAAAGAACAAAAGCAATTAATAGTTAATAAGCTTGTTATTCTTTCTGAAATTGTAGCTTTTGATGCTGGGCAATCGGTAATTGAAGATGATCGTAAAACAGAAGAAAAACGCCTCAAGTCATTTGAAAAGATCCCTCTTGTAAAAAACATACATATTTACTCAATAGAAAAAGCATCCCAAAAGCCTGTTTTCTTTATTAGTTTTAATGCTAAAAAAACACCTCCTGTGCCACTGAGAATAGACAGTGTAGAAGAGCTAAAAACACCACGAATTACCAGTGACCATATTGAGCTAACCCGCCCTATTTACGATAACGAACAAGTAGTAGGTTATGTGTATATGCGAGGAAGCCTCGAGAGTTTAGAGGTTTATATTGAGAGAAAAATATTAATAGACGTGTTATTAACATTATTAATTCTGGCGGTTGTTTACTTTATTGCTATTAAAGTTCAACGACGTATAGCTAAGCCAATAGAGCAATTAAGCATGTTATTGCAGGATGTGTCTAAAAATCATAACTACGATGCACGCGCACCAGTAACTGATGTAAAAGAAATAAGTGCTCTTTCAAATAGTTTAAATATCATGCTTACGCGTACAAAAAAACAACTTGAACGCCACGAAAAAGATAAGCAAGAAATCAAACAACTAAACCTAAGCCTTGAAGAAAAAGTAAACCAACGAACAATCGCCCTTAGAGAGGCAAATCAAGAGCTTTTATCAACTCTTGAGCGGATGCATCAATACCAAACACAAATTGTTGAAAACGAAAAAATGGCATCTTTAGGGCAAATGGTTGCAGGTGTTGCCCATGAAGTTAACACACCAATAGGGCTAGGTATTACCGGTTCTACGTTACTTAGAGATAAACTAGCAGACATACAGCAAAGCTTTGATGACAAAAAACTTACCTCAAGCCATCTAAAACGCTTTATAGATGAAGGTATTGAAAACTTAGATTTAATTTACCGCAACTTAAATCGTGCAGCTGACCTTATATCTAACTTTAAAAAAGTAGCGGTTATTCAAGATGACGGTGTAAATACCTATATTAATGTGCACAAATTAATAAGTGATGTTTTAACATCGATTCAATCTGAATTATTGCCCAAAAAGCCTGTTGTAACTATCAACTGTCCGACCGACTTGGCTATTCATAGTAAGTCTGAACCTCTACAACAAGTTTTTCAGCAGTTACTTATGAACTCTGTAATTCATGGATTTATAGGTAAAGAAAACAATGAAATTCGCTTTGACGTAGAACTCGTCGGGAAAAAATTAACAATCGTTTATTCTGACAATGGTCAGGGCGTTGACAAAAACATTAAAAATAGAATTTTTGACCCATTCGTAACTTCAAAGCGCGGGCAAGGCGCAAGTGGCTTAGGCATGCACTTAGTTTATAACCTAGTAACACAAGCACTTGGCGGAAGAGTGATGTTTGATCTTGAAGAAAAACGCGGTGCTCGCTTTATAATTACTATTCCTTAAATAAAGATCATTAAAAAGTGCATATATTTAAAATTTATCCTTGAATTAGCATTTAATGACCTCATTAATGAGGCATGTGATAAGTGCGTAACATTATTTAATTGCTTTAAATAAATATTACCAAGCGATTTATGAACTTTTTTATCTTTGCTGTATCACATACATTGATGAAAGGTTAAAAGGTTAAAAGGTTAAAAAGTGATATAGTTTTGCTTTGAATTAGTCTGATTATTTTAAGTACCTTGTTTAATTGAATGATATGTCAATTATCAAAGGAAAATGGCTTCGACTTTATGATTCAAATAGCTACATCCATGTATATATCAATTAAACAGTAGTTTTTGCACTGCCCTTTTTTAGTAGACTTTGGACACCCTACTGTTTTATTTTTATCCAATTTGTTTTTTCCTTGTTAACAAATGGGTATAATCCTATAATCTCTAGTAATCGGTTATAAATTAGTCACCGATTTTTTATAAATAATATATTCCAAAAGGTTAATTAATAATGCAAACGCCAGTCATTCTAATCGTAGAAGATGAAGACGTAACTCGACTGAACCTAGTTAGTTTATTTGAAGCTGAAGGGTACAAAGTTATTGAAGCCATTGATGGCGATGATATGCATGACAAGCTTACAAATAACGATGACGTTAATCTTGTAGTTATGGATATCAACCTTCCTGGTAAAAACGGTCTTATTTTAGCCCGTGAATTACGCCAAAAGCGTAAAGTAGGTCTTATATTCCTAACTGGTCGTGACAACGATGTTGACCGTATTTTAGGTCTTGAAATTGGCGCAGATGACTACGTCACTAAACCGTTCAACCCGCGTGAATTAACTATCAGAGCTCGCAACCTTATTACTCGTACTGCCTTAGGTGGCGAAGAGTCAGCACTAGAAACAAATGGTGTTATTACGTTTAATGGTTGGGAACTTGATGAAAACAGCCGTTGTCTTACTTCTCCAAATGGCGACGCTAAACGTTTACCTAAAGGTGAGTACAGAGCACTTCGTTTAATGCTTGATTCTCCAGGTCGCATTTTCAGCCGTGAGCAATTAATTAAGCATATGACAGGCCGTGAGCTTCGCGCAAATGACCGTACTGTTGACGTTACTATTCGTCGCATTCGTAAGCATTTTGAAAGTGATAACTCAACGTCTGAGTTAATCAGCACCATCCATGGTGAAGGTTACCGTTTCATTGGTAAAATTGACGCTTAATTAGAGCTAATTAGTTTCACTCTAATTGCTGTAAAAATAAATGAAGGGCTTTTTGTCCTTCATTTATTTTATCTGCCAGAATATCTAACCACTGCTTTAACACCTCATCAGATTCATCAATCGCACCATGTTCCATTATTTTGGCATGAAGCTGCACATCATTAAGACCTACTGAGCCAGCCGCACCTTTGAGTTTATGCGCTACTGATTCATACTCTTCTCTATCACTAGTATTTAATGAAGTAAGTAACTCTTGCTGATATTGTGGACTTAGTTTTTCGAATAGCTGACTACTGCGTCTAAACACAACTAAGCCCATTGAATTGACAAAGTCTTCTATTGTTTCTATATCTAATAAGTGTGCATCAATGCCTTTAAGGGCTTCTTCACTTACTTTTAACAGTGGCTCTGTGCATTCACTTTGCTTAATTCCAAATAAATCAGCCAGCATTTTATCAAGCTTCACTGTGTTAATTGGTTTAGCAAGCGCCCCTTGTATTGATATACCTTCAAGCTCTTCTTCAGCACTACGAACATTGGCCGTTAGCGCTACAATGGGTAATTTATCAAAGTGACTATCTGAGCGTATTTGCTTGGCAACTACGTCACCATTTATATCAGGCAATTGCATATCAAGTAATACTAAATCTAAGTCATCTTCGGTTTCGACAAACGAGAGTGCATCTTCACCGGTTTCAGCCCACAACACCTCATGCCCGCGTTGCTCTAATAAGTTTGTAGCAATTTCGGCGTTAAGAGGTACATCTTCTACTAGTAAAATATACAAACCACGACCAACATAACTTTGCTCTGTTGGTGCTACACATAAATTAAGCGGTATTTGAACTGTAAAGCAACTTCCTTCGCCCTCAGTACTATTTACTGTAATTATCCCTTTCATCGCACTTACAAGTGCCTTAGTTACAGCCAAACCAATACCGGAACCTATTGCGTTAGTCCCTTTTAAATCTGGCGCTTTGTAATACATATCAAATATATGAGCAAGCTGCTCTGGCGGAATACCTTGGCCGGTATCCGATACTTTCATAACTAACCATGGGCCTTCAACTCTGTTTTCTCGGCTACATTCAAGTGTTACCTTTCCTTGCTGTGTAAACTTAACGGCGTTATTAATTAAGTTCCAAACAACTTGGCGTAAGCGAGTTGGGTCGAGCTGTGCGTAAATATCCAGCACCCCATTGCGCTTAATATCAAACTCTAGCTCTTTTTGCTCCGCGATTAAGCCCGCAAAGTTAACAACGTCATTTATAAAGTCTGATACGTTAATAGAGTTGGTCACTATATCGAGCTGATCTCTATCTATTTTGTCTAAATCAATAATATCGTTAAAAATATTGCCGAGCGTTTCAGCACTCGAAAATATAGTATTACCCCAACTACGCTGCTGTTTGTTTAAGTCAGTATCAAGCAGCATTCGTGTTAAACCAACAATACCATTGAGCGGTGTACGTAGTTCATGGCTTAATGTGGCAATAAACTTACCTTTGTCTTTATAGGCCGTTTCGAGCGCTTGAGCGGCCTCCTTACGACTTGTGATATCACGACCAAAGCCCAGTAGACCAATGTAATCACCTTCATCATTTATAAAAGGTAATTTACGCAGCTCAAACCAACGCGTTTCGCCATTTACCTCATAACCCACATCAATGGTTAGTGCTTTATGGCTTTGCTCTACTTCTTTATCGGTTTTCAAAACTTCAGATAAAAAGTGGCTAGGAAATATCTGCTCAACCGTTTTGCCAATTAGTTCGCTACTTGATTTGCCCATTACTTCTTCAAACATTTTATTACAACCAGCAAACACGCCATTGTTATCGCGGTAATAAAATAAATCAGGAGATGAATCAACTATTGAGCGCTGCAGCATGCTTTGTTGAGCAAGTTCTTGTTGTGTTTTTTTACGCTCAGCAATTTCTCGTCGTAGTTCTTCGATAGCGCGGTGCTTGGCATGAAATGCCATTTTACGCTCATCAATTTCGATGTTTAGACGGTTAATGTTATCTTTTAGGGTTTGATTTAAAAGCTTTTCTTGCTTGGTGGCGCTATCTAAATAAGCATATGAGGCATCTAGTTGTCGAATTGAATTAAGCAACACACTTATAATTAAAGGAGAAACTACAGCCGTAAAAAATACCACGGCTAAAATATCAACCAGGTGTAATTCGCCTATCGCCACATAATAAAACATGCTCGATAAAATAAGAGATACAGTTAAAAATAAAGTGTAACAAATAGCAGCGGTTTTAAATTCACCAAATCGCGTTATTGAGCTGGAAAGTACCCGAGCCCAAGGGCTCAAAGAATAATCGGTCATACGTAATTTTATCTCTTAGCTGTGTACTTAATATAAAGAAGGCAATGCGTATGTATAAACATACCATTTTCCCAGATTTTAGCATTTTTCTCCTACCACTACTCACGTTGTGCGATAAAAACAGAATTTTTCATGTTTGATTTAGCTCATCTATTAAACTCATCATTTCAGCAATAAATTATTTAGTGTAAAATGCCCCGCTTTATTATCCCCAAAATACGAGTAGCGCACATGCAAACCAATATGCCAGATATAGCAGACACTGCACCCGCTTTACAAACAGGTAAATTAGACTGGGTTGGCATGGGCGAAATAGAACTGCCATTTATTTTTGAATCCCGAGACTTATCTCCAGTTACAGTAAACGCCAAAGCGCGTGCATTTGTAAATTTACATAAAGAAGATGCCAAAGGCATTCATATGTCACGTCTATTTTTGGCACTTGATCTGCTTTCAACCGAGCAGCAAGTCAATCCGCAAACGATAGCGCAAGCACTCGATACCTTTATAACTAGCCACGAAGGGCTGAGCGATAAAGCACAAATTGAATTTAAATTTGAATTACCGCTACGCCGTAAGTCACTATTAAGTGGTAAAGCGGGCTGGAAAAGCTACCCAGTTGTACTTACCAGTACAATTGAAAATAACGTTATTAGCTACGAGCTAACCGTAGATGTTACTTATTCTTCAACGTGCCCATGCTCTGCTGCACTTGCGCGCCAGCTTATACAAAACGCGTTTAACGAAAAGTTTAACCAAAAAACGTTAAGCCAAAAAGATGTGCACGAATGGCTAGGCACTACACAAGGCATTGTAGCTACTCCCCACTCGCAGCGCTCTATTGCCAACGTAAAAGTAAAGCTTGATAGCAACATTCAAGAATTTGACGTAGTTACGCTAATTAACACTCTTGAAGCTGAGCTTAAAACACCAGTACAAGCGGCAGTAAAACGTGAAGATGAGCAAGAATTTGCCCGTTTGAATGGTCAAAACCTTATGTTTTGTGAAGATGCAGCGCGTAAAATTAAAGCATTGCTAGAGGCAAACAATTACAGTGATTATTGGCTGCAAATAAACCACTATGAATCACTGCATGCACACGATGCTATAGCTATTGCAGTAAAAGGTATTAAAGGAGGCTACAAAGCTTAACCGCTGTGTAGCTATTGCTTGTAAACCAGTCGGTAATTATTTTATAACCCATACTTTTTAGGCACGTAAATTGCTTTGTTTGAGCAGTGTCAATTTGTTGTTATGGAGTTACCGTATGGAATTCGCTTTATTATTAATCCTAGTATTAGTTGTCGGGGCCTCTGTTGTTGCGTCAAAATTTAATGACGATGGCGGAAACCCGTATCCTTTTACTCGCAAGCAAACTGTTTTTACGCAGGTTGAAGGCGCTTTTTTAAATCTTCTAGAGCGTGCTGTAGGCGATCAATATAAAATTGTTAGTCGCGTTAAGTTAATCGACGTTATTGACTGTAAGCAAGGCCTTTCAATAAAGTCTAAACGTGCTGCTTTAGCTAAAGCTAAAAATAAGCAACTCGACTTTGTTTTAATCGATAAAGAAAAACTAACAATCATTGCTGCTGTTGACCTAGTTAACAATGCCAACAAAGATGGCCACAAAGCTCAACGCGACTGGTTTGTAAACGGTGCACTAGAGTCTGCAGGCATTCCACATATTCGTATGAAAGTTAAATCGGGCTACCGCCCTTCTGAAGTACGCGATGCAATTATGTTTAAACTTGGTAAGCCTACAGCAACACAAACTCAGCGCCCTGTTCGTAATCGCTCACATAAGCCAGCGGTACTTTCACCTTCTCAAGCTAAAGCGCAAACCACCGCGTTAGCTGAAATTTAAAAAACGAATTAAATACTCTCCTAAAAAGTATTTAAAGCGAGCTCATAAACAAGCTCGCTTTTTTGTTTTTTATTGCTAACTTCACGTATAATCAAGTGATTCAAACTCAGGAATTAAACTTTATGAATGTTGGTATTATTGGCGCAATGGAGCCAGAAGTTAAAATTTTACGTGAAGCTATGCAAAACCCACAAATTTTAACTAAAGCAGGTTTCACTTTTTATACTGGCGAGTTGGCTGGTAACACGGTGACACTTGTTCAATCTGGTATTGGTAAAGTCGCATCAACTATTGCAACTACCTTACTGATCGATAACTTCAAACCTGATTGCATAATTAACACAGGCTCAGCCGGTGGATTCGATCCTTCTCTTAGTGTTGGCGATGTAGTAATTTCGTCAGAAGTACGTCACCACGATGTAGACGTAACTGCTTTTGGCTACGAAATTGGCCAAGTACCACAAATGCCGGCAGGCTTTGCAGCACACCCTAAATTAGTTGAAGCAGCACAGCAAACTATCGAACAAATCAGTGATGTTAAAACACTCGTTGGCTTAATTTGTACTGGTGACACATTTATGTGTGACCCTATACGCATTGATAAAGCACGTAGTGATTTTCCTACAATGCTTGCTGTTGAAATGGAAGGCGCTTCAATTGCACAAACGTGTTTTACGCTAAACACACCATTTGTTGTAATTCGCTCAATGTCTGATATTGCTGGTAAAGAGTCACCACAATCATTTGAAGAATACCTAGAAACAGCATCAATCAACTCATCTAAAATGGTTGTTGCACTTTTAGAAAAGCTTACAGCAGTATCTCTGTAAATGCTTAGCAATATTGTTCAAAATCACTTGGACTTTATTGCCTTTATACTAGCGCTCCTTGCTGAGCGCTTTATTCCCCTTATTAGCTGGTATCATCCTAATACGGCGTTAAATGCTGTTTTTAGTGCTATTGGCAAACGTATATACAAAAGCAAAGAACCTAAAAGCTATCAATATTTGGCAGCTATACTCGCAAGCTCACTTATTTTAAGTGTCATTCTCATTATTGTAGTGTTGCTACTCGAGTTTGCTTTTTATCCTGAATTACTCGCTGGCCTTATTTTATACTTATGCTTAGAAAGTAAGATCATTGATAAAAAAGCACTTCGCATTGCAAAGCTAACTAAACAAAATCAAAAATCCACAGCGCGCGAATTACTAAAGCCACTGCTTGCCCGTGAAGTTAATAGACTTTCATCTGCTGGTATTATCAAAGCATTAATTGAGAGCTTAATACTGCGCACCGCTCGATACTATTTCGTAGTCATATTTATATTTTTAGCATTTGGCCCTATAGCTGCCCTTGCCTATCGGTTACTTACCTTAATACAACAAGCATGGCGTAGTGATATCCCCCCAAATAGTTACTTTTTAAAACCGCTTAAAACACTCTTGTTTATTATTGAATATATTCCGATGCGCTTACTCGCTTTAACTATTGCAGCAAGTCGAGCAAGCAAACAAAGCATGCATTATATAAAGCATTATGGCAGGCATTTTTATCAAACAAATACAGGCTGGCTCTTAAGCACATGTTCTGCATCACTTGGCGTGCAGCTGGGCGGGCCTGCAGTTTATTTAGGTACTCGCTTTAATAAAATGCGTATTGGCACTGATAGACTACCTACACCCGAGGATGTACCTGTAATAATTAATAGGTTAAATCAGGCCCGTGTATTTTGGTTGTTAGTAATAGCCAGCATTGAAATATTAAAATTGATTTAAAGGGCTCAAAATACGAGCACAAAAAAAACCAGCCGAGGCTGGTTTTTTAGTTTTTAAACTGTGCTTAAGCTACAGTAATATTTGCAAACTTACGTTTACCTACTTGGTAAATAGCCGTTGTGCCTTTTGCTATTTCAAGTTTGGTATCAGTGATTTTATCTTCACCGTTAAGTTTAACTGCACCTTGCTTAATCATACGCATTGCTTCTGATGTACTTACTACTAAATTTGCTTCTTTAAGCAAGTTAGCAATTAAAATAGTATCTTCTGCAATAGTGATTGTTAGCTCTGGGATTTCATCTGGTAACGCTTTTTTCTGAAAACGCTGAATAAAATCATCATGTGCACCTTGTGCATCAGCTTCACTATGAAAACGAGCAATTAGCTCTTTAGCTAGTTCAATTTTAATATCGCGCGGATTCGTACCTTGCTCAACACGTTCTTTTTGAGCTGCAATTTCTTCAATAGAAAGCGCACTTAATAAGTCGTAGTAACGCCACATTAGCACATCACTAATTGACATTATTTTACCAAACATATCGTTAGGTGCATCAGTAATACCAATGTAGTTACCAAGCGACTTAGACATTTTTTGAACGCCGTCAGTACCTTCAAGTAATGGCATCATTAATACTGTTTGCGGCTTTTGACCTTCTACTTTTTGTAGCTCACGGCCCATTAACAAGTTAAAGCGCTGATCAGTACCACCTAGTTCAACATCTGACTCTAGTGCAACCGAATCCCAACCTTGTACCAGTGGATATAAAAACTCATGAATTGCAATTGGTTGGCCGCTTCCATAACGCTTTTTAAAGTCATCACGTTCAAGCATACGTGCTACGGTTTGGTTTGCAGCAAGTTTAATCATGCCTGCAGCGCCTAACTTTTCCATCCAAGTAGAGTTAAATGCAACAGTGGTTTTAGCAGGATCTAGAATTTTGAATACTTGTTCTTTATATGTTTCGGCATTGGCTAGTACGTCTTCACGAGTAAGTGGTTTACGCGTTACGTTTTTCCCCGTTGGGTCACCAATCATGCCAGTAAAGTCACCAATTAAGAAAATAACCTCATGACCTAAATCCTGAAAGGTTTTCATTTTATTAATTAGTACAGTGTGTCCTAAGTGTAAATCAGGCGCTGTAGGATCAAAGCCTGCTTTTATTTTTAGCTTCTTGCCCGACTTTAGTTTTTCAACTAGTTCGTCTTCAATTAATATTTCTTCTGCACCGCGTTTTATCTCTGCTAGAGCGGTTTGTAAATCCACTGTGTATTACTCCAAAATTCTGCCGACGAAGGGGCGACTAGTTACTTGCGTAGTCACGGTTTAATAAAGGTTTAAACCGAATAAATAGATGTAGCTAACATAACAAATTTCTACCTAATTAAAACAACTTTTTAAGTGATTCATGCAACTAAACTAAATCAATTGAGTCTTAGCTAGGTAGAGCGTTAAAAAAGGCTTTCTAAGCCCGATTTTAGCGTAGTTTAAGGTCAGTTTAAATCTACAAAACACTAGTATTCGTACATTATTAAGTATATCCTGCAATATTATGTATTTATTATCTTGACAGCAGAAAAAGGCACGTTATGGTTCACGTGGTTCACACGCTCCCCAAAAAACACAAATTGCTTATTCTAGGTTTGGTTTCTGCTATTGTTGGCTTAGCCTTTCTTCCTTCTGAAAAAGCCACTGCATCCAAAGACAATAGTGCAAATGCACTAGAAATTGGTAAGCGCTATGAGTTACAAGTTAAAGTTGATAACAACGAAAAATTAACTGAGTTAAATTCAGAGCAAGCAGCAGAAAAGTTACCAGAATACGACTTTGTCGATCATAAAGTTAAAAATGGCGACAATTTAGCAATTATCTTTAAGCGTGCTGGTTTTTCGGCTCAAACGCTTCATAAACTAATTAACACTAATGCTGAGACTCGCAAGCTGACTAAAATTCACCCAGGTGAAATACTTAGTTTTGCGACAGCTGAAGATGGCTCCTTAGCTCAACTGCGCTATGTGATTTCAAAAACCGATACTTTATTTGTTACCTTAAACGAAGAAGGTAATTACGATACAGCTATTGATAGCAAAGAAATTGAAACGCTAACCAAAACCGCTGGCGGCGAAATATCTAACAATTTTTGGACTTCAGCAATTGCAGCAGGTTTAAGCGAACGCCAAATAATGAACTTTGCTGACATATTTGGTTGGGATGTTGATTTTGCAAACGACATTCGTAAAGGCGATGTATTTGGCTTAATTTACGAGTCTCACTATGTTGATGGCGAGTTTATTGGTACTGGTAAAATTATTGCAGCTGAATTTGTAAACCAAGGTCAGCGCTTTGCAGCTATTCGCCATACCGACGGCAATTTTTATACGCCTGAAGGGCGTAGCATGAAAAAAGCATTTTTACGTGCACCTGTAAGCTTTAAATATATTAGTTCGAGCTTTAATCCTAAGCGACTTCATCCTGTTACTGGGCAAGTTAGAGCGCACCGTGGTATCGACTTTGCAGCACGCACTGGCACACCAGTAGTCGCATCAGGTAACGGTAAGGTAGTTAAAGCGGGTTACAGCAAGTACAACGGTAACTACGTATTTATCAGCCATGGCACACAATATGTAACTAAGTACTTACACCTAAATAAGAAACTAGTTAAAACAGGCCAAAAAGTTAAACAGGGCCAACAAATTGGTACTGTAGGTTCTACTGGTCGTGTTACTGGGGCGCATTTACACTATGAGTTTTTAGTAAATGGCGTTCATCGTAATCCTAAAACCGTTAAGCTTCCTAAGTCAGAGCCATTACCTCGCTCAGAACTTGCTAAGTTTAAACCGATTGCAGATAACTTTATTGCCCAACTTGAGCGCAATCGCGAGCTACAGTTAGCACTAAAATAAAGCTTATTAATAAACATTAAAAAAGCCTTTGCAGGTTAAATCTGCAAAGGCTTTTTTGTATACGCTATAAACCATCAATTCATTAATACATAAATGAGCTGAATAACTAAAGATACCATCACTAGCGGCCAAATATATTTACTGTATTTGGTTGCGCCATCAAGCCCTATTTTACTTTGATATTTTTCAAGTAATGGTATAAGTATCGCCAGCGCAACAAACAAACCAATTAAAATAACGAATATGTTCATATTAACGCCCTACTTATGGTAATTCGTGGCCTTTAGCGCTTACATAAAGTGCATACCAATGCTCACGAGTTAGCTCTACGTTTACAGCATCACAAGAGGCTTTAATCCGTTTAGCATTAGTTGTTCCAATAATTGGCTGAATAGATGCGGGATGGCGAAGCAACCATGCAAGTACAATTGCCTCAGCAGAGGTTTCATAAAGTGCAGCCAGCTTATTAACTAAAAGACTGGTGTTTATATCTGCCTGAGATGCGTTTGATAAATCACTACCACTGTATAAACCTTGGCATAAACTGCCCCAGCTTTGAATTTGAATTTCAAAATGGCGACAGTACTCAATACTACCTGGTGTAAAATTAAGATCTTTACCGTCACTGTTACCGGCATATACACCTTCATCAACAAACTGATGTTTTTGTAAACTAGCCTCAATTTGGTTAGCCACAATCGGCATATCAAGTGCGTGCTGTAAAAAGTTCATTTGGTGCTGCTGCATATTCGATACTGCAAAATTGCGCACTTTACCGCTTTCTTTTAAGCAACTAAATATACGAGCAATTTCGTTAACTTCCATGAGTGGATCAGGGCGATGCAGCATAAGTACGTCTAAATAGTCTGTATTTAATCGTTTTAATGATGCTTCAACTGATTGCTCAATCCACTTTGGGGAAAAATCATAGCGCTTTGGCCCTAAGTCATCTTCAAATCGAATCCCACACTTAGATTGAATATACATGTGCTCTCTAAGCTCTGGCCGCTCACTTAATGCTTTACCAAAAACCTGCTCTGCTTTACCAAAAGTATAAATATCAGCATGGTCAAAAAAATTAATACCGCCTTCAATGGCGTTATCTATACACTCATGAGCTTGCTTAACATGTGCATCAGTGATTGCGTCTTTATTCCAACCGCCGCCAAGACCCATACATCCAAATACTAGTTTACTAACGTGAGGCAAGTGCTTTGCTAAAGGCGTGTGAAGCATGATAACTATCCTTAAAATGTTGAAGAGCTGTTACTGTAAACAAAAAGTGCTGAACAAGAAACCATTTAGCGGTGAACAAATTAAGAACAAAAAAAAAGCGCAGTAAACTGCGCTTAATGGTTAATCTATTTTAAATTACATTTTTAGCCAACAAGTGCTAATAAAATACCCGCAGCAACTGCACTACCAAGTACACCCGCTACGTTGGGTCCCATTGCATGCATAAGTAAAAAGTTATGTGGGTTACTTTCAAGGCCCACTTTATTAACCACTCGTGCAGCCATTGGCACAGCCGATACACCTGCCGCCCCAATTAATGGATTTATAGGCGTTTTAGATATTCGGTTAAGTCCTTTTGCCATAAATACGCCAGATGCCGTACCAATTGCAAAAGCCAGTGCGCCAAGCACTAAAATACCAATCGTCTCAACAGTTAAAAACTTATCTGCAGCAAGCTTTGAACCAACAGCTAAGCCTAAAAATATAGTTGTAACATTGATGATTTCGTTTTGAGCACTGTTACTTAATCTATCAACAACACCCGACTCTCGCATTAAGTTACCTAAACAAAACATACCTACAAGCGGTATAGCAGCCGGTAAAAACATAGCCGTTAAACTAAGCACCATAAGTGGAAAAATAATCTTTTCCTTTTTAGATACTTTGCGAAGCTCTGGCATTTTTATTTTACGTTCTTCTGGGGTTGTTAGTGCACGCATAATTGGCGGCTGAATAATTGGCACAAGTGCCATATATGAATACGCAGCTACTGCTATTGCGCCTAGTAAATCAGGTGCCAGTTTTGATGCTAAAAATATTGCTGTTGGCCCATCGGCACCACCTATAATGGCAATAGCCGATGCGTCCTGTAGAGTAAATTCAAAACCTGGCACATAGTTAAGTAATATAGCGCCAAACAATGTAGCAAAAATACCAAACTGTGCAGCCGCACCTAATAACAACATACGTGGGTTTGCAATAAGTGCGCTAAAGTCGGTCAGCGCCCCTACTCCCATAAATATCAACAGCGGAAAAATCCCCGTATCAATACCCACATAATAAACGTAGTACAAAAGCCCACCTGGGTCTGACAAACCTGCCACTGGTACATTTGTTAAAATTGCACCAAAACCAATAGGTAGTAATAATAGTGGTTCAAAGCCTTTAGCTATCGCTAAAAACAGTAATAAACACCCTACCGCAATCATTATTAACGATGGGATTGTAAAGTTAGCAATGCCTGTCGCATTCCAGAGGTTTAAAATACCTTCCATCCTCTATTTACTCCTAAGCTAATGCAATCATAGCGTCGCCGGTAGTTACAGCATCGCCTTCACTAACTAACACTTCAGCAATTGTTCCGGTATGCGTAGCGCGTATTTCAGTTTCCATTTTCATGGCTTCCATAATAATCACTACATCGCCTTCGTTAACAACTTGCCCAGCTTTTACCTTAATCTTAAAAATATTACCGGCTAGAGGCGCGTTAAGTGTTTCACCTGATGCAACCGAAGCAGATTGAGGAATGTGCTCAGAGTCTTTTAATGTTACTTCCTTAAGTTCACCACCTTGCGCTACGACTACGTCATAAACTTTACCATCTACTTTTACGCTGTATTGCTCAGCCTTCACTTTGTTATTATTTGAAACTGATTTAGAAGGTGCTTTACTGCTTTTATCTTCAACAGAAGGTACTGGCTCAAATGCATCTGGGTTGTTGCGGTTTTTAATAAACTTCAAACCAACTTGTGGGAATAATGCATAAGTTAATACGTCATCAATTTGATCATCAGCAAGTGTTAAACCTTGCTCTTGTGCTTCTTTTAATAACTCAGCTTCAAGCGTTGCAAGCTCAGGTGCAATGTTATCAGCAGGGCGACAAGTAATAACTTCCGCTCCATCAAGCACGCGCTCTTGTAGCTCTTTATTCATTGGTGCTGGTGTTAAGCCATATTCACCTTTTAATACGCCAGCAGTTTCTTTAGTAATTGTTTTATAACGCTCACCCGTTAGCACATTAAGTACCGCTTGAGTGCCAACAATTTGCGACGTTGGTGTTACTAAAGGTAAAAAGCCAAGATCTTCACGTACACGTGGGATCTCAAGTAAAACCTCATTAAGCTTATCGGCTGCGCCTTGCTCTTTAAGTTGGTTTTCCATGTTTGTAAGCATGCCACCAGGTACTTGAGCTAATAAAATGCGCCCATCAACCCCTTTTAAGCTACCTTCAAATGCCGCATATTTTTTACGTACATCTCTAAAGTAAGCAGCAATTTCTTCTAGGTGGTTTAAATCAAGCTCAGTATCACGCTCAGTCCCTTCAACTATCGATACAATAGTTTCAGTTGCGGAATGTCCATAAGTCATACTCATTGATGAAATAGCGGTATCGAGCATATCAATACCAGCATCAATTGCTTTTTGGTAAGTAGCAGTACTTAAACCTGTTGTAGCGTGGCACTGCATAGCAATTGGAATAGATACAGTTTCTTTAAGTGCTTTAATTAGTTTTTCAGCATCGTACGGCTTTAATAAACCCGCCATATCTTTAATACAAATTGAGTGACAACCCATATCTTCAAGCTGCTTTGCAAGAGTTAGCCACATATCAAGTGTATGAACTGGGCTAACTGTGTACGAAATAGTACCTTGAGCGTGAGCGCCTACTTTTACAGCCGCTTTAATAGCTGTTTCTAGATTGCGAACATCGTTCATTGCATCAAATATACGAAATACGTCAACGCCATTTTTATGTGCACGTTCTACAAATTTTTCAACTACGTCATCAGCGTAATGGCGGTAACCTAATAAGTTTTGACCGCGTAATAGCATTTGCTGTTTAGTATTAGGCATCGCTTTTTTTAGTGCACGAATACGCTCCCAAGGATCTTCGCCTAAATAACGAATACACGAGTCAAATGTAGCACCGCCCCACGATTCAATAGACCAATAACCCGCATCGTCTAATTTGCTAGCAATCGGTAGCATATCGTCTAGGCGCATACGCGTTGCTAATAATGATTGGTGAGCATCGCGTAATACCAATTCTGTTAGTTTTAATTTAGCCATGTGTGTGCCCCTTATTTATTATTTGATTTGTACTGAGCAATGGCAGCACTAATAGCAGCGATGTGCTCATTAGGCACACCTTGAGATTTAAAAGATGGTGATTTAACTGGTGTCGCCACGTCAGGTTCGCTAAAGCGCGTCACCAAATTAGACATAAGCGTTACTGCACCAATTAATATCGACAGAAATACAAACACCCCAACCATGCCAGTAAGCATTAAGTTACCAGCCGTTGTGAGTAGAGCACCTATATCCATTTTTCTCCCCTTGAAACCCATATCGAAAATAAAAAATCGATTTAATTAAATATTTATTCACTGGATAATAACAAAACTAATCGCTTTGTCTACATCTTGTAAATTGGTAAAACCAATTAAACAATAAACAACATAACACTCAATTAATTTACATGCTATAACTCAGCAATCACGCGCTCTACAATACATACAAGAAATAACGACTATAGCTAATAGTTATATGGAATTTGTTAATTAACTATCAAGCTAAGTAAAAATAAACACTAATTCTTAATATAAAGTGCAAAGCCACACACCAATTGTTAATTGGTCTTACCAAAATAAGTTTATTTAGTGAACATTTAGCAGTTATTTGCAACAGTGTGAATAACTTACATAACAAAGCGTAAAAGTTACTAACCAACTAATAACTAGAACAACAGCGAAAAACCATAACCAATTGATATTTATACCAAATAAACTTTGGCATATAACTGGCATTAGTTATTATGAGCAAATTTGATAACCAAGGAGAAAACAATGTTACGCTGGACAATTACATTTTTAGTTATTGCTTTAATCGCTGCAGTGTTAGGTTTTGGTGGCATCGCAGGTGCCGCAGCTGGTATAGCAAAAATTATATTTTTTATCTTTTTAGTACTTTTAGTGATTTCATTAGTTTCAGGTGCACTACGTGGTAAATCACCCAGGTAGATAAAGCATTCAACTAACAAACACTAAAATTTAATTAATACTTACAAGGAATTACACTATGAACTCTACAACTTTAAAAGCAGCACTAATCGCAGTATTTGCAGGTTTTTTCATGATGGGTTGTGAAGACAACCATGCAGAAGATGCTGGCGAACGTATCGACGAAGCAGTAACTGATGTGCAAAACTCTGTTGAAGATGCATGTGAAAATGTTAAAGAAGGCGTGAACGCTGAAGAAACTAACTGTTAATTCTTCTTGTACCGCTAAAAAAACGGCTTTCGAGCCGTTTTTTTGTGCCAGTAATAAAATCACTGACTATAAAGCTGCTCATTTAGCAGTTAGCTTGTTAAAATAAAAAAAACGATATTTAAAGCAAGGCAAAATGGCATTCACAACCACCTACACATTAGATAAACCCTACTTTTACGAGTGTTTTGATGAGTCACTCCCTTATAGTAAGCGTGCAAAACCTAAATACTTTTTACTTGTGTTGTTAGTTGCGCTTGGTTTATTTGGCATTTATGTTTTAGACGATCATTACTTAGGATCGTTTATGATCATGTTAGCGGTACTCGAGTGCGTCGCTTTTTACTATCGCAGACCATGGTGGGTAACCAGACAAATGCTCAGCAGAGCATCAGGCTCTGAGGTAACACTTACCTTTGATGAAGAAGGTATTAAATCTGCTAATCATTACAAAAGCTATCAATTAGAATGGCAAAATATAAGCGAAGTAATAGACACCCAACAAGGTATTATTATTAAAAACAAAAGCGGCATGCAGTACATATCAAAACAAATACTTAGTCCTGAAACACTCGCTTTTATAAACAAAAAAGCCACTCAGTGAGTGGCTTTTAGTCTAGTTGAGTTAATTACTCAACTACGTATACGTGTTGATTAAGCATTGCCCGGATTAGGGTTCGACTTTTCAGCTTGTATGCGCATGTAAATCTCTTCACGATGCACTGATACGTCTTTTGGTGCATTAACACCGATTCGAACTTGATTTCCTTTAACACCTAGAACAGTAACTGTTACTTCGTCACCAATCATTAGGGTTTCACCTACTCTACGAGTTAGTATTAGCATTCTCTTGCTCCCATGTTCCAATAAAAATTATAAGATTCCGCTTAAACATACTAATGAAAATTAGACTGAAAAGTAAGTAAAAACTCGCAATCTATCCATTTTCTGTTAAAAATGCCTTGTGTAATGCACGAACAGCCAACTCTAAGTACTTTTCATCTATTAAAACTGAAATTTTAATCTCTGAAGTCGAGACTAAAACCACATTAATATTTTCCTGTGCTAATGCATCAAAAAATAAACTAGCGACACCAGAATGTGATTTCATACCCATGCCAACAGCAGAAACTTTAGCTACTGCTTGCAATCCGCTTATATTTTGAGCACTGAGCTGAGCTTGATCTTCACTCAATAATTCAAGTGCTTGCAGATAATCATTCGAGTGCACAGTAAAAGCATAGTCTATTTTTTCAAAGTTATGATTAACTTGATTAATCATATCTATTTCGATGCCATTTTCGGCAAAAAGTTTCAATATTTTTGAAAGATATTGCGTACCCGTTGGCACACCTTGTACCTTAATTAAACATTCGTCACGATTAAACGCAATCCCCGATACAACCTTGCTTGGCATATCGTTCTCCTCAAAACTTATTAATGTACCTTCATCGGGATTAAAGCTCGAAAGCACCCTAAGTGGCACATTATGTTTTCCTGCGGCTTCTACTGAGCGAATATGCAAAACTTTCGCCCCTAAACTTGCCAGTTCTAGCATTTCGGCAAAGGTAACTTGGCTCATTCTGCGCGCGTTAGGTTCAACCCGAGGATCTGTAGTATATACGCCGTCAACGTCTGTATAGATCTGGCATTCGTCAGCTTTTATAGCCGCAGCTATTTCCACAGCCGATGTATCGGTGCCGCCGCGCCCAAGCGTTGTAATGTTGCCCTCAACATCACGCCCCTGAAACCCAGCAATAATAGCAATACGATTATGCTCAAGCTCATGCTTTAAACGCGTAGCAGCAACCTCTGCAATACGAGCTTTACCAAACATGTTATCGGTTAAAATATTGACTTGATCGGCTAATAAGCTCACAGCAGAGTGACCACGTTTTATAATAGCCATAGCAAGTAGTGATACAGAAACCTGCTCTCCGGTACTAATAAGTACATCTAGTTCACGGCTACTCGGGCGAGTATCAATTTGTTTGGCGAGATTAATTAAGCGGTTGGTTTCTCCCGACATAGCCGAGAGCACCACAACCACTTGATGTCCTTGTTGTCTGGTTTTTACAACAAGGTCGGCGACCGCTTCAATTCGCTCTATTGAGCCGACCGAAGTGCCACCGAATTTTTGAACAATAAGCGCCACTTAGGCTTAAGTACGCTCAGTTAACCAAGCTGTAACGCTATCTAGTGCAGCAGCAAGGTTTTGTGGCTCACTACCACCAGCTTGTGCCATATCTGGACGGCCGCCACCTTTACCACCTACTTGGCCTGCCATGTGGTTAACTAACTCACCGGCTTTTACTTTGCCTGTTAAGTCTTTAGTTACACCAGCAATTAGGCTTACTTTGTCGCCACTGGCAACACCAAGAGCAATAACACCTGAGCCAATTTTGTTTTTAAGGTCATCAACCATACCGCGAAGTGCTTTAGATTCAGTACCTTCAACATTTGCTACAAGTAGCTTAACGCCGTTAATTTCAACAATCGAATCAAGTAAAGATGCACCCGCTGCACTTGCTAGTTTATCGCTAAGCTGTGCAATTTGCTTTTCAAGGCCTTTAGATTTTTCAAGCAACGCAGTTACTTTTTCAAGTACCGATGCGCTATCGCCTTTAACTAAAGCAGCTACATCATGTAATTGTTGCTCTTGCTCGCTAACATAAGCAACTGCATCAGCACCAGTTACCGCTTCAATACGGCGAACGCCTGCTGCAATACCGCTTTCAGACACTATTTTAAATAAACCAATATCGCCTGCGCGCTCAACGTGAGTACCACCACAAAGCTCAATAGAGTAGTCGCCAATAGTAACTACGCGTACTTCGTCATCGTACTTTTCGCCAAACAACGCCATAGCACCTTTCGCTTTAGCATCATCAATAGCCATAAGCTCAGTATTGAGTGCAAAGTTACGACGAATTTCGTCATTAACTACACGCTCAATTTCACGTAGCTCATCTTTAGTAACCGCTTCAAAGTGCGAAAAGTCAAAACGTAAACGATCAGGCTGAACAAGTGAGCCTTTTTGGCCTACATGGTCGCCTAATAATTGACGTAGTGCTTCGTGTAAAATATGTGTAGCTGTGTGGTTTTTCTTAATGCTATCGCGGCGTGCATCATCAATAGTCGCATCCACTTTATCGTTAACACCAATGCGGCCTTGCACAGTACCGTGGTGAGCAAAAGCATTACCAAGTTTAGTGGTATTAGTAACATTAAATTCGCCACCAGCAACTGTAATAGTACCCGTGTCGCCCGTTTGGCCGCCTGATTCAGCGTAAAACGGTGTGCGGTCTAATACTACAATACCTTGTTGACCATCTTCTAATAACTGAACAGCTTCGCCACCAGCAAAAATTTCTACCACTGTCGCGCTATGGTGTGTGCTGTCGTAGCCTTTAAACTCAGTAAGCTTTTCTGATTTTAATTGCTCGTTGTAATCAGCACCAAACTTACCCGCTTGTTGCGCTGTTTTACGTTGTACAGCCATGCATTCTTCAAAGCCCTGATGATCAATCGTCATCTGGCGCTCACGCGCAACATCGGCCGTTAAATCAGCTGGAAAACCATACGTATCGTAAAGTTTAAATACTAAGTCGCCCGGTATAATATCGCCTTTAAGGTCACTTAAGCTTTCTTCTAAAATAGCTAAGCCACGTTCAAGTGTTTTACCAAACTGTTCTTCTTCAATGCGTAATACTTTTTCGATAATTTCTTGTTGCTTAGCAAGCTCTGGGTACGCTTGACCCATTTGCTCAATTAGCGCAGCAACTAATTTATAGAAAAACGAACCTTGTGCACCTAGCTTATTACCGTGGCGCACAGCACGACGAATAATACGACGTAGTACATAACCACGACCTTCGTTAGATGGCATAACACCGTCAGAGATTAAAAACGCACACGAACGAATATGATCCGCCACTACGCGTAGTGACTTATCGTCCATATCTTGCGCGTTAGTTACACTTGCAGCAGCGGCAATTAAGCCTTGGAATAAATCGATTTCGTAGTTTGAATGCACACCCTGCAAAATAGCAGAAATACGCTCAAGGCCCATTCCTGTATCAACAGATTGCTTAGGTAGAGGCAACATAGTACCGTCGCTTTGACGGTTGTATTGCATAAATACAAGGTTCCAAATTTCGATGAAACGGTCGCCGTCTTCCTCTGGAGTGCCCGGAGGTCCGCCCCAAATATGCTCGCCGTGGTCATAAAATATTTCAGAACACGGACCACATGGACCAGTATCGCCCATAGACCAAAAGTTGTCAGAGGTCGCAATACGAATAATACGATCTTCACTTAAGCCAATATCTTTTGACCAATACTCAAACGCTTCTTCATCATCGTGATAAATAGTAACAAGCAGTTTTTCTTGAGGTAATTTAACAACCTCAGTTAAAAACTCCCACGCAAACTTAATCGCGTCTTGCTTAAAGTAATCGCCAAAGCTGAAGTTACCTAACATTTCAAAAAATGTATGGTGGCGAGCAGTGTAGCCTACGTTTTCTAAATCGTTATGCTTACCGCCAGCACGTACACAACGCTGCGAGCTTGTCGCACGTGTATAAGGGCGGCTTTCTGCGCCTAAAAATACATCTTTAAATTGCACCATGCCGGCATTATTAAATAACAACGTGGCATCGTTACCCGGTATAAGCGAGCTAGAAGGTACTATTTGATGTTGCTTGCTGGCAAAAAAGTCTAAAAACTGTTGCCTAATTTGTGCGGTAGTCATGTGCTGCATTTGAAAGTCTCACCTGTATTTACTGTGCTTGCATTGCAAAATTAATTTCATCGTAGCTAAAACCCCGATACATTAAGTAGCGCACGCGCTTAGCTTTATCTTTGTAATCGAGATCTGGCGGTGTATTCGAATATTTTTTATTGTACGCATCCTGCGCAAGCTCAAACCAATCTATTTCAAGCTCTTCAACTACCATTTCAAGTAGCGAACGATCAATCCCTTTGCCCATAGCTTCGCTTTGTATTCGCTTAAGCCCGTGGCATTTAAATATGTGTTTTCTTACAAAGCCTTCACAGTATCGCTGCTCGTTAATAAAATTGTGCTTTTCGCACCAATCAAGCAGCGTTTCAATAAACTCTTCTGTCGCTTCTTTTTGCTGTAATTTGAGCGTTAACTCACGACGCGAATATTCTTGGCGCCCTAGTAACCAAAGTACATAGTTTTTTAGTTTTTGCTTTAATTTATCATCCATTAAGCGTCAAAACGTCCGCTTGTTTCACTGCTAAGTGGCTTAACATTAATGTCGTCACTTAATGGTACAACAGGCATAAAAATGGCTTGATAAGATACAAAAAAGCTAATGTAGCAAATCGGCATTAAAATCAACAGTGGTAAGAACGATAAGAACATCGAAAGCGCCATAAATAATGCGCAAATAAGGCCAAAAACGCCAAGTGGCAAAATGTTATGATAAAATACCATTAACGATTTTTTAAGCGCCGTTAAAATGCGTGTTTCTTTACTAAAATAAACAAGTGGCACAGCGTACGCAAATGCCGTTAAATAAATTAGCATTGCCATAAAAAATAAAATTACATTCGCGCCCGAAATACTCTCAAGCATTTGTTCTAGCGCCACGTTTGGATCAAGTCCTGGTTGGCTCATAACAGCCACTGCATCGGCAAATAAGCCATTAGCAAGTAACGCCATTAAAATACCCGCACCCATTTGATAAAGTGCTAAGCGTAATAACCCTAAACGATTTCCTTTAGCCGTAAATGGCTTGAGAATATCGGCTAGCATAATTTTTCCGCCCTGTTGCTTACTAAGCACCGCTTGGTAAAACCCTGCGGTTAAAAATGGCGTAGCGAGTGCTGCTACTACTTGCAGCAGCGGTAAAAATAAAGACAGCAGCCCTACAATGCCAATAAATAAATGCATAAAAATAAAGGTTGCTGGCTGGGTTTTAAAAATAAGCCATCCGGCTTTTAACCACTTTAGCCCTGCATCGGCTTTAAAAATTCGTAATTGTGTAGACATACTTGCTCTTAATTTAAAACGAAACACGCCAAGTATAACTTGGCGTGAGGGGGGATTAATAGACGAAACGTAATTAAATGATTAAGGTTTTTTAATTTTCTTAATATCTAACATATGCGCGCCATGCTTAATTTTTGTTTCTAGGTACGATTTATTACCCGCAACACCCGCTTTAATGTGCGCATGCGTGCCCACAACCGAGTCAACATTAATACCGGCATCTTTTAATGCATTAAGCTTTTTAGGATTATTAGTCATTAATTTAACGTGACTTAAATTAAGCGCATTGAGCATTAATACTGCATCCGAAAAGTCACGTAAATCATCAGCAAAGCCTAAATGATTATTAGCCTCGTAGGTATTCATACCTTGCGATTGCAATACGTAAGCGTCTATTTTGTTGTATAAACCAATGCCACGGCCTTCTTGGCGTAAATACAATAAAATACCGCCTTGCTCGTGCATCATTTCAATACATTCATTTAGCTGCTCGCCGCAATCACAACGCGATGAGTAAAATACATCGCCCGTTAGGCATTCTGAATGCATACGAATTAGCGGTACATCTTGCTCTGTATCGGCGTTGTTAAACACCATAGCAATATGTTCTTTACCATCTTTTAAATCAGTAAATGAGATTATTTCTGCAGGGATATCACTATTTCTGCCAACTTTAAGCTGGACTCTTGCTCTTACTTTCGCCACGACAAATCCAAATATTTAAATAACTACGACACGACAATAAAGTGATAGTATCACAAAATAGGATAAATACACCGTAGTACAAGACTGTTTATGGCAAATATATGGCGACGACAGGCGTTATTTTCAATGATTGTTAAGCAATAAATTAATACAAATAACCGCCAATATTATTTACGTTGATTTACCTTAATCAGTGACACCTACAGGCACGTTTGGTATTTTGTATTTTAAACAATGATAGGGATTATTATGAAACGTCAGCAACTCGCTTTATTTATAGGCTTGGGTTTGTCTGCTTTAAGCGCAACAACTTTAAGCACTACAGTACTTGCCAGCCAAGCAAGCGATCCTCAAACGGTATTTAACCAAGCATACCAAAGCTATTTAGCAGCAGTTAAAGCAGGCGAAAACGTACAACAAACTGCCAAACTTGCTTACACATCAGGTAAAGCCGTTTACGGTAAAAGCGACGACAATACTGCTAACTTAGCTATTAACTACGCTAAAGCTATTAAAGGCTACGGCGATGAGCTATACGAACAACGTTTTGCACTTTATGATGAAGCACATACTATTTTAGCGGCTAATCACGGCAAACAATCAATAGAAACAGTTGATGCACTGCTCGGAAAAGCTAACTACACAACATCAGCTTACAAAGCAGCTAACTTTTTAGAAGAAGTAATAGGTATAGCTAAAACACAAAATAACCCTAAGTTTGTAGCCGACATGAAACTTGAAGCTGCAACGCTACTGGCTAAAAAGTTTAGTTCTAAAAAATATCGTGAGGCTAAAAACTACCTAGAAGAGGCCGACGAATACTACCAAGAAAACTTACCTGAAAACTCACTAGAGCGCATAAAAGCCGATTTTTTAATGGCCTCATTCGCAGAGGGTCGTAAAAGATACAATCAAGCGATTGAAAGGCTAAATCGTATAGTTACTGTATTCGATAGTAACTTAAACTTTGATCACAGTGCAGAGCTAACAGCTCATTCAAAGCTTGTAGGCCTGTACGAAAAGCAAGGTAAAAGCGAAGAAGCAACTAAACATTGCCTAGCTATCGCTCAAATGGTGCCATGGAAAGAATCGCAAGAGCAAACGCCGCTTTACCGTGTTAATCCTAAATACCCAGTTAACAAAGCCAGATTTAGTACCGATGGTAGCGTTGTTATGGAGTTTGAGGTAGACGCAGCTGGCTTTGTAAAAAACCCAAAAGTACTTAGCTCAGAAGGCGGCAGCGCATTTGAAAAATCAGCCAAAGCAGCGCTTGAGCAATGGCGTTACGCGCCAAAGTTTGAAAATGGCAAACCTGTTAGCGCTATTTCTCAGGTACAACTCGACTTTAAAATTAACCGCCACTAAAAGCGGCTCATTAAAAAAGGCGCTTTAAGCGTCTTTTTTAATACCAACTAATACAAATTCTACGTAGTTAAAATTCATAACTTACGCTAATTCCGCCATCGGCTCTTTTTTCATTGCTATCGCTTGCTTTACCGTAGCCCACATCTAGCTCTAATCTAAAACCAGCGCTGTTCAGTTCATTAAAGTTGTAGTTGTACGTAAGCCCTATACCGTTTGTTGTTTCTTCATCAAAAATACCGCCAATTACACAACCTAGCGTATTAGCAAAGTCAGTTGCTACATCATTAGTTGAACTTTCGCACTCTTGGTCTGTATCTCTTGCACCAATAGCGCCCACAAGTACGCCAAAAGCATGTTTTTTATTATCGCTAACTGCTTGTTCAAAACCGGCAGAAAATCCATCATCAAGGCCTAGTTTATAATTTGCATACCAGCGCTGTGTGTCGTCGTTAGCCGACAAAGACACCTCAGGAATAACTAAGTAAGGATAGCCACCCCCAATCGAAAAACTAACATCGTTAGCAAAAGTAGAACAAGAAGCAATAGATAAAGTGAGTAGTAATATTTTTATTTTCATAAAGTTCCCTTTGAGTAAGTATAAAATGTACTTACTTTAGGAACGCCATGCAATACGACTAAAAGCTCGTTAAATTTAGCTTTAGTAATAAAATAGGGATTAAATTTTAGCGAGTATTTTATCGCTAGCCGCTTCTATTAAATCGAGCACATTTTCAAAGCCATCATCGCCGCCGTAATAGGGATCGGGAATAGCGCTTTGGGCTTGCTCGCCATATTCTAAAAACAGCGCTAATTTGTACTGTAGATGCTCAGGGCACTGGGCTTTTAAATCAGCTAAGTTTTGCGTATCGGCCGCTAAAATTAAATCAAACTCAGTAAAGTCGCTTGTACGCACTTTACGTGAATAAATACCTTTAAAGCTGTAACCGCGCTTCTTCCCGGCTGCCATTGAGCGACTATCAGGCGCTTTACCTTCGTGATAGCCAATAGTGCCCGCCGAATCAACTTTAACGTTAACACCTAGCTTTTTAGCGCGGGCTTTTAATACCGCCTCTGCGGTTGGCGAGCGGCAAATATTACCTAAACACACTATGAGTACTTTTTTCATTAAGGCTCCTCTAACTAATTTAAAAACCTAAGCTTTAAAACTGTTTTAAAATGCTTTCATCGTAATCTTCAACATTAAGCGTTACGTTATGTTGCGCTGCAACAGATTCAAGCTCAGCTTGTTTAATGGCTAAATCGTCCATGGTGATTAGATTATCGTCTAGCTGCCACAATAACCGAGAGCCCGCGTAGCTATAATGAATCGCTAATAACGCATCGGCATTACCTTCACGGCCAGCGGCTTTTAACTTAGCCATTTTACGGGTTATTTTATTAAGTGCTTTTTTAAGCTCCCACACATAAACAACTTCTGTCATAAACGTATGTGTACGGTATTTATTAAGTAACCACGCAAGCCCAACGCTTGTAATAGCAACGCCTATTAAGTTCCAATGAAAGTGGCTACCACTTTCATCAGGAAATAAAGCAATCAGCGTTTGCGATATAGCCAAGCTGCCTACAGCCAAACCAATACCGCATCCTGCAATAACACGGTTTAAATGTTTACGGTAACGCGCTTTATTTATTTCAATGAGTTGCATAACAGCCTAAAAAGTTAATAAGTAAAAAAATGCGAATGGCTATTGTAACTAAACCCCACATTTTTTATAAAATTATTTCACCCCTTTTTGATTTGCCACCCGTTATAGCTTTGAAAACACCCTAATAGTAGTGGTCAATAAAATTTGGAGCGGCTTATGCACACACTTGAAGTACCTAACAACCCAGTATTTATTAAAACATCGACTGCCGTTATCGGCGGCGCCGCAATGACCTTTGCAGCTTTTGCGTTTATGCAATATTTAATAAGTGGCGAGCAACGCGCACCGGTTAAACCAGGGGGCGATATTATAGTAGAGATTTTTCAGGCACCTGAGGATTCAAAAGTCAGGCATATACAAAAAATACAGCCGCCACCGCCAATGCCTAAAGTGCCGCAAAAAGCTCCACCGCTTAATACATCAGCCGATCCTGTGTTGGCAATTAGCGACCTTACGCCAGTTACAATTGACGATTTTGGTGGCGACATTAACAATACCATTAATCGCCCTACAGGGGATGCAACACCCATAGTGCGCATAAACCCTAAATACCCAACTACAGCCGCGCGCGATGGTATTGAAGGTTGGGTACAACTAAGCTTTAGTATTTCGCCCACCGGTGAAGTAATCGACCCAGTAGTTATTAACGCCGAGCCAAAACGTACCTTTGACCGCGAAGCAATAAGAGCCATTAAACGCTGGAAATATCGCCCCAAAGTAATTGAAGGTGTGGCACAATTACAAACAGGTCAAACTGTACAGCTCGATTTTAAATTAGATAACTCTATTTAACGGACTAAACGCCTATGCTACTAAGTATTAAGTCATGGTTATTTGAAACGCCAAGCAAGGACTGCATGGCAAGTTACGCAAAAAGTGGCGACAATCGTTACTTAGAGCAGCTTATAGCCCTCTACAGTAACGACTTATACCACTACCTTGTTACGCAATCTAATACGCATTTAGCATACGACGTAAGCCAACAAACATGGCTAAAAGTAATCGAAAAACGCCACCTTTACCAAGCACAAACCACACCCAAAGCGTGGTTATTTAAACTTGCCCGCAACACACTCATTGACGAATACCGCAGGCAACAGCACTTTGTAGAGCTTGACGAAAACACGCATTTAGCAGCACAAAATGATAAAAGCGAAAGTGGCTTAACTATAGGCAGCTCAAACATAAGTTACGACGCGTTCGACGCCGCCCTAAAACAACTTAGCTTTGTACAGCGCGAAGCCGTAACCTTGCAACAAGAAGGCTTTTCGCTTGCCGACATAGAACTTATAACGCAAAGCAGCCTTGAGACCATTAAAACAAGGCTGCGCTACGCCAAGCAACACCTTAAACGTTTATTAGGAGCAAACAATGAACAAGCCTGATGAGCCGTTTGATCAAAAGCTCACACAACACTACAAAGAGCGAAAAGAGCGCATAACACTTACAAGCGATCAACAAAAAGCGCTACTTAATACAGCCACGCACACAAAGCCTAAAAAGCCCACAAGGTTTAGTTTTACGCTACAGCTAACCAGCCTTGCCTGCGCACTCGGTGTGTTCGCCTTTATTGTGTTTGATAATAACAACGTAATAAATACTGAGCCTAAAACCGTGCTTAATAGCGTATTTAACACTATAGACATTCACGACTATTCAATTATTAAAACACACGAAATAAATCAAGCAGGTAGCTACGCAAGCACCTTTACAGAGCAAAAACACGCACTCGATAGCCAATTAGCTAACGATTTACGCCGCCACCAACAACGCCACATAGAATACGGCACTCTAGTGAAGGTAGATAACGACTGGTACATAGCCAGCTGTAATGACGAGGTGCTAGTGCAAATTAAGCATTCACTGCTCAGTGATTTAAAGGGTAAACATGCGGTAGAAAGTAATATAAACACAGGTGATATGCTGGCTATGGCGCATAACGGCAAAGGGCAAATTATTGCGCTTAAACATGCAGGAGCTGGGGTTAAGATGTGTAGAGGTTAATGAACTGTTTGCGACTAAGCAAAAATAACCCCCAAAGGTTTAAAAGTCATTCAACTATTAGACAATAACTTTAAAGATTAACAGAGAAAATTTACCAGTCAGAACTTATTTAGGAAGCCAACTTAGCGCAATTAGCGTTTAAATAGTCACTAAAAATATATTTTCATCCTGAGTGGGAGCACTGCTTTAGGAAACTATTTTTCCACTCCTTAAGTGCTTTTTTAGTGTCTTCAGTTTCTATTCTTATATTTCTGGGGGGTTGTGAAGTCCAGCCATGTTTACGCGGCGTTGAGGTTCCATCAGGGTATATCAATTTGTATTCAAATGGAGGTGGAGACAACCTCATCTCACTGTAACTTTCGACTGCACTCTTGTTTAAAGCCACAACTTTATCAGAGCTGTAATCCCATATAACTATATTATCACCTACATTACTAATAATATGACCACACATATTATCTTCACGATTTTTAATTATTATCTTATATTTGGCTAACTCAATCTTAGATGAAATAGACTTTAAGTGATAACCGTAAGCCGCATATGACACTAACATCAAAATCACTATAGTTAGAGCGTTTACAAATAGCATATTAGTTTCTTTTTCATACCCAGTATGCTTATCACTATAAACTATTCCCTTGGTACGATCTTTTTCCTCTAATAGATGAAAAATATCCTTTGTAGCTTTAATTATTGATAGAGTCAGTAGAATAAGTGTTAGTGAAAAAGGGAGACCGCTAGATACTATAGTGAAATTATAAATGTCAGTATTTGATAAATAATCAAAAGCAAAAACGCCCCAATTATTAAAGTAAATCACTGTCCAGAAATAACAAAATATAGTGTAGATAAAGAAGATAATTGTAGAAATAACCCCCAAATTTTTAGTGGTTAAATCTATAAACCTTATATTTTTATTATCTTTCATCTAATCAGTTCGAGTTGATTTTATATATTTAGCCTACCTAAGAGATTCATTTTGGTCAAACGCAGAGTAATACCCAGATTAAAGCAGTGCTTGCTCGGTTGTTATTTATAATACTGCCAAGAATAAATTGAGTCCGAGGGTCTAACCTTATTAGCTAAGAAATGTAATATGACTTTGGCCTTAAGGCTATGCATAGATTTCGGGCTACCGCCCGACGCGCCAGCAAGCTATGCGCCTACAAAAAACACTACCTATAACTAGCTTTGGGTGTGCTCTTTGCATTGGAGAACCGTTTGTTTTCGTGTCACTCAACCCAACCTACTTAGCTATAAACGCGGTGTCACCATCTAACAAATCACTGTTAATGATTACTGCTTTAAAAGTCGCTTTTCTGGATTGTTTAAATACTTTAAGCCAATGGTGACTATGCGTGTATGTACCATTGTTATAACGCGTATTTGCACATTACCAATAACAACAATAGCCCCTTTACTGACTTCTCCTGAAAGCTTTTGGTTAATCACTTCTTCCAAGCTTATGCCCTCTGGGGCGTCTATGTGCATATGGTAAGAGTAAAATATATCACCTACCAACGTTACCCCTTTCACTTTAAGTTCGTTGTGGGCTAAGTGGCTATCTTGATGGTTTGTTTTATCGGTTGCTGTAAAAACTAAATCAACAAAAGGTCTGTTATCTGGTTTTAAAACAACAAATAAATGATCGTTTGGTTTTAACTTAGTTGAGCCTCGTGGCGGTATGATTGACGGGCCCCGTGTGATCATAGCAACAACCACACTCTCAGGAAGTGCAGCATGTGACAAGCTACGCCCAGAAACCCGAGAAACGTCACTTAAAGTGTATTCTACAATTTCTATATCAATATCGTTTAGTGCTGTGATTTCGAGCGTTGCAGCAGCCAAATCAGGTGGCGGCTCTACTAAATTTAGTTTTTTAGCCATCCACGGCATTGTTGAGCCCTGTAACGTGGCTGAAATTAACACCACGAAAAAAACAACATTAAAAATAAGCTCAGCCCCTGAAAGACCAAATAGTAATGGGAATATAGCTAAAATAATGGGCACTGAGCCTCTAAGCCCAACCCAAGATACAAACAAGGTTTCGCGATTGTTAAAACCAAACAGTTTTAAAATAGGCGCTACCGCTAATGGCCGAGCAACAAAAATAAGTGCCAGTGCAATAAGCAACCCTTCTAACCATACGTCAACCAACGACGACGGGTTAATAAGGAGTCCTAATACAACAAACATGGTTATTTGCCCAAGCCAGGCTAAGCCGTCATGAAACAGAAAAATACCGCGTTTATATACAAATTTACTGTTACCTAAAATAACACCCGTTATAAATACAGCTAAAAATCCACTACCGCCAAGCGTTGCAGAAAGGCCAAAAGAAAGCAGTCCAAATGCGGTTACCATCACTAAATACAAACCTGATGCATTTAGTTTAATTCGATTAATAAACCAAACCGATACCTTACCAATTAAAAGACCACAAATAGCGCCAACACCCATTTGTTGAGCAAATAACTGTAGTAAATCCAGCCCTATTGGCATGTCGTTAACGAGCATTTCGAGCAATCCAACCGTTAGAAAAATAGCCATTGGATCATTCGATGCGCTTTCTATTTCAAGCGTAGATTTAAGCTTTTTATTTAAGTGAATGCCCGCACTTCGTAAGAGCGCAAACACTGCTGCGGCATCTGTAGAGCCAACAATGGCGCCAAGTAATACACCTTGTAGTATGGGTAGGTCTAAAATATAAGTGGCCACAAGGCCTGTAATTACAGCGGTAAATAACACCCCGATGGTTGCTAAAGCAGACGCGGGTTTCCACACTTGTTTAATTGAACTGGTGGGCGTTTGTAAGCCACCATCAAATAGAATAATAGCAAGCGCTAGAGTACCCAGAGCATGTGCGGCCTCTGCGTTGTCGAATGAAATACCTGCAATACCATCTTCACCTGCGAGCATACCTACAAGTAAAAATAGCACCAGCACCGGTAAGCCAACGCGTGCAGATAACTTGCTCGAGATCACTCCAAGTAAAATTAAAATGGCACTAACGAGAATGATATTATCAATTACAAACATAGTGTGGGTTTACAGCCTTATATGAGTTAAAAAGTAAGAATTTATAGCTACCAAAAAGCTTAAAGCTCATGCTATACAATAACCTAAAAAATATAAATACGGGTACTTAAGTCTATATTTAAGTGGTTTAGATAATAGAGAGAGTGTTATTGAATTTAATATTACTTAGCTTAGCTCCATTCAACTTAATTTTATTTGTTTTTAAAAACAAAAAACCTGCAATTAAGCAGGCTTTTCAATAATCGTAAGTTACAGGTATAACGTATTTACACTTTCTTTTAAAACGCTGCTTACAGTCTAATCTTATGAAAGTCCATGCTCGATATCCCTAAAGGTCCATTGACCATTAGGATCTGCTATATCAATTAACTCACACGCTTTTTTATTCCAAGCGGCTAGCCATGTAATATAATTTGTTAGTTGGTGATAAGCTCGGTCTGGCGCATCAGAGCGAATTCTAGACATTGAAAAACCTGAATACGTAGCACCACTTCCTACCCAACTAACAATTGATGAAACAGCTCCACCGCCTGGAACTACAAAACCAACAGTCGTTGTTACTAGCCCTAATATAGTCGCTGTTTTTTCAACAGCATTACCTGTCTTCATTATGTCGCCGCTTATAACAGGATGTAGCAAAGCCAACAAGTTAACTGCTTGTGGCTGATTAGAAGCAACTGCAACATCATTTGACGTTTTTGAAGTATTTGTAGGTGCACCTCTTCCTCGCATTGCAGGAAGTAAGCTATTAAAGGATTTTTGGCTACTATTACTTGTTGAAAAAGTAACTGATTGTGTACTTAAGCCACCTGCTTTAACTCTTTTTTCATCGCGTGGTGTTACAGTTGATTTATAAGTTCGTTGTAATCGACGATAAACAGCTGCACTACATTGCGTCATTTGTATTGCTAAAGCAGCTTGATCTTTAAAGGCTTTACCAATTGCACGTTCAGAAAGTTGCGTTAGCTGTGTTTTTTTCTTTAGCGCATGTTGACCGATAATAATATCCATAAAAATGTCCTTATTTATTATTTAATTGTCGAAATCATATCATTTAAAGTTAGGTAGAGAAATCCTAAGAAGTTAATTTCTGTAATGATTTTAGGTATAAGAAAAATTACTTTTTGAGTATTTAACTTGAGTTTCTTTAACTGAGAAATACCTTATATTTAAACAATCACTATCTGTAAAAATAAGCCCTTCACTAGGGTAACTTAGTGAATTATCTGCGGCTTAACATTACTAAAATCACTGTTAATCGTAATCTTTACATTATCAGGTTTTATAGCAATATCGCTTAAACCCGTATTAGTGAAATACTCTTCGAAGCCCTGCTGATATTCAGGAAGAACCTGCTTATATGCAGTAATAAATAAACTCAGCTTTTTAGCTATAGTTGGATACTTAGCTGCAAGGTCTCGTAGCTTTTCAGGCTCAGAAAAAGCAAATTCAGCGAAAATATTAAAGTCGTTCTCAATATTAGTTTTACCGTAGGTAGATAGAAAGCCATTTTTATAATCAGGCCCTATATTCCTATCTTGCGTTAACGCCTCATAGTTTGAGGAGGCAGGACTCCAACTTTCAGGCAACAGACCTTGCCATGCAAGATTTACAAAAGGGGAGCGTAAATAAATCAAAGAACTAAGTTCGTGATGAACTCCCCGTAACGAATTTTCATAATTGAAGTTAGTACCGTTCTTATCTGAGATATTTGATAATATTATAGAATTTCTTGAATATGTTCCCCCCGCTTCAGCCCCCTCCATGAGCATTGGTCCTGAAATATAAATAGCATTAATAAATTTGGAAACAAAGCCTTCAGGATAAACCTCCAGCGCGGTTTCAATGCCATCAAGTGACTCTGAAGAATCCTCCAAAGAAGTGCTTTCCATTTCAAGTGTAGGCGGCTTGCCTCCAATTCCTAAAAATTGTTCAGGAAAAAATAAACGAGTATCGCCAGCCTTAATATCGAGCTGATATGTTTTTGCTAGTCTATTAGCTTGTTCTATTTCACTTTCTAGGTAAGAGCATGCGTTCAGAAATAATAAAAAACTAAAAAAGACAAAAGCTTTATTTTTCATTTAAACAATCCTTGTTTTATGCTCTAAAAAAGCCTGCATAGTTGCAGGCTTTTAGGTAATTATTATTGCTCGTTTATTAAAGCATTACTTCTATAGTACGCTCTTACAAAACAATTATGCTTGTTACTAAGTACGCTAAAAACGTAAGGCCACCACCAAATAAGGCATACGGTAGCTGCGTTTTAACGTGGGTGAGTAAGTCACACCCCGATGCAATAGCCGATACAGCGCTGGTGTCGGATATAGGCGAGCAATGATCGCCAAATATACCACCACCCAAAATAGCACCAACAACAAGCGACGGCGGTAAACCTAGCGCTTGAATAAGTGGCACACCAATTGGGATTAATATAGCAAAAGTACCCCACGATGTACCTGTAGTAAACGACATTACCGCGCCAGTTAAAAACAGCACCGGTACTATTAAGTAAATAGGTAAGTAGTCGCCAACAAGTGACGCTACAAATACGCCAGTGCCAAGCTCTTTAAGACTTGCGCCGAGTGTAAGCGAAAGCAGTACAATGGCGACCAATGGCATTAATTCGCCCATACCTTTAAAGCCTGTATCAACTAATTGATGGTGCGTAAATTTACGCGAACCAATCATTAAAAAGTAAGCCACAACAATGGCTAAAACCGTTGCGTATAATACTGATTTAGAACCGCTGCCCTCGGCAAGTACACCATTACCGGTGTAATACATAAAGCCAACCATGCTGGTAATTAGCGTAATAAGCGGGATTAACATGTAACGCGCTTTAGAGGCTTTTATTTCTTCTTTTAAGTCAGTTGTTTGAAGCTCTAGTTTTTCTTCGGCTTCTTTCATTGGGCCATGCACTTTATCGAACGCGATTGTGTAAAAAACAATGGCAAGGGTAATTATGGCGTAAAAGTTATACCCTACACTGCCCCACAATACCGATACAGCCGACTCACCTAGCTCGTAGTTACCTAACAAACCAAGTACAAATGCACCCCAGCCGTTAAGTAGTATTAAAATACACACTGGCGCACTGGTGCTGTCAATAATGTAAGCTAGACGAGCTCGGCTCATTTTAAATTTGTCGAATAAGCCACGCGATAGAATACCTGAGGTAAGTACGCTCAAGTTAGATTCTATAAACACCGCAATGCCGGTAAACATGGTTAAAAAGCCCACTTGGCGTTTACTTTTTGCAATACCTTTATTCATTAGCATATTGACAGTTGCTGCAACGCCGCCAGATTCGCGAATGTAGGCAAGCAATGCACCAATTAAAATACTAAATATTAGTATGCGTGTATTACCTGGCGAACTAGCTACCGAAATAATGCGTTCAATGGTATTTAAAAAAGTATCAAACAAGCTATTACCTTCGCCCTGAAGGGCAAGTAAAAACTCAGAAGAAGCAACGGCAACAAGTAGTGCCATAATCACTTCTTTTCGCCAAAACACGATAGCAATCGCAATTAGCGGCGGTAAAATAGAATACCAATGCATAAAAAGTTAACCTTAGTTATTAGCGAGTAAACCTCGCTTTGTACGCGTTTTAACGCTTATTTGTTAAGCCTAACAACATAAACCGGCTTAGTTTTATAGACCGCTTAGCTTAATGGATTGGCTTACTCAAGTCACCTGTAAATAAATCACTTAAGGTGGCACAGTTAGTACGTTTTAACCTATACGATAGCTTATTGATTTAGTAACGCTTCGTAAATAAGCGAGACGACCGATCCGTACTGCGCGGTTTCAAATTGTTTGCCTGTAAATTCGTAACGTTTTAGCGAGCCTTTAATTGCGCTATGGCGAGCATTAGTAAGTAAAACAATAGCCAAGTCGTAAGCGGGGTCTATTACGGTTACTGTGCCTGTCCAACCGGTGTGCCCATAAGCCTGCGCGCTTGCATAAGGGCCAAAGTGCCAACGCCTTGCTTGGTTATTACCGGCAAGCCTAAAGCCAAGCCCGTAGGTTTCATCGCTTGATTGCGGCGTTAAAAATTGTGCTAAGGCACTGGCACTAAATAATTGTTGATCGCCGTAGCCGCCATTATTTAGTAATAGCTGGCAAAGCACGGCTAAGTCGTGAGCGTTACTAAACAACCCTGCATGCCCTGCTACGCCATCAAGTGAGTAGTAAGCGCGCTCATCATGCACTTGGCCTTGTAAAACAGTGGTACGAACATTATCAAACTTAATGCGCCCGTCTCGTGTGTTGCCGCTAAGCTCAGTGGCTGCAAATTGCTGCGGCTTAAAGCCTTTTTTAAGTGGATTAAATAACGTGTTAGTTAATTTTAATGGCGCGTACACTTGCTGCTCTAGGTATTCGTCAAGGGGCTGCCCAGTTATGCGCTCAATGAGTACGCCTAAAATCATGTAATCAATATCTGAGTAAACATGCTGCCCAGATGATTTACTACTAAAAGGCACGCTGGTAAGTAATAGCTGTTTGGTGGTTTTACTGTTTTGCGAATAAAACGCGTCGCCGTAGCTGCCATCTTTACGATGAAAGTCAAATACTGGCGGGTATCCAGCGCTGTGTGTGAGTAAGTCTTTTACTGTGCGCTTTGCTCGCCCTTCACCTTTATATTCGCTTAGGTAGCTTTGTACGGGTTTATTAATATTTAATAACCCTTCGCTTACTAATTTCATAAGTGCAAAGTTTGTGGCAAATATTTTGGTGTTTGAGGCAAGATCAAACAAAGTATTAGTTTGCATTGGCTCTGGGCGTAGTAGCATTAAATCACTTTGCTGATATTGCTTTGCATCGCCATAGGCGGTTAATTTTATTAGCTCACCATTTTTAACAACAGCCAATACAGCCCCAGGAAAACCCGCTTTTACATCACGCTCAATTAATTCGTCTACTTCAGTAAAATCTATATGCTTTTTTGGTTCATCGCTTAAAGTAGGAAATGCAAAACGCAGCGTTAAACTTGCGCCAGCAGGGAGAATATTTTCAACTTTAAAGGTATTAACACCGTTGTGAGTATTTTTTGCCAAACTGTAATTATATAAGGTGTTGGCGCTTAGTTGGTTAACGTCGAGCTTTTTATTATTAATGTAAATATCGGCGCTTTGTGCGTTATGGTTTTGTATTAATAATTGCCCGCGCCCTTTGTAAGCTTTAAACGTGCCTCGGTTATTTACATAAAACCGGCTACTTGGATTTACCTCAGGAAACGTTACAACCACTTGTGCATTAGGTAGCTCTACAAGCTGGCTTTTTGTAAGTGGTAGCACCGAGCTAATAGGCTCAGGTGGTGTACTACAACCCACAATAATAAAGCTCAATGCCACTATAAAAGCTTGTTTGATATAACCATACCTTTGATTTTTTAAAGCAATAAACATGCTTAGCCCTTATTTATATAACAAGTAATGCGCTCTTTGCGCTTTAAATTGCGCAAGTCCCGCCTGCCAGCTTTGTTTTATTTGCGCCTCTGATTGCCCTGCTTCAATAGCTAAGCGCAATTTATTAGTACCCGCTAGCTTATCCATAAAGTCAGCGCGCTCAAAAAACGAGATGTTATTTTTACTAAGCTCCGTGTACGCATTTATTAAGTAAGTTAAATTTAGACCTGTGATATTTGCTTGTCTTAAATCGAGCCCTTGTACGGTTTGGTTTTTAAATTTAGGGTTTAAAGCAGTGCCTTTAATTGCACGCGGTGTAAAATTAAAATCACCTAATGCTACTGGCGAATAGCCAATTACTTGAAATGCAAAGTCGGTGCCTCTACCAATACTGATAGGCGTTGCCTCAAAAAAGCAAAGTGATGGGTAAAGCGCAATGGCTTGATCGTTAGGTAAGTTAGGGCTTGGTTTTACAGGCAAGCTATAAGTACTTTTGCGAGTGTAATGATCAACAGGGATCACCGTTAATTTTAAATCGGCCGCTTTATTGATCCAACCCTCGCCCTTGATCATTTTGGCAAGTTCGCCAACGGTCATGCCGTGTAAAACAGGAATTGGGTGCATGCCTACAAACGATTTAAATTCTGACTCTAATATTGGCCCATCAACGTAGGCAATATTTGGATTGGGCCTATCGAGTACTAAAAATTCTATCCCCTGCTCTGCAGCGGCTTCCATCATGTAGTGCATAGAGCTTATGTAGGTATAAAAACGCACTCCCACATCTTGAATGTCAAAAATAATGACATCAACATCGGCTAAAGCAGCTTGGCTTGGTTTTTTATTTTTACCGTAAATAGAAATAAGCGGAATACCAGTTTTACCATCAACAGCATTTTTCACATGGGCGCCCGCATCGTGATCGCCACGAAAGCCATGCTCAGGAGCAAAAATTTTAGTTATGTTTATGTTTTTAGTCAGTAGAGTATCTACTAAGTGAGTTTCCCCTACGCTTGATGTTTGATTGACTACTAGCCCTACACGTTTATTTTTTAACTGCGGTAAATATTTAGCATATTGCTGCGCACCTACTACAAGTGAGTTATTAGCTTCGTTGGCTTGCACACTTGCAATAAAAATGGCGCTAAAAATAAAAAACAACGTAATAAATAGGGTTTTAAACATACTGCAATATCCTTTTAAACAAGGCGTTTAAAATAACATAGGTAATAATAAAGAGCAGCTTTAGAAAAGGGTTAAGTGGGCTTGAGTAGATATAGTGATTAGAAGCTGTCGCTTCTCACGCGAGCAGGCTCAGCGTCTACAACGGATAAATAAACTCGGAGTTTAGATTTAAAGATTAGAGATGGTTTTGCTTGAAAATACCACCTCTCATTTTAAGCTTAAAGATCGTATTTAACCTTCTTAGAGCTAAACGCTTCTAGTTATTTAATTTCTTGGTCAATGAACCACTTAAAGATCTATTATACAAAGAGAAGCGAAAGAGAAGTAAATGAGAAGACATAAACTCGGGTTTATTAGTTTAGCTTAGCTTTATTACTACCTCTAAAAGCGCAGCGCCTCTTAACCTCTTTGTGAATAAATTACTTATTTCTGGCGTTGCCAACGAATAAAATCTTATAAATTATATTTTTGAGGGGGGAATAGAAGCTGTCGCTTCTCACGCGAGCAAGCTCAGCGTCTACAACGGATGAATAAGCTCGGAGTTTAGATTTAACGATTAGGGATAGCTTTACTTGAAAATACCACCTCTCATTTTAAGCTTAAAGACCGTATTTAACCTTCTTAGAGCTAAACGCATCTAGTTATTTAGTTTCTTGGTCAATGAACCACTTAAAGATCTATTATACAAAGAGAAGCGAAAGAGAAGTAAATGAGAAGACATAAACCCGGGTTTATTAGTTTTGCTTTATTACTACCTCTAAAAGCGCAGCGCCTCTTAACCTCTTTGTGAATAAATTACTTATTTCTGGCGTTGCCAACAAATAAAATCTTATAAATTATATTTTTGAGGGGGGAATAGAAGCTGTCGCTTCTCACGCGAGCAAACTCAGCGTCTACCACAGATGAATAAGCTCGGAGTTTAGATTTAACGATTAGCACTGGTTTTACTTGTAGGCATACAGCTTGCTGACGCGACGAGCGAAGCTCGTAAATAAAGTATCAGTTATATCGGTGGTAAGTGATTAGAAGCTGGCGCTTCTCACGCGAGCAAGCTCTGCGGCTACAGGAGTGGTAGTTTACATTTCACTTTATTTTAGGCACAAAAAAACCGACTTAATGTCGGCTTGTTTATGAAAGTGGTAGGCGCAGGACGTATCTTGTAAGAGTGAACCTCCGACTGCCTGGTTCTCAATTCGGCTAAACCTACACTTCACTTTACTTTATTTCGGGCACAAAAAAACCGACTTAATGTCGGCTTATTTATGAAAGTGGTGGGCGCAGGAGGATTCGAACCTCCGACCGCTCGGTTCGTAGCCGAGTACTCTATCCAGCTGAGCTATGCACCCACTTTCATAGATTGCTTATTTAAACTCTAAGCAGAGCGTATTAATTCAGGCATAAAAAAACCGATTTCCATCGGTTTATTTTTCTTACACTTAAAAGTGTATGAAAACATGAAAGTGGTGGGCGCAGGAGGATTCGAACCTCCGACCGCTCGGTTCGTAGCCGAGTACTCTATCCAGCTGAGCTATGCACCCACTTTCATTTTTACTATTACTTGTTTTTACTCTAAGTGAGAGTTTTACTTATTTATACTCTAAGTAGAGTTTATAAAGTGGTGGGCGCAGGAGGATTCGAACCTCCGACCGCTCGGTTCGTAGCCGAGTACTCTATCCAGCTGAGCTATGCACCCGCTTTATAGTTTGCTTATTTAGACTCTAAGCGAGTTATTAAAGTATGGTGGGCGCAGGAGGATTCGAACCTCCGACCGCTCGGTTCGTAGCCGAGTACTCTATCCAGCTGAGCTATGCACCCATACTTTAAAATTTTACAAAACACGCCATTAAAAGAAATGGTGGAGAGGGAGGGATTCGAACCCTCGATAGAGCTACAAACTCTATACTCCCTTAGCAGGGGAGCTCCTTCGGCCACTCGGACACCTCTCCGTCTTGTGGGGCGTATAATAAAGATTTCAGAAAATATGTCAAACACTTTTCTACCAAAAACGACTATATGGTTACAGATTGCACATATGCTTGGTTTAAAAGTGTAATTAGTTTGAAATTTAAGCGGGTTACGTATTTTTATTTGAAGGATTAACACCTAGCACGGGAACTAAGTCATCAGTTAACTGAGCCAAATACTGTTCTTGGTAACCTAATTGTTGAAATTCAGCGATACAAGCACGGTAGTAAGCGTTTCGTTCTTGCTCTGATGTGCACTCTTCTGATAAATCATCTACTCGTTTGTCTTTCATACTATTATTCTAAGTCCTTTAAGAATCTATATTTAACTGCTAAATACCAGCAGTGTAAATTTCGTGCGTATTCTAGCTAAAACCTTTGTACAAACACAACATATGTTTAAAAAACAATCATAATAAAAAGTTATAGCACTGTTAGTTTTAATATTAAAAACTTCCAATAACAATAAGTTAGTGAAGCTGAATTGCACATTAATCAGCACTAATAATTACCTTTAATTTTTAGTGTAGTACTTATTAATTAAAACACTAATTATAAGTAAAAAAAACGCCGCTATTAAGCGGCGTTTATTAACTTACTTTGTTTTACTAAAGCTTAGTCAGCTTGTGGACGCATATGCGGGAACAAAATAACGTCTTTAATTGTTGATGAATCAGTAAACAACATTACTAAACGGTCAATACCAATACCTTCACCAGCCGTTGGCGGTAAGCCGTACTCTAGTGCGCGTATGTAGTCTTCGTCGTAGTGCATTGCTTCATCATCGCCTGCGTCTTTCTCTTCAACTTGACGAGTAAAGCGCTCAGCTTGGTCCTGTGCATCGTTAAGCTCAGAGAAACCATTTGCAAGTTCACGGCCGCCAACAAAAAACTCAAAACGGTCGGTAACAAATGGGTTTTCGTCGTTACGGCGTGCAAGTGGTGATACTTCCCACGGGTAACCAGTAATAAACGTAGGTTGAATAAGCATGTGCTCTGCTGTTTCTTCAAATATTTCACAAAGAAACTTACCTGGGCCCCAAACACAGTTTTCAGGAATTTTAACGTGCACTTGTTTAGCGTACGCTTTTAACTCTTCAAAATGGTTTTCTGGGTCGTTAAATACCGCAGCATCAAACTCAGGGTTATATTTTAAGATAGCATCCGCCATACTTAAACGTGTAAACGGTTGACCAAAGTCGTATTCAACTGAATCGATAACTTCGCCGTTTTCGTCCTTAGTTGTATTAACTACAATTGCACTACCTAGTACGTTTTCTGCAACAGTACGTAGCATATCTTCGGTGATGTTCATCAGGTCGATGTAATCAGCGTATGCTTGGTAAAATTCAATCATTGTAAATTCTGGGTTGTGGCGTGTAGATAACCCTTCGTTACGGAAGTTACGGTTAATTTCAAATACACGATCAAAACCACCTACCACTAAGCGCTTTAAGTAAAGCTCTGGCGCTATACGTAGGTACATGTCGATATCAAGCGCGTTATGGTGAGTCACAAACGGACGCGCAGATGCACCACCAGGTATAACCTGTAGCATAGGTGTTTCTACTTCCATAAAGTCACGGTCTGCTAAAAAGCGACGAATACCTTCAACTACTTGTGAGCGAATGCGGAATGTTTCGCGCGTTGCTTCGTTAGTAATTAAGTCAACATAACGTTGGCGGTACTTTGTTTCTTGATCTGATAAGCCATGGAATTTTTCAGGTAACGGACGAAGTGACTTAGTTAGTAATTGATACTCAGTCATTTCTACGTATAAATCGCCTTTACCCGATTTATTTAACGCACCTTTAACACCTATAATATCGCCAGTGTCTAGCTGACCATATTTTTCTTTAAGGTCTTTTTGAACATCTTTAGATGCATACGCTTGTACACGACCTTTCATGTCTTGAATTACAAAAAATGGTCCACGCTTTGCTAAAATACGCCCAGCAATAGACACAACTTCTTGTAGTTCAACTAATTCTTCTTTGCTCTTATCACCAAACTGGGCTTGCAAATCAGCCGTGTAATGCTCACGACGGAATTGGTTTGGATGACCGTTGGCTGGGCAATTTTCGCGTATCGCGTCTAACTTGCCGCGACGCTCAGCGATTAACTTGTTTTCGTCTTGGATTTTATCAGTCATTTTTTAGCTCTTTATTAGCTTGGTGGTTATAGGCCAGATTTAAGGCTGGCTTCAATAAATTTATCTAAGTTACCGTCAAGTACCGATTGGGTATTGCGGTTTTCAACGCCTGTACGTAAATCTTTAATACGTGCGTCATCAAGTACGTATGAACGTATTTGGCTACCCCAACCTATATCAGATTTAGCGTCTTCTTGCGTTTGTTTTTCAGCATTTTGCTGCTGTAGCTCAAGCTCAAATAATTTAGCTTTTAATTGCTTCATCGCTTGGGCTTTATTTTTATGCTGTGAACGCTCGTTTTGACACTGCACTACGGTATTGGTTGGTACGTGAGTAATACGAACCGCCGATTCGGTGGTATTAACGTGCTGACCACCCGCGCCTGATGCACGGTAAACGTCTATACGTAGGTCTGACGGATTAATATCAATTTCAATATTATCGTCAATCTCTGGGTATACAAACGCAGAAGCAAATGAGGTATGACGACGACCACTTGAGTCAAACGGGCTTTTACGCACTAAACGGTGAACGCCTGTTTCTGTACGTAACCAACCGTAAGCGTATTCGCCAACAAAGCGAACTGTTGCGCCTTTAATACCGGCAACATCACCGTCGGTTGCTTCAACTAGCTCAACTTTAAAGCCTTTAGCCTCGCCCCAACGTAAATACATACGAAGTAGAATATTACACCAGTCTTGTGCTTCAGTGCCGCCAGAACCCGATTGTAAATCAAGGTACGCATCGTTTGAGTCATGAGGACCTGAAAACATACGACGAAACTCTAAACCTTCTAACTGCTCGTTTAGATCGCTAAGTTCGCTTTGTGCTTCATCAAAGGTATCTTGATCTTCGGCTTCTACAGCAAGTTCAAGTAGACCTTCAACGTCGTCAGTACCGGCTACAAGGTTGTCGATTGTTTCAACAACAGCCTCTAATGCTGATTTTTCACGGCCAAGCGCTTGTGCGCGTTCAGGCTCATTCCATACGGCTGAATCTTCAAGTTCGGCGTTAACTTCTTCTAGGCGTTCTTGTTTAAGAGCGTAGTCAAAGGTACCCCCGAAGCAATTCAGTACGTTCGCGAATTTCCTTGATTTGGTTAATCACAGGATTCACTTCAAACATGTACATCACTCCAAAATGGCTAGGTAATTGCGCCCCTTTACATGGGATTTTCGCAACAAATTATCGTCAAATGATAAAAACGCCCGATTTTAACAAAAAACCGCGCGCTTTATTAGCCTTTTATGCATGATTTGTGCATATTTTTTAGTGCACTTTTTCAAGCTCTCTAACTATTAATTGCAGCGTAAATTTACCTCTAAACTCATTTATATCGAGTTGATAGGCTACTTTTACAAACTTCGCTTCTGTGTCGGGCCATTCTTTTACATCAATACCAAAGGCAATGGCGTCAACTAATCGCCCTGATTGATGCTTTAGCACCAGCTTTAAATGCTTTTCGCCGACTATGCGCTGCTGTATTACTTCAAAGGTGTGCTCAAACACCGGCTCAGGAAATTGCTGCCCCCACGGGCCCGATTGCTTTAATAGCTGAGCAAACTCCATCGTAAAGCAGTCGTTTGGCAGCTCACCGTCGGTAAATACAATGCAGCGTTTACTTTCTTCACTCAGTTGCGCACTCACGGCAGCATCAAATGCTTTTTTAAAGTCATTAAAGTGTTGCTCATTAATACTTAAACCAGCGGCCATTGCATGGCCACCAAACTTATTAATTAAGTGTGGGTCGGCTGTATTTAGCCCTTCGAGTAAGTCGCGCATGTGCAACCCTTCTATAGAGCGGCACGAACCTTTTATTTCACCGTTTTCGCCACCAGCAAATATAACGGTTGGTCGGTGGTATTTTTCTTTTAAGCGACCAGCCAAAATGCCAATAACACCTTGATGCCAATCGTCTTGAAACAAGCAGATTGCATCAGGGACGTTATCGTCGCTAAATGCGAGTCTATCAAGCACGGCTTGCGCCTCGGCTTGCATGCCTTGTTCTATTTCGCGCCTTGCAAAGTTTAAGCTATCGAGCTCGCTGGCAATACTACGTGCTTGATTTATATCGGTGCTAAGTAAGCATGCTATACCCAAACTCATGTCGTCTAATCGCCCTGCTGCATTTAAACGCGGCGCAAGTGAAAAGCCAAAGTCGCTTGCGCTTAAGCGGGCAGCATTGCGGTTAGCCACTTCAATAAGCGCGGTGATGCCTGGGCGTGTTTTACCACTGCGAATACGTGCTAAACCTTGATGTACTAAGGTGCGGTTATTTGCATCAAGTGCGACCACGTCAGCAACCGTACCAAGCGCTACAATGTCGAGCAAGTTAGCTAAATTAGGCGGCGGTTGCTGCTCAAAATAACCAAGGTCTCGCATTACGCTTCTCAGTGCTATTAGTAAGTAAAAAGCAACGCCAACGCCTGCTATAGATTTAGACGGGAAGTTACATTCGTGCCTATTTGGATTTACTATTGCATCGGCATTTGGCAGCTGCTCACCTTGTAAGTGATGATCTGTTACCAGCACTTTAATACCAACCGCTTTTAAAATTTCAATACCAGCAATACACGATATGCCGTTATCTACGGTGATCACTAAATCAGGCTTTATTTGTACTATTTGCTCTGCAAGTGCGGGGCTTAAACCATAACCTAAGCTAAACCGGTCAGGAATTAAGTAATCTAAATGCTTAAAGCCAAACATCTCAAGGCCTTGCATTAATGTTGCAGTACTTGTTGCGCCATCAGCATCAAAATCGCCGACTATTAATATTTGGCTTTGCGCTTTTAATGCTTCAATTAATAAATCGCTGGCTTTGTCGATATCTTTAAACAATTTAAAGTCGTGAAGCGTAGCTACGCTGTTATTTAGCTCGTCGGCATTAAATACATTGCGGTTAGCATAAATTTGTTTAATTACAGGGTGTAAATTACTCGGTAGATGCGAGTCGTCAACGTTTTCACGCGCAATGATCAATTTTTTCATGCAGAGTTTTAACTTATTGGGTCGTATTAAAAAGACAAAAAAAGGCCATTAAGGCCTTTTTATTAGCTATAAAACGTATTACGACGCTTTGTTAGCATCTAATGCTGCTTTTAGTGCTGCTGCTGGCTGGTAACCTGGGATCATCGTACCATCTTCTAAAATAATGGCAGGTGTGCCGCTAATACCAAAGCTTTGACCAAGCTGGTAATGCTCTGCAACCGGTGCGCTACAGCCTGCAACTACTTTAGTGCTTGTACCCGACTTAGCTTCTGTTAGTGCTTCTTGCTGATCGCGTGCACACCATACGTTCATTAAATCGGCGTAGCCTGAACCTTGTAAGCCACCACGTGGAAACGCAAGGTACTTAACGGTAATACCCGCATCAAGTAAATCGTCTAACTCGCGATGTAATTTACGACAGTAACCACAGCTAATGTCGGTAAATACGGTAATACTGTGTTTTTCGTTTGGTGCTTTGTACACAATCATCGAATCTTCGTATTCTTTAATGCCCTCTACACGCACGGCGTTTAATGCTTGCTCTGTTAAGTTGTTACGATTATTTAAATCGATTAACGTGCCTTGCATTAAAAATTGACCATCTGGACTTGCGTAAAGCACGCCCTTATTAGTGATCAACTCTTTTAAACCCGCTACTGGGCTTGGGTTAATTTGCTTTACAGTTACACCAAGCTCGGCAAATTTAGTAATAATAGGATCATTAGCATCTGGTGTTACAGCAACGCCATTTGCAAATGCACTAATACTTGTGCACAACATGGCACCTGCTAACATTAATTTTTTCATAACTTCTCTCTATCCTAAAAATACTTAATATATTGACCGGCTTAATAATATTTACTTTCAAACTTACGCTCGCGGATGATGCTCTGCGTGTACCGACTTTAACCGTTCATTGGCAACATGGGTATAAATTTGCGTCGTTGATAAATCGCTATGGCCCAACATCATTTGTACCACACGTAAATCTGCCCCATGATTTAATAAGTGCGTAGCAAAAGCATGGCGCATGGTATGGGGCGATAATGGAGACTCAACTGATGCCAAAATAGCATAGTGTTTAATTCTATGCCAAAAGGTTTGTCGCGTCATGCCTACTCCGCGCTTAGATGGGAACACAAAATCGGTGGCGTGTTTTATCATTTGTGCACGCCCACCCTTTAAAAATTGCTCCAGCCAATACATGGCTTCTTCACCCAATGGCACTAAGCGCTCTTTATTACCTTTACCTTTTACAAACACCACCGCTTGGCGCAAATTAATTTGCTCCATACGAAGCCCAACAAGCTCACTTACACGCAACCCCGTTGCATAAAGTAGCTCTAGCATGGCTTTGTCGCGCAGTCCCATCGCTTCTTCTGTGTTGGGCGCATCTAACAATGCCTCAACTTCAGCTTCTGAGAGTGTTTTAGGTAACGACTGTCCGGCTTTTGGTTGAGCTATGTTAAGCATGGGCGAATCACTAATTATTTTTTCGCGCACAAAGTACTGATAAAAACGCTTTAGCGCACTAATGCTACGTGCTGTACTGCGTGGTTTTAAACCTAAATCAACTCGATGCGCTAAATAGCTTTCTATGTCTAGCCCCGTTACCGTCATTAAATTTTCGCCCTTTAAAAATAGGCAAAACTTATCTAAATCACTGCGATAAGCACTTAATGTGTTTTCGCTTACGCCTTGTTCTAAGTACAGGCTATCTAAAAAGGTTTCTAGGTAGTCGCTATTACTGCTCATACTGCTGTTATTTTCAAAAGAATCGTCAGATAGCGTTGTCACATTATGCTCTCATGCTTTGCTAAGGTATCAATTAAAAATACCTTACGGTAAACTTGAGCCTATCATATCAGGCAATTACACAGTGATAAATACGATGCAAATTGGTTTATTTTTTGGTTCTACTACGTGCTACACCGAAATGGCAGCAGAAAAGATTCGCGACATTATTGGTGCCGATATAGTTACCCTGCACAATATTAAAGACGAGCCACTAAAAAATGCAGAGCAGTACGACTTTATCATCTTTGGTATTTCAACATGGGATTTTGGTGAAATACAAGAAGACTGGGAGTCAAAGTGGGACGACATAGCCGACGTAAACCTAAATGGTAAAACCATTGCTTTATTTGGCATGGGCGATCAACAAGGTTACGGGCAATGGTTTCAAGATGCCCTAGGCATGCTACACGATGAAATAAATACGCAAACATTTACTCAACTTGGTTTTTGGCCAAATGACAGTAGCTACGAGTTTGAAGCCTCAAAAGCATTAACCCCTGATGGTAAACATTTTGTTGGTCTTGCGCTCGACGAAGACAGCCAATACGAGCTAAGCGATGAGCGTATTGCAACATGGGTTGAACTGGTAATGACTGAATATAGCGAAACGCTTTAATTAATTAGCTAATAAGTAAAAAGCCCGCAACTAGTTTAGTTGCGGGCTTTTTAACTAGGGTCTGTTGATCTTTCAAGGTTAAATTTGCAGCAGTCTGTTTGGTATTTAGGCAAGACAGAGCCTATGCAGTGTGGTTATTCCCCATAAATGGGCGATAACGCAGCATAAATGCCAAACATGCACTGCCCTCTGGGTTCTTTCTAGGGGCGATCAACTCTTTGTTGCCTACATGGATGTAGGTAAGGGGCATGAGCAGGACGCGGAAGCTTTGCTCGGTTTTTACTTAGCCCACTAGGTTACAAATCTCGCGCCGCGATTAAATAGCCCCTAGTTTGAACAAATTTTAATCCGCAAAGTTCAACAGACCCTAATAATATGAGTAATTTATTGAAACGTCATAACATTGGTCGTTTGTGGGTAATATCCATCAGCCATCACAATGTACGGCAATAAATTACTTAACCATTTTTGTTGTACGCTTTGGCTGTAATTTAAGTAAAGCTTACCTTCGTGAATATAAAATGCTTCTGGGTCTATCCCTACGGCATTCCCCTCATCAGCCATTGCATAAGCGCACCAGCCACCATATTGCGGAGCATAACGCTTTGGGTTTTCTGCAAATGCCGTTTTGTTTTCTTCACTCGAAAAATGCCAGTCGGCACCTAAATAACTAAACGTATATTTGTCATTGCCTTTAACGGCTTTATTTTGGGTAAAATAAGCAACACTGTCGTACCCTTTAATAGCCGTGTTATTAAACCAGCCAGTGTTTACCGCATCATCCTTTGCGTTTGCCGCACCGCTTATTAACAGTGTGCTAAGCATTATTAAAGCAACTATGTACTTAATCATATTTTACCCTTTTATTTACTCAAAATTTTATGCCAATTAAATATGGCAGGCTTAGTGAGTAAGAAAGGCAAAGCGCAAAAATGATTTCAGTTAATGCTTAATTATTTAACGTTTAGTAATTAAGTAAGTAGTTAAACTTACTCAACTCTTAGCCAATATTGGTTTCGGTAAAAAAAGCCAATGTAGCCGCGTACTTCGAGCTTTTTACCTTCATCCTGCGGGGTTAATTGTAAGGTGTAGGTTTTACCATTTGTTGGGTCGAGTATTTCTCCGTCTCCCCAGGTGCCATCATCTTGTGCTTTTACATCAGTGATTATGGTCATTCCTAAAATAGGCTGATCTTTTAGCTCATCATCACACTTACTGCATATATCATTTTGTTTTGTAGGGTCTAGAATGGTTTCAACTTTGCCGCTTAAAGTACCGTTGGTTTGGGTAATACGTACATACGACTTAGCTTGGTTTGTATCCTCTTCAATCGTTTTCCAAAGCCCAACTGGGGTCATGGCAGCAAACACACCTTGGCTTGCAAAAATGGTGGCTGCTAACGTGCTAAGTAATGCTAATTTATTTAACTTTTTCATTGTGTTGCCTTTTAAATCAAGTGGCCAATGGCTAAATCATATCAGGTGATTTATAAACACACTATTAAAGCGCTGTACATAAAATAAAAAACTAAAAGAAAAAACCTAAACTAATAATCATTAGTTTAGGTTTAAGGGGCAGTAGCATAAAAAAAAGTTACGTATTACCTCACTTTAAAAACAACATCCCCTATTTTTAGATTTGAATATTCAGGCTCAACTAAAGATAATTCGTTATTATCAATCATGCTTTTAAGGTATCTAATCTCTTCAGGATTTTCGACATTCATATACCTTGAGCGCCACTTACCCATGTCGAATAACCAGAAATATGCGGATATATTTTCATTACTTTCGTCAATCACTATAAAATCGAGTTCATCATCTTTGTTTAAATCCATGCCAATGAAATAGTAAGTATGTTCTTTTAAAGAGTTACGATCGTAAAAATGTTGTTCAGAAAATACTGCCTCTATTAAACCTTGAGGTATTAGCGCTTGTGATGGCCAAAATACACTGCGCTCAATAAAATCATCGACTGTGTGTTCAAGCGTTAAAGCAAACTCATTATTTACATACATCCTATCGATGATAGCGTATTGCTCTGGGTGACTCGTTTCAATTTTCTGTTTTAATAACTGCATAGCTAAATAACCTTGGCGACCTAAGCTGTGCTCAAAATAGTAATAGTCAAACTTTTCTATTGTTACTTTATCTGCATCTAAACGCGCTATTTGGCTGTTTGTAGATAAGCTTTGAAAATTTAATAAAGGGGAGTTAACAGCAAGCATACTAACGAGCACCACCCACCCCATCACAATATTTATTTTGCTAAGCGGCTCTAGCCAATTGTCTCGCTTTGTTATAATTCCAACAAGATAACTAAACGAAAAACACGCCAATAAAAACCAAATTAAAATGCCCCAACAACGATCTACTGTTAGCCCATGCTGCTCTACCCGTAAGTAAATTCCATAGGCAGAAATAACACTATAAACTGGAAGTAACGCAACGCTTATAAAAACGAGTCGGTGCAAGAGCATGTGATAAGGGCGAACTGATGAGTCATCTTTATAAACAGTGTTAACAAAAAACAACGTGAGCACCTGCAGCCACATTACTAATAAACTGCCACTTCCGGTCTCCCATAATTTATTGAGTCCGGTAAAAGGAAGTGTTGCTAAAAAACCGAGAGAAATAACTGATAAAACAGGCAATAAAAACTTAATTAAAGTTTGTAGTAAAAAAGCGATATTATCTTCAATGTTCAAAAGCTTTCTAAATATGACACTCGCAAAGGCAAATGCGAGCGTTAAGGTTGGGATCCAAAACCATTCATTTCTTAGTAGCTCAGAGAAAAATTCTATATCTAAAATATCAAATAAAGCCGCACCTAAATTTAGAATTCCCCAAAAAATAAGTACAAACAGCCAGCATTCTCCAAATATTATAAAATTACGCCAAGAGAGCTTAAATAAACGACTGTAACTAACATTTTCTGAGCTACCAAATTGTTGTATGTACATAAGGCCTTTAAAGCCAGCTATTAAACTAGTAAAAATAAAAACTGACATTAAAGTGTTATTACTTACGTACTCTTGAGGCTCTTGCTGAAAGCCAACATACGCCCCCAATAAAGATAACAACAAGGAAAAAGGAAGGATTAAAAGCAACGACGTTTTTATATTATTTTTATTAACGGTCATTAGCATTAATAAAGGAAAGCTCATAGAAAATGTAATAAGTGAGACTAACCATGTAGGGCTTGTTGCTGGCCACACATTATTTTCTATACTGCTATACAAAAGGGTAAGAGCAATAGCCTGTAATACGGCAAGTATAATTATAAAAGATTTTGGTAACTGACTATCCATATCTGTTCTCAACAATAGGTTTTAGTCAGTTTGCGTTATTCGTTCCTATTTTACAATTGCTTTACATTTTCAAATAAAATGCTTTGCACAGAGCTATATAATCAGCGGTGTAGGTATTATCTAAGTTTCTAATACACAGAATTGATGTTTCTAAATCGCTTTTTACGTAGCTAAATGCCATTAAACTGCGGCTAATATCTTTATTAGGCGTGGCTTTTACTTGGCAATGAGCATTTAAATAAAGACCATTTTGAGTAGCAAGCTCAATAAATAATGCGCCTTCAACGCTTGGGAGTATTAAGCTAAAGCGAGAACCACTATGGCTTAAACGTTTAAACGCATTTATTAACTCTTCAAAACTTAAGCCGTCGGTATGGCGCGCGGTATTACGCGCAGCATTATCGCCTTTTAAACTGTGATTAAAATACGGTGGATTAGAGATAACAACATCAAACTTAACTTCGCTACTAAAGCTTTGAATAGTTTGGTGCTTAATACTTATTGTTGGCCACGGACTATTAGCTACATTTTGCAATGCTTGGGTATAGGCGCTTTCGTCAATTTCTACCGCAGTTATATCAAGCTCATTACTGCGCTGCTTACACATTAATGCTAGTAAGCCGGTGCCTGTGCCTATATCAAGTAATGACTTTGCACCGCTTAAATAAGCCCATGCGCCAAGCAAAATGCCATCGGTAGAAACTTTCATTGCACAGTGGTCGTGTTCAACTTTAAATTGTTTAAATACAAAACCAGACATTTTTTCACCTTTTCATTCACCAAGCGCAGCATAGCGCGTATAATCAGGGTAATTGTCCCTTATTTTAGACACTCTATGCAATTTTCTGAATTTGATCTTGATAACAAGCTACTCGATGCCATTAATAAAATGGGCTACGAGACGCCAACCAGCATTCAACAACAAGCTATTCCTGAAGCACTACAGGGGCGCGATATTTTAGCATCTGCGCCTACTGGTACAGGTAAAACAGCGGCATTTTTAATTCCGGCTATTCAGTACTTACTGGATTTCCCACGTCGTGATCCTGGTTTTGCGCGCGTCCTCGTTATGACCCCGACTCGTGAGTTGGCTTATCAAATTCATGAACAATGTGAACTGCTAGCTAAACGCACACACCTAAAAATTGGTGTAGTAACAGGCGGTATTAACTACGGCACGCATAAAGAAATTTTTGAAAAAAATAACGATATTTTAATCGCCACACCAGGTCGATTAATGGAATACCTAGAAACCGAAAACTTTCATGCTGAACACGTAGAAATGCTTATTATCGATGAAGCAGATCGCATGTTAGATATGGGTTTCAAAAAAGAAATGAGCCGTATTTGTGACGAAGCTAAAAATCGTCGCCAATGTTTTTTATTCTCAGCAACACTCGAAGGTGACAGCGTAGAAAGGTTTGCTGAAAAAACATTAAACGACCCTGCTCTATTAGAAGCTGAATCGTCACGTAAAGAAAAAGCTAAAATTCACCAGTGGGTACATTTAGCCGATGACTATCATCACAAACTAGAGCTTTTAGTAAATACCTTAAATGGTCCAGATGTGACTAAAGCAATTGTGTTTGTTAAAACCCGTGAGCGTTTAGAAACACTGATTGGCGAGCTAACCAATAATGGCGTTAAAGCAGCTTGGTTACGCGGCGAAATGCCACAAGACAAACGTATGAAAGCCATGGAAAACTTCCACAGTGGCAAAACACGTATCTTAATTGCTACCGACGTAGCTGCACGTGGTATTGACGTATCTGACATTAGCCACGTTATTAACTTTGATATGCCGCGCACTGCCGACGTATACGTACACCGTATTGGTCGTACTGGCCGTGCTGGTAAAAAAGGGATTGCAATATCGTTAGTTGAAGCACACGACATTGGTATTTTGTATAAAGTAGAGCGCTACGTTGAACAAAAACTAAAACGCCGTGTAATTAAAGGTGTTGAGCCACAGCATAAAGAAGCTAAGCCACCGGCTAAAAAGCGTAAAGATCCAGTAAAAATGAAAGCCAAGAAAAAGGCCAAGGTTAAAAAGAAAAAGTAACCTAACATATTTTTATTCTAAGCCGACTTTTGTCGGCTTTTTTAATGCAAGCCTTACAGGCTCTGGTGTTTGTACCTGTTACATATGTAACCCAAGCATGTAACTCATACTCATTTAAATGTAATTTTTGCCCACCTTAATTCCCACTTAATAAAATTACCTTATATTTCATAGCGTTAATATTGGCACCGAAATTGTAATTACAAAGATAACCTAGCCGATGGAATTTCCATTTTGTGGCTGCACTATTCACCGTAATGTAAGGATTAAGTTATGAACCGCTTCAAGTTAACTATCGCTTTAGTATCATTTTGTTGTTTATTTTTATTAGCTTGCGCTACAAAGGTAAGTGCAGCAACCAATATGGCCGTAGTAAGCAGTGTAGCCACTCAACCTAACCTACAACAAACTATCACCAACACCCTACGAACTAACCCTAACCTAGCGTTAAGTGATATTCGTGTGCAGGTAAAAAATGGTGAAGTAGATTTATACGGTGAAGCACAAACTGGTTTTCAGCGCGCACTAGCTCAAAAATTTCTAGAAAATATAGATGGGGTTAAAATCATTCGTAACAAAATTAGCGTTATTTAATACGCACCACAAAACCTATTTGTATAACTAATTCATAAGCGCGGCTTGTTACTCCAACACAAGCTGCGCTTTTTTATATTCTGTTTTAAGGCAAATTTTGCAGCTGTTAAGAAGATAAAATAAAGCCTAAGCAATACGATTATTCCTCCCCCTAAAACGATAGCTCACACTTATACTTAAGAAGATAGATTTAGAATTGACGCTAGCGTGTTTGTCTTTGCTCTTTTAACCCTTAAGTTAACCCAATTGATACTGAAAAAGCTTACACAGATTCTTAAGCCGACCTAACGGGCTTAAAAAGGATGATTTATTTAGTTATTGAAATAGATGAGAGCGTTTTTCAGAGTGTGCGGCAAGGCAGTAAAAAAATCGCTGGGTAAACACTAATCTTACTTGTTAATACTCCCATGGCCAAACGCAACTAATTAGAATTGATATTCAATAAACACAAAACTAGGTATTTAAACTTTTAGCTAATAATCCATTTATAAAAAAGCGCAATTTTACTCTGTAAAATTGCGCTGTTGGTAAGTAACTATTTCCCAATGCTTTTGCCTAATGAGTTTTAACTAAATTACTCACTTTGGCTAGAGTCAGCACCGTCGCTACTGTCTTTATTGGATGACTGCTGGCTTATTTTATCGCTTATCATGGCATCGAGTTTCTCACCGCCTTTAATACCAAAATCTAAAGTACGAATTGGGAAAGGAATACTAATATCAGCTTCGTCTAATGCTTGCTTAACGGCAACAACACCTTTGTGGCGTACCGTCATAAAGTCAGGCTCGCCTGGGTATTTAATCCAAAACCACACCAGTAAGTTAATGCTGCTGTCGCCAAAACCTTCAGCGTATACAGCGGTTTCGTCTTTACGTATTACAAAGTCAAATTCGTTAATCTTATCGACTATAACGTCTTTTGCTTTTTCTATGTCGTCGCCATACGAAATACCTACGGGTACTTCTATACGTCTTATACCTAGCGTGGTGTAATTTTTTAGTACATTTCTAAATAATACTTTGTTTGGTACAAGTATTAGTTGCCCGTAAAAGCTCTCTATTAGCGTGTTACGTAGGTTTATAGAATGCACCGAACCAAACACATCATCGGTTTCTATTACATCACCTGTTTTAAATGGCTTACGTACACCCATTGCTATACCTGCAATTAGGTTTTCGGTCATGTCTTGAAACGCAAAACCAATGGCTAAACCCACAATACCCGCACCAGCAAGTAGCGAAGTAACAGTGCCTTTTAAGCCAACAAAATCGAGCGCTATAAATAAACCTATGCACAACACAATAACTTTAAATATTGACGCCATTAAGTCGGCAATTTGCGTTGAATCGAGAGAGCGGCGCAACACGTTTTTCATCAGCTTGCCAGCAAAGCGCGCCAATATTGAAAATACTATGGCAATTACTATTGCCACTATAAAATTAGGGATATGGCTGATAACAACATCAAACCACCCTCCGAGCTTTTCCTCTATTAGTTTTTCGGCTTCGCCAACTGACGGAATACTGATCATTTTGTTTGCACCTATTTAATTAATAATCTCATTAATATTAGATATAGTTGCAAATATAACGCCAGTATCAAAAAAGCCATGCAATGCATGGCTTTTCAATTGTTTATTTAAGCTTATGACCTAATTTTGTTCGTCGCGCATAAATACCGGCTCAAGCTCTTTAACTGTTGCCTCAGGGCTAAAGTAATAACCCGCCACAGTAAACTCTTTAAGCTGACTTAATTGCGTTACTTTATTTTCGATAATGTAGCGCGCCATCATGCCGCGTGCTTTTTTAGCGTAAAAGCTAATTACCTTGTATTGACCGTTTTTACAATCTTTAAAGTGTGGGGTAATAATTTGTGCATTTAATGCTTTTTTATCTACCGCTTTAAAGTATTCGTTTGAAGCAAGGTTAACGAGGTATTGTGCGTCTTGTGCTTTTAATACGTCGTTTAGTTTGTTCGCTATTACGCTGCCCCAAAACTCGTATAAGTTTTTGCCACGCGAGTTTTCAAGCTTGGTGCCCATTTCAAGACGGTAAGCTTGCATTAAATCAAGTGGTTTTAATAAGCCGTATAAACCCGAGAGAATACGCAAATGGTTTTGTGCGTAATCAAGCTCGCTAGCTTTAAGCGTGCTTGCATCTAAACCGCCGTATACATCGCCATTAAAGGCAAGCACTGCTTGTTTAGCATTACTTTGTGTAAACGGCTGTGCCCACTCACTAAAGCGTGCTGCGTTAAGCCCAGATAGCTTATCGCTAATTTTCATTAAACTGCCAATTTGCGCTGGTGTTAGTTCACGGCATACTTTCATGAGCTCTTCGCTGTGCTCTAGTAATTCAGGCTGAGTGAACTTGTCTGTTGCGGGTGGCGTTTCGTAATCAAGATTTTTTGCAGGTGAAATAACAGTGATCATAGTTAGCTATTGACTTGTAATTTATTTAGTGTCAATTTCAACATTAAATGAAACGAAAAGCACGTTTTGTTTAAATAAATCCTCTCTTAATAACCCATGCATTGCCGTTTTTCTATTGATAAGGACATAAGACCTATCAAGCATTGTCACACTGTTGCAGTATGGATTGTATATATTAAGAGTGATTAGATTTTTCTTTTAACTTGCTTGGAATGAGGAAAGCAAATGACTTCAGCTCTACAAAGGCTAAAACAACATTCATCTATCGTAGCCGACACTGGTGATATTGAAGCTATTAAAAAGCATCAACCAGAAGATGCAACTACAAACCCGTCGCTTTTATTAAAAGCGAGCGAGATTGAAGCATATAAGCCTTACCTAGATAAAGCTTGGAGCTATGCAAAAGAAACCGAGCAAGAGCCAGCTAAACAACTTGAACTAGCATGTGATTACTTTGCCGTGTTACTTGGTAAAGAAATTAGTGAGATTGTTCCTGGTTATATTTCTACTGAAGTAGATGCACGCCTTTCGTTTAATACGCAAGCGACTATTGATAAAGCACATACTCTACTTAGCCTTTACGAAAAAGAAGGTGTAAGCAAAGATAAAATTTTAATCAAAGTAGCGTCTACGTGGGAAGGCATTAAAGCCGCTGAGCAGCTAGAAAAAGAAGGTACTAAATGTAACCTTACTTTATTATTTAGCGATGCCCAAGCTCGCGCATGTGCCGATGCAAACGTATTTCTAATTTCGCCATTTGTTGGTCGTATTTTAGATTGGCACGTTGCTAACGGTATGGAAAAACCAACCGATCCGCTACAAGATCCAGGTGTTCAGTCTGTACGCAGCATTTTTGAATTTTACAAACGCCATGACTACAAAACAGTTGTGATGGGTGCAAGTTTCCGTAATACAGGCGAAATTATAGCACTTACAGGTTGTGACAAGCTAACTATTAGCCCTAATCTTTTAGAAGATTTAGGTAACCTTGAAGGCGCACAAGAATATTTGCTTGAAAGCGATGTTCCACAAGAGCCAAAACCAGAGCCACTTACAGAAGCACAGTTCCGTTGGTTACATAACCAAGATGCTATGGCTACTGAAAAACTGGCTGAAGGTATTCGCTCTTTTGCTGATGCACAAGAACAACTAGAGGCGCGCTTTAAAGCAATGTAATTTGCTATAATCGTGTTTTAAAAAACGTCGCAATAGCGGCGTTTTTTTATGCCTAAAATACGCTACTCCTCCATATAATCTTTGTATAAACCTTCATCAACTCATCACATCCCCGTAACATAACTGTCACTTTTTTGTTCTATTTTAGTTATGCCTGTGGTATAGGTATTCTTGAGGTCAATAAAATCAATAGGAGAAGTTCATGGATAGCCTAAACGATATATTAGAGATATTAGAAGGACCAGATACAACAAGGAAAACCTCCCAGAAAAATAAAAAAAGAAAATGGCGTGAAATAGAAGCAATAAAAGACAAACAACGCCTACGTAAAGAACTACAAGAACTAGACTACTTTACAGACAGTATTGCGATTGAAGAGCTCGATTTTTAATTCAATACGCCCCAACTAAACAAAAAGGCTTCCGATATATGGAAGCCTTTTTTAATGCGCTGAAAATAGCTGCATGAGATAAATTTATTATTCAGAGCCCAGGTTATTTACACCTGCCAGTTAATCTGTTTTTCATCTTGGGCTAGTAATAGCTCATTCGTTTTTGAAAAATGCTGACAGCCAAAAAAGCCTCTATGCGCCGAAAGCGGCGATGGGTGTGGCCCTTTTAAAATATGATGGCGAGCGCTATCTATGCCTTTACCTTTTTTTTGTGCATGTGCACCCCATAAAATAAATACCACACCTTCGCAGTGTTTATTAATATGCGCTATTACATTATCGGTAAATTGCTCCCATCCTAAATGCTTATGAGAATGCGCTTGCCCTTGCTCAACGGTCAATACTGTATTGAGTAGAAATACACCCTGATCTGCCCAACTTTGCAGGTAACCATGCTCAGGAGTAATAAACCCGCTAATATCGGTAGCTAACTCTTTATACATATTTTTAAGCGACGGCGGCAGCTTTTTTACATCAGGCAATACCGAAAAACACAAGCCATGCGCTTGCCCTTCTCCGTGGTATGGGTCTTGTCCTAAAATTACAACGCGGATGTCATTTAGCGCTGTGGCATCAAAAGCGCTAAATACTTGAGGTTCAGGCGGATAAACAGCAACACCTTCATTGCGGCGATTAGCCACAGTCTCTAACGTTTCCTGCATGTAAGATTGCTGTAATTCACTTTCTAAAAATGTAGCCCAATCGCTCATTGTGTACTCTTAATCTGTTTACGTGATGCGTCTATTTTATCACACATATCCGCGAGTCCATCTAGCATGCGCGGGGTAAAACGATGTAATAAATCGGCATTTACGCTAATAAATTGATCATTTTTAACTGCTGGTACTTCTGGCCACTTTTGCCAATTAACAATCGGCTGTGGTGTTTTTGATTTTTCATCAGGGATAATAATAACTTGTGGCTTAGTAACAATGACATTTTCGATACTAATTTGCGGGTAATCTGTAACGCTCTGTGCAAATACATTACTTACATGGCATGTTTCAATCAGTTGGCTTATCCACGTATTTTTACTTACTGTCATCATCGGCTCAGCCCATAACTGATAAAATCCGGTAATATTTTTTTTATCTTGCTGGCTTTTAATAATCGCGTTTAGTTTTTGTGTAAATGCATTTGCCGCTTGCTGGCTTTGCTCAATATTCCCTGTAAATTCACCAAAAGTAAGTAACTCGTCGGCTACACCCGCGATTGTGACGGGGTTACTCAAATACACTTTTATACCTAAACGCTCTATTTGGGCTAAATCTTCGCTTTGATTTCCGCTTTTCCACGCAATAACTAAGTCGGGTTTAAGTGCCAATACTTTTTCAAGCGAGATGCCGTAATAACCCCCTATGCGCTCAATACTTTGGGCTTCACTTGGGTAGTCGGCGTAATCAACCGTGCCCACAATATTATCGCCCGCCCCTATGGCAAATAGGTTTTCGACAATGTGCGGTGCAAGCGCGATTATTCGCAGTTTTTTAGAATCATTAGCCAGCTCTGCAAGTGTACTACCCGATACACTAAAAAGCAGCAGCCCAATAAAAAACGCTTTAAACATTAGTAATCAAACCCTTCAAGCGCTTTTATGCCTGAGTCGAATGCATGTTTTACATTACGCACTTCGCTTACCGTGTCGGCAAGGTCAGTTAAAGTGCGGTGTGCTGCACGCCCTGTAATAATAACTGACTGCATTGGTGGACGGTTATTAAGGGCTGTTACTACCTCATCTAAATCAACATAGCCGTATGTCACCATATACGTAAGCTCATCGAGTAATACTAAATCAATACTGCTATCAGCAAGCATGCGTTTTGACTCTTGCCATGTTGCTTGGGCGGCTGCAGTATCGGCTTCTTTATTTTGTGTATCCCAGGTAAAACCGGTGTTCATTACAACAAACTCAACACCTGCACTTTGTAATAAATTACGCTCGCCACATTCCCACGTACCTTTAATATATTGGCAAACGGCTGCTTTTTTACCATGTCCAACGCAGCGTGCTACAACGCCAAAGCCTGAGGTTGATTTACCTTTACCATTACCGGTAATTACCTGAAAAATACCTTTTACATCTTGTGCGGCGGCAACACGTGCATCCACTTGTTCTTTTACTTTTTGTTGGCGCTGCTTATGCTTATCGTTGTTTTGTTCAGTCATTATTGTGCCCTTCATAAATCGAGATAATTTGCTGTATGTTTAAATGCGTTTCGCACATGGTTGCTAATCGTTCTAACTGCTGCTCGCGGTGAGCGGCAATACTAATTGGGTTAATTGAGGCGCTTGGTTTTACCCATTTTAAAATTTGCGATGTAGCATCGGCTTCATCAAATAAGCCATGTAAATAAGTGCCCGCAATGGCGTTATCATCGCTAATAAAGCCATCAAACGTAAAGCCATGTGGGTGGCTTTCATCAAAGGTTAAAAATGGCTTATTAAGCGCTGCACCTTGGCTAATCCCTGCATGTATTTCGTAACCACTACAGGGTGTTGATTGGTTATTTAAAAGCAGTGTAGCGGTTATTTTAGTTAATACTTTTTGTGTTGTTAGCGTGGTTTCAAAATCGCACAGAGCAAGCCCATTTACTTGCTTTAATGATGACTCAATACCCTCGGGATCGTTAAGCGTATTGCCCAGCATTTGCATGCCGCCACAAATGCCAAGTACTTTACCACCATAGCGTAAGTGGCGTTTAATTTGAGTCTCCCAGCCTTCATTTTTCAAAAAGGTTAAATCGCCCAGCACGTTTTTACTGCCTGGAAGAATTATCAGATCAACGTCTGGGATCGTTTGCGTATGGCGCACGTAATTTATATTAATGTTTGGGTGCAAACGCAGTGCGTCAAAATCGGTGTGGTTACTAATGTGGGGTACAAGCAGCACTGCAATATTAATTGTGGCGTTAGTTACGTTATTATCAATTGCGACGGCGTCTTCAGCATCAAGCGCAAGGTCGTGTAAATAAGGTAATACGCCAAGTACGGGTTTGTTTGTGTATTCTTCAAGCCAATCAAGCCCGCCTTGCAGCAAACCTATATCGCCTCTAAAGCGGTTTATAACAAAACCCTTTACGCGCGCTTGTTCTGACTCGCTTAACAACGCAAGCGTACCTACCAAGTGTGCAAATACGCCGCCTTCATCAATATCAGCAATTATAATTACTGGGCAATCTACCTCTTCGGCGTAGCCCATATTAGCAATATCGTTTTCACGCAGGTTTATTTCAGCAGGGCTACCTGCCCCTTCAACGAGGAGTAAATCAAAGCGTTTAGCTAAGCGGTTATGTGAAGTAATTACTGCATCCATCGCCACTTTTTTATAGTCGTGATATTTGCCCGCTTCCATATTACTAATGGCTCTTCCGTGAATAATCACTTGTGCGCCAGTATCGCTATTAGGTTTAAGTAATATAGGGTTAAAGTCTATTTCTGGCTCTACTTTAGCTGCTATTGCTTGCAAAGCTTGCGCACGACCAATTTCGCCGCCATCTTTTGTTACTGCGCTATTAAGTGCCATATTTTGTGGTTTAAAAGGCGCAACCTTTACCCCACGCTTAGCAAACACCCTGCAAAGGGCAGCAACTAAAGTGCTTTTACCAGCATCTGATGTAGTGCCTTGCACCATTAAGGTTTTCATGGAATTACACCCTTCGCTTTCTAAAAAACAATAAACTCAAAAAGAACACGCTACCAATAGCTGCAGTAATAACACCTACGGGCAGTTCTTGGTTTTTCAGCAATGAGCGCGAAAGTACATCAACCCACACCATAAATGTACCGCCCACCAAGCTGGTTACCAGTAAGCCAGCGATGGTGCCTTGGGATATAAAAAAGCGCACAATATGCGGCACCATTAATCCTACAAACCCAATACCACCACACATAGCCACCAGCACAGCGGTAATTAATGAGCTTAAAACCAGCATAAGTATTCTAAAGCGCTGAACCCTCACACCTAATGTAATTGCGCTTTCATCGCCCAGTAACATAGCATTTAGCTGCCTTCTAAAGCTCAGCATTACAAACGTACACAATGTAATTACCAATAAAGGCAACCAAAGCGTAGCCCACTGCGCACGCGAAAAGCTGCCCAGTGTCCAAAATAAAATAGCGGCTACCGCCTGAGGGTCGCTCCAATAAAGCAGCAAGCTGGTAAATGCACTAAATAAAAACGACAGAGCAACACCAGCTAATAACATTGATTCTACCTGTGCACTTTGCTGCCTACCTGCAATAAGTATTAATAAACTCATAGCGAGTAAGCTACCTAATAACGCTGCTGCCGATAACATAAAACCAGCGCTAATACCTGCTAATGCCATAAGTAACACCACGCCAAATGAGGCACCCGACGATATACCAAATAAGTAAGGATCGGCTAAAGGGTTACGCGTTACCGTTTGTAAAATAAGCCCCGCAATTGCTAAGCCAGAGCCGGCTAAAAAGGCGAGTAATGTGCGTGGCATTCTTAGTTCAAAAATAATACGCGAATTAAAAGACGCATCATTTGAGAGTAAAAAGCTATTAAATACATCTTGAAGTGAGGTCTCTGCTGCGCCAAAACTAAGTGCTGCAAATAAGCTAAATAAAGCAGCTGCAGCACTGATAAATAGCGCAAGTGATTGGCGAGTATTAACTGCGCTCATATTATTCGTAACCATAAAAGTAAGTGATATGAGGGATGCTATTTCCCGACTCCGATATTTGCGGGTGGTTATTTACTTGAGCGCAGACACCAAAAACGTCGCCTAGCATGTTTTCGGTTAATACCTCACTTGGCGTGCCTGTATGTGTAATTTCACCATTTTTAATAATCACTAGTTCATCGCACATTGCAGAAGCTAAGTTTAAATCGTGAAACGATGCAAACACCGTTACACCCAACGATTTAGCAAGCTCCATTACCTGTATTTGGTATTTAACATCTAAATGGCTAGTTGGTTCGTCCATTATTAACAACTGAGGTTGCTGAACTATGGCGCGGGCTATCAAGGCACGTTGCTTTTCACCACCCGAAAGTGACTCAAAGCTTTGATCGATATGATCTGCCAACCCTACAGTGTTGATAGCTTGGGTAATTTTTTGTTTATCAATGTTAGTTACTGAGCTAAATAGCGATTTATGAGGCGTTAGCCCAAGTGCAATAACATCAAATACGCTTAAGTTAAATTGCGACGGGGTTTCTTGTAAAACAACCGCTACTTTTTTTGCGTACTCATCGCTTTTTAGCTGCCAAATATCGGTGTTGTTAAACTCTACAACGCCATCACTGGGTTTATTAAAACGATATAAACAACGCAATAAGCTCGATTTACCTGCGCCATTAGGTCCAATTAAACCAACAAATTTACCTGTGGTTATTTTAAGGTTTATTTTTTTGAGGATCGTTTTATTGCCAATACCCCACGATACGTTTTTAACGTTTAGTAATGGTATATTTAATGGCGTTTGAGTGTGCAATAGTCAGTCCTAGACGGGATTAAACTCACTAAAATGCGATAAAAATACTAATGCACTACAAGAAAAAATGAGTAAACCCGCTCGTTAAAAGAATTTATACCAATTGCACTAAATTAGTGATTTATTATAGCGACAAAGAAATAGCTTAATAACAAAGCGGAAATTATGACATATACTTGTTCTATATGAATAATTTTTAACGAAGTTAGTAAGTTATTTAATTCGCTAGAAAGATCATGTTTTTAATAAAATTGGTATTATACCATTTGTATCTGACTTAAAGCTTTGCGCTAATTACAGTTGCGGGAACAGTCGAGGACTCGCACCTCATTCCAAATGAAGCTCTATTATGGGCGGCTAAGTAAATAATTTAAAGCAAAAAAAACCGCACTCAAAAGAGCGCGGTTAAAAAGGGAGTGTTTTAACTAATTTAGCGAATAGTTAAAACTTGTATTCCATACCTAAGCCTACGTAGTCTTGGTCAACGTTGTTGTCCATGTCGAAGCTTGAGTAAAAGCCAAATACTTTAATGTTTTTATTTAATTTGTGATCAAGACCAACTGATATTGCTGACTTATCGTCGCTGTCGTCAAAGTCCATGTCTTGGTATTGTACTTTAAATGTGTTGTTACCCATGCTGTAAGCTGCATTTAATAGATAACCATCCGCTTCTGCGCTGCCGTCAACTTTTTCTTGTGTTTGGTACATTGCACCTAACTTAAAGTTTTCAACTTTACCTTGGATTGACGCGCGTACTACATCGTAGCCATTTACTTCACTATCGGCTGCGATAGAGGCATATACTGCGCTCTTTTTAAGTGCCACGTCACCGTAAGTAACCGCCATTGAGTAACCGTTATCAGCGTCTACATCATCTTCAGCTACAAAAGTAGCAAGTACTTTAAAACCTTCGTATGAGTTTGATGAATAACTAACAGTATTCCCTAAACGGTTTTCACCTTTAAATACATTTTTAATATCGCCTTCAAGGTCGTTAAACAAGTCTAACTTACCTTGAGATTGTTTAAGCGCAGTATCGTTACGACCAATAACCACTTGGCCAAACGCACCTTTTAAACCAACGTATTGGTTACGCGCAGAAATATTGTCGTCGTTATCGCCTTTTGAATCAGCATCAGACACATCAACTTGAAACTCAAACTTATATACCGCTTCTAAACTATCATTTATTTTTTCAGAACCTTTAACACCAAGACGAGATGCATTACTTTTTATCTCAGTAAAAGATCCTTCGCCGTCATCAGATGATTGCACTGTTACATTCGCTTTACCGTAAATGTCTACATCGGCAAGTGCATTAAAAGATAAACCACTTAATAGTGCTAAGCATAAGCTCGATTTTACAAATTTCATGTTATTTCCTTGGATAATCACAAAAGACTAATTTTTAAAACTGCTGCATTTTGTCACCGCTAAATGACAGTAATATTACAATGGAAATATTAATGTCTTTTTTTATTAATAAAAATGCATTAAATTTGAAATCAAAATAACATGAAAGCCTAATAAACGGCCGAACTTACTTACTTTTCTTTAATGACAAGCTTGGGGTCATTTGCGATAGTAAATTAACTAAGGTTTCTATTAACTCTTTTTGCTCGTTGTCTCTGTGATACGCTATAAACACGTCTCGCGAGGTATTTTCTACATCTTTAACATGAAACAGTTCACCTTTTTCTAAATGCCCTTCTACCAATACTTGAGGTATAAATGCACTGCCGCCACATTGCAGTATTAAATCAAGTGCAATACGTCCTGTGCTGGTTCTAAAATAAGGCGGTGTTTTACCGGTAAACTGACGCGCATGCCAAAGTGAGAAAGTAGTTCCCCAATCAACATATACATACTGATTATCAAAAAAGTTTTCGTTCGTTGCAGTGTCGTATCCGCTTACGGGAATGATTGGCAACTCACAGATTCGCTCTACCACTAGCTCGTCTACTTTTGGTGGATCAAACAATATTGCCAAATCAAGCGTGCGTTCTAATAACAGCCGAGTGCTTTCTTGTTGTGCTTTAACTTCTGCGACTAATGACACGCCCGGCATCGCTGATACAATATTTGTTATACCAAACTGTAAAAAAGCATCCCAAATATTGGGCGTTCCTGCTAAGCTAATTTGCTTATGCATATTATCGGCAAGCGCAACATCCACTTTGGCGCGTTGCATGCCCGTAATAATCATTTGTGCATGGGGTAATAAACGCTCGCCAGGTGCTGTAAGTTGAATGTTATTACGCTGGCGAATAAACAAATTAACACCAAGTCCTTGCTCTAATTGGCGAATTCTAAAGCTCACTGCAGACTGCGTAATATAAAGGTTTTCGGCCGCTTTACCAAAGTGACGCGTACGCACTACCTCAACAAATGTTTTTAATAAATCGATATCCAATTTTTTATCCTCACGATAAAAATAATTTGTTTAATAAATTGCCAAACTTGCATCATACTCCAGCTAATTACTAAGGTATGAGGATAAAGCTATGAGCAATAACATTTCATTACTACGCCAAGCATTTGTTAGCCAACGTCAATTTTATGATGATCAAAACTTTCCACGAGGCTTTAGCCGCAGCGGAAACTTCACCTTATTAGAAGCCAGCATACTTGAACAACACGGAGTTGTTTTAAAAGGCTTATACAGTAAAACAATTGAGCCGCAAAACGAACACCAAGAACAGTTTGTAGCAGTCGTAACTGGCTCACAAGAACCTACCAACCCAATCGAACGAGCTTGGGTAAAATACTTAAAACTAACGACCTGCAAAACTAAGTTTCATACTTTATTTGGCCGTTCAAAAATGTCGAGCCCGGCGCCGATTAGCCAAGAGTATTATTCAGAAGCGGATAATCTGTAAGTATTTAAGTTATTTGCTTTTTTGCGTTTTAACAGTTACAACTTGTATAAGCAAATATTTTTGCAAAATATATATAGGGTTGTTCCGTGACGCGAAAAATACTAATAGTTGAAGATACACCTGCCATGGCGCGAGTGCAAAAGCACATCGCGCTTAAGGCTGGTTATGAAGTTGATATAGCTGAGTCATTAGCGCAAACAAAAGAGCTTATAAGTAAAAATAGCTATTTTTGCGCTGTAGTTGACTTCATATTACCTGATGCCCCATTAGGTGAGGCAATACCTTGTACTATTAATGCAGACATTCCAACTATTGTAATGACGGGCAATATTGATAAAAAAACTCGCGACACTGTAGAAAAATACCCAATCATCGATTACATCATTAAAGAAAATAAACAAGCTTATCAGTACCTCGAAAAACAGTTACAGCGCCTGCCTCGCAACGAAAATGTAAAAGTACTCGTTGTTGACGACTCTAAATCGACCCGACGATACATTTGTAGTTTATTAGTGCGCCATAAGTATCAAATTATTGAAGCACAAGACGGACAAGAAGCGTTAAACCTGCTTGAAGCTTCACCTGATATTTCAGTTATTATTACTGATAATGAAATGCCCAATATGAATGGCGATGAACTATGTAGCGAGATTCGCCGCTTATACAGCAATGATGAAAAAGCTATTATTGGTATTTCGGGTTCTGACTCTGTAGGGCTTTCTAGTTTATTTTTAAAAAATGGCGCAAACGATTATTTGCACAAACCTTTTAATAGCGAAGAGTTTTACTGCAGGCTTAGTCAAAACGTCGATATGTTAGACCTTATAGCCACCATAAGGCGACAAGCCAACACGGATTATTTAACTAATTTACCAAATCGTCGTTACTTTTTTGAAGAAGCTGAAAAATCATTAAAGCAAATAAAACATACTAAAGGTGACGGTGCTTTAGCTATGCTTGATATTGATCACTTTAAATCAATTAACGATACATACGGACACGATGTTGGCGACGAAGTATTAAAAGGGCTCTCTATTTGCTTCAGTAAATACTTTAAAAAGCACTTAGTAGCGCGCTTAGGTGGTGAAGAGTTTGCAGTTTATTTTATAGATGCAGATAAACAAGAAGCCCTTAAACGCCTTGAAGGCTTTAGGTATTTTATAGAAATGAATAGCCAAGAGTTTAGTAAAGCTAAAATAAAATTCACCATTTCTATTGGCTTTGCAAACGGGCCTGTTTATCAAATTGATGAACTTTTAAAACAGGCCGACTTAAAGCTTTACGACGCTAAAGAATCTGGTCGTAATAAAGTAGTTAGTTAACCATTTTATTAGTTAATTATACTTCTGCGGCTGTAATAGCCGCTTTTTTACGTTTGCGTGATTGATGGTAAGAGTCCCAACTAAAAATAGCCAGTGCACTCCAAATACATGCAAATGTTACTACACGCTCTGCATCAAACACTTCACCATAAAACACCACAGCTAGTATAAACATTAAGCTTGGCCCAATGTATTGAAAAAAGCCAAGTGTAGTATATTGCAAACGCTTAGCTGCACCGGTAAAACACAGCAGGGGTAATGTAGTTACAATACCTGCACTAATCAGTAGTACATTAGTATGCCAATCATTAGCTGGCAGGCTTGATGTTGCTGTAGGCACCATTAACCACCAATAAATAAGTGCGACAGGCAGTAATATAAGTGCTTCGAGTAAAATGCCAGGCAAGGCTTCAACCGGTAACTTTTTACGTAATAAACCATAAAGTGCAAATGATATAGCCAGTGAAAAGGCAACTACCGGAAACGAGCCAAAACTAATTAGCTGCAGCACTACACCGCTAAAGGCAAGGGCTACTGCTACGCCTTGGAACTTACGCAGGCGTTCGCCTAAAAAAAGCATACCCAGTAATACATTTAAAAGAGGATTTATGTAATAGCCCAAGCTTGCATCAAGCATGTGGTTATTATTTATAGCCCATATAAATAAACCCCAATTAAACCCAAGCAGTGCAGAGGTGATAACAAGCATAAGCAAAAGCTTAGGTTGAACGATAATGCGTTTAATTTTACCCCAATACCGTAAAACACTTACTACCAATACTAAAAACACAACCGACCAAATAACCCGATGCATTAAAATTTCAAAAGCAGAAACATGCTGAATCAACTTAAAGTATATTGGCGCAAGGCCCCACATTAAAAAAGCAAGACAAGCAAAAATAGCACCTTTACGCTGCTCAGTATCAATCGACATAATACACACTTAGTGATTTAAAAGGCCGCTAGTTTACTTGCCATACGCGTTTTATCCAACTAAATACGTGCCGGTTCCAAAAGCAATTTGAACAGACTGTTCGTTATGTAATTCCATTCTGCATACACATACTTTATTACCTGAACGAATAAGTGTTGCGCTGGCAGTAAAGCTCTCTCCTTTACCAGGGCGCAAATAATCAGTACGTAAGTCGATAGTCCCAAGCGTGGCTAATTTTGTTTGCACGCTTGTAATATCTAAATCGGTGAGTTTATCAATTACACTTGCTGCAGCGAGCATACCGCCTACATTATCAAGTACGGCTGAAATAACACCACCATGGAGTATTTTTTGCGCAGGGTTACCAATGAGTACATCCTGCCACGGGAACGTAATTTTGGCCTGTTCAGGGCTTAACGACTCAACCGATATTTGTAAAAACTGGTTAAATGGCATGCCATTTACAAATAACGCGCCCACTTGTTCAATTAACATTTCTTTATTCATTATTATTCTCTATGTCAAAACAGGTAAGATGAGTAAAACATACATAGTGTAAAACTACGAGACTCCACTTAAATAATTTATCAAGTAACTCAGCTAAAGACATCTCACTAAAAAACCACTAAAATACCCGCCAATGAATACATCAACTCCACCTTCTAGCACCCTTGTGCGTAAACCCGAAACTGTCCTCAAACAAGTGTTTGGCTACAGTGAATTTCGCGACGGTCAAAAAGCAGTTATTGATGCCGCTATTAACGGTCAAGACTCGCTTGTATTGCTTCCTACTGGCGGCGGAAAATCGGTGTGCTACCAAATCCCTGCTTTAGTACTCGAAGGCGTAACCATTGTTATATCTCCGCTTATATCGCTAATGCAAGATCAGGTAACGCAACTGCAAGCTCTTGGGGTAAAAGCCGCTTACGTTAATAACAGCTTAGCACGAGAAGAACAGCAATTGGTGTATCAACAGCTTCATCAGGGGCAAATTAAGCTCTTATATGTGGCGCCTGAAAAAGTATTACAACACGAATTTTTAGAGCGTTTATCGCATTTAAATGTGAGTTTATTTGCTATTGACGAAGCGCACTGTGTGTCGCATTGGGGTCATGACTTTAGACCTCATTACTTTCGCTTAAACGAATTAAAGCAACGTTTTGCACATGTCCCAATGATGGCATTAACCGCCACCGCCGATAAAGCCACACGGTTTGATATAGTTGAGCAATTAAAACTACAACAGCCTTATATTCATACAGGCAGCTTTGATCGCCCCAATATTCGTTACACCATAGAAGAAAAATTTAAACCTATGGTGCAATTGCTTCGCTACCTAAAGGAGCAAAAAAGCCAAAGCGGTATTATTTATTGCACCAGCCGTAAACGCGTAGACGACATTGCTGAAAAGCTTGCAGATGCAGGACTAAACGCTGCCGCTTATCATGCTGGTATGAGTAACGAGCAACGACAATTTGTACAAACCGGGTTTGCCCGTGACGATATACAGATAGTGGTCGCAACCGTTGCTTTTGGTATGGGCATAAACAAGCCTAATGTGCGTTTTGTACTGCATTACGATATTCCAAAAAGTATAGAGTCGTACTATCAAGAAACTGGTCGAGCTGGGCGAGATGGACTTGCCGCAGAAGCTATAATGTATTTTGACCCAGCTGATATAGGTCGCGTAAGGCGCTTTTTTGAAGACATAGACGACGAACAACGCCGCCGCGTAGAAGAACAACGCTTTAACGCAATGGCAAGCTTTGCCGAAGCGCAAACATGTCGTCGTCAAATATTACTTAACTACTTTAGTGAATATCAACGCGAACCTTGTGGCAACTGCGATATTTGCTTAAATCCGCCAAAAAGCTTTGATGGTACGTTAGTCGCTCAGCAAGCACTTTCGTGTGTGTACAGAGCGGGACAACGTTTTGGACTTGGTTATATTGTTGAGTTACTTCGCGGTGCAAACACGAGCCGCATCCGCGATAATAATCATCATGAATTAAGTACCTACGGCATAGGTAAAGATAAAAGCAGTGAGTTTTGGCTCAGTATTTTACGCCAACTTATTCATCAAGGCTTACTTAGCCAAGATATAACACAAGGTGCGTCACTTAGATTAACAGAAGCCGCGCGTGTAATTTTAAAAGGTGAATACGCACTGCAATTAGCCGAGCCACGCCTGCAAGCCAAACACGTTTATCAAGATAAGTTAGCGCAATTTAATTACGACAAAAAACTCTTTGCTCGCCTGCGCGCACTTCGTAAAGAACTTGCTGATGCCGACGATGTGCCACCTTATGTAGTATTTAATGATAAAACGTTAGCCGAAATGGCGCAGCTTATGCCAACAAACGACAGTGAATTTTTAAAGGTCTCAGGTGTTGGTTTTACTAAGTTAAATAAGTACGGCGGCGAATTTTTAACGGCAATTCGACATTACCTAGCTACTAATTAAGAGCATTATGACCCAAATAGAATATGACCATACACACAAATGTATTTTGATTAATCCCATTGAGCTACCAAACGATGAAGACTTTGAGCTGTGGAGTACATTATTTTTACACTCAGACGAAGTAACACTCAACGAATATTCTGCAGGCGCCGATCGCCATCAAGTTCGCTTTACCTATAATCATCAAACCTTTAATTTAAACTATGAGCATTACAGCCAAAGCATCTGGATTAATGCCGAAGGTCATGAAGCTGAACACTTACTCGCCGCTTTAGCATTTTATTTAAGCTAGCTTTTAATGCTTAGCGCATAGGTCGCTGCAAACCAGCTGGCTATTAACAAAAGTGAATATGGGTAACAATTAATTAATTTCAAAATCCATACCTTTTACTTACATTATAATAACAATGATGTAAGCTGATATTACGATAGTCATTTGCTACGTAGCAGTAAGAGGTTTAATGGTGAGCAAGAAATGGATAGCACAATGTTGTATTAGTTTAACGGTTTTAAGCTTTTATGTGCCTAATACGTTCGCACAACAATCTTCAATGAAAACTGATAACTGCCTTGTAGAACAGACAGATTTAAGCACAAATAAAAACCTACGCCGAGAAGTTCAAGACAAAACAACCCTCACGCACAGTAATAGTAACGCTAAAATAGCCTCAATAAAGCTCAAGCAACTTAATGTATTTAATACTGAGCTTGAAGAGGAAAATATTGCCCTATTCCGTTTTGCTAATCGCGCTCACATTCAAACAGAGCCCGATGTCATTAATAACCTTTTATTATTCTCCCCAGGTGACAAGTACGACGCTAAAAAGCTCGCAGAATCAGAGCGTTTACTTCGCAAAGAAAGCTACTTATATGATGCACAAATTAGTGCTACCGAAAACTGCGACGGCGACGTTAATGTAGAAGTGGTTACCCGTGATTTATGGACACTTTTACCTGAAGTGAACTTTAGTCGAAGCGGTGGAGAAAACAAATCGAGTATAGGTTTTAGAGAATCTAACCTGCTTGGGTGGGGTAAGCGCCTTTCTTTTTCGCGTACCACTGACAGCGATCGCAGCGGTTACTTATTTGTTTACGACGATCCTAATATTTTATCTACTCGCTACCGAGGCCGTTTAGAGTACGCCGATAACAGCGACGGCAAGCGCCATTTGCTTGAGCTAACCTATCCATTTTACGCAATTGACACCCCCTTTAGTTACGGTATTTTAAGCTATTCTGAGCAGCGCGAAGAGTCACTATATAAACGCGGCGAAGAGTTTAGCGAATTTGATCAAACTACCGATTTAAACCGTGTATTTATAGGACACTCTAAAGCGCTTAATAATAATTGGACCCAGCGTCTAACGTTAGGCTATACCGACGAGCAGCATACCTTTGAAGCTATAGACACTACATTTGCACCACTTGCCGATGACAGAAGTTTAAGTTACCCCTTTATAAGCGGCCATTGGTTTGAAGATAACTACATAAAGGTACGCAATTTTGACAGTATATCTCGCACTGAGGATTTAAATTTAGGTTGGAATATTAAAAGCTTAATTGGCTATTCAGATGAGTCATTAAGTAATGACGACAGCCGCGCGGTGTATTCTTTTAACTTTAAAAAAGCCCACTTTACTAACGATAATACTTTATGGCGTTTTAGTGCTGATATTGATGGCTATTGGAATAAAGAACAGAAAAAACTCGAAAACTTTATGGCCACCAGCCAAGTACAATATTATTTAAATACCAGTGAAGACCAATCTTGGTATGTTAAAGCCCGCGTGCAATACGCCAAAAACCTGACTGCTGATCAACAGCTTACTTTAGGTGGCGAAACAGGCCTGCGTGGTTACCCTATGGATTATCAACATGGCGACCGCAGCTTTTTAGTTAATTTAGAAAAGCGCTATTACTGGGAGTACGATTTACTGCAACTATTTAAAGTGGGTGGCGCAGCTTTTGTAGATGTAGGCAGAGCATGGTTTAACGATGAAGATAACGGTGAAAATGCACATGTATTGAAAAATGTAGGCGTTGGTCTGCGTTTGGCACCGAGTCGCGCAAACTCAGGAACCATGATCCACATTGATATTGCCGCCCCTGTTGATAGCTACGACGATGTAGACTCAGTCCAGTGGCTAGTAAGCGTTAAAAACACTTTTTAAATAATACAAACACGTTAAACTAATACCAATTGCATTAAATTGTTATGAAAGTTCAGGACCTAATGTGGAAATAATAGAAGTTTTAGAATTGTTTGCATCACAATATAAGTTAGTTGTAACTATAATCGCTATTTTGGTTTTCCCTCTTCTATTAAAAATAACCAAAAAACTACTCGAAAAAGCGATTAAAGGCAAAGTAGATTTACACCGAAAATACCGTGCAGAGCTTTTACTAAAAATTATACTCGCCTTTGTAGTACTGTGTTTGGTTTTAGTATTTTGGGGTATAGAGCTGCGTGGTTTATTGGTTTTAGGCTCTTCTTTATTTGCCATGTTAGGGGTAGCGCTTTTTGCCGCTTGGTCATTATTGAGTAATCTCACCGCATTTTTACTGATGTTTATTCAAAACGATTGCCGCGTTGGTTATTGGGTACGAATTATTGATGGTGCGAATCATGTTGAAGGGCGCATTGTTGAAATGGGCTTAATGAATGTAGTACTTGAACATATTGATGGGCACCGTGTAATTTACCCTAACAATTTATTTGTGACCCGTCCTGTCATGGTTTTAAATAAAGAACCAAAGCCAACTAAAACCCCTGTTATAAAGCGTATTATTGGTCCTAAAAAAACATAGTTTAAAAAGCATCGTTGATAAAGCAATGTCCACAAAAAAGCCGCAGTAAGTAATTACCTACTGCGGCTTTTTAATGCTTAGCTAAACAGAATCTAGTTTAGCTATTAGTTATTTAGTTCAGCTGTTTTAAGCTCGTCATCTAAATCATTTATCTCATCAATAAAGTTCTCTAGTTGCTGCTCTACTAAACTATTGTCGTTTGCAAAGTAAGCAAGGTGGAATACCGCATCACCTTCATTTACCAATGGCATCGTTTGCTGACCAATAACAATACCGCCTTTAGGCGCTAAAAGCTCAAGCTCAGAATCCCCTAGAGGGCTACTTATATATGCAAGCACTTGCCCTTTAGTTACATGCTCCCCTAGTGATACTTGTGCACGCACAATGCCATCAACCTCTGCACGTATCCAACTAGTAGAACCTGCAATAATAGGATCTGGTAACTTTTTAGGGCGCTTGCCACGGATCATTTTTAAATGACGCATAACATAATCAACGCCCTGCACACCTGCCGCAATAGCGATAGGGTCAAAGCGTAGCGCTTCGCCTGCTTCATAAGTAATAACAGGTATACCTAAGTTTGCGGCTTCACTGCGTAATGAACCATTACGAAGGGATGCATTTATAACCGCCGGCGTACCAAATGCTTTAGCCATTTCAGCGGTTGCTTCATCTTCTAAATTAGCGCGAATTTGCGGTAAATTAGTACGATGAATAGCGCCAGTATGCAAATCAATAATGTGAGTACAATGTACTGCCACTTGATTAAAAAACATATAAGCCATACGCCCAGCTAATGAACCACGTTCAGAACCTGGGAAGCTGCGATTCATATCGCGTCTATCTGGTAAATAACGCGATTTGTGAATAAAGCCAAACACATTCACAATAGGCACAGCGATTATTGTTCCACGCAGTTGGCTTGGATCTATTTTAGCAAGTAACTGACGCACAACTTCTACACCATTTAGCTCATCACCATGAATAGCCGCACACACCATAAGCACAGGGCCTTCCATTACACCATTAACCACTTCAATAGGAATATTAAGTGGTGAATGGGTGTAAAGCTTAGCTGCTTCTAAGGCAAGCGTTTTACGCTCGCCTACGCCTACATTTTCTCCTAATAAGGAAAAAGGACGGTTAATTTTAACCTTTGCCACGTGTTGCTGTTCCTTTACTTGAGGCATTTTTTTCGATGAAATCAATTACCATACCTGCAATATCTTTACCTGTTGCTATTTCAATGCCCTCTAAACCCGGTGATGAGTTAACTTCCATCACAAGTGGCCCTCGAGATGAGCGAAGTAAATCAACTCCCGCTACATTTAAGCCCATTGATTTAGCCGCTGCTACTGCCGTTTTACGTTCCTCTGGAGTAATGCGAACTAATGTAGCGCTACCACCACGGTGAAGGTTAGAGCGGAACTCACCTTCTTGTGCTTGGCGCTTCATTGCTGCGATTACTTTGTCGCCTAGTACAAAACAACGTATGTCTGCACCACCCGCTTCTTTAATATATTCTTGAACCATAATATTGGCTTTTAAGCCCATAAACGCTTCAATAACACTTTCAGCTGCTTTGCGTGTTTCAGCAAGTACAACACCAATGCCTTGTGTGCCTTCAAGTAATTTAATTACAACAGGTGCACCGCCTACCATTTCTAGTAAGTCTTTTACGTCATCGGGTTTGCTGGCAAAACCTGTTACTGGCATACCAACGCCTTTGCGCGAAAGTAACTGAAGTGAACGTAATTTATCGCGCGAACGAGAAATAGCGACTGATTCATTTACAGGATAAACACCCATCATTTCAAACTGACGAAGTACCGAACAGCCATAAAATGTAACCGATGCACCAATACGCGGGACAATTGCGTCAAATTCTTTTAAGTTTTCACCGCGATAGTGAATTTCTGGTTGCTCAGAGTTGATATTCATATAACAACGCAATGCATCAATCACTTTAACTTCGTGGCCGCGTGCTTCTGCTGCCTCAATTAAGCGACGTGTTGAATATAGCTTTCTGTTACGAGATAAAATACCGATTTTCATAGTTAAACCTTACGACCTAATAGTTGAGATAAAGCCGGGTCAACGACTATACGATTTTCCATGGCTGTACGCCCTAATAACATTCTAAACTTCATTGTTGCACGGCTTGTTAAAGTAAGCTCGATAGGCCAGCTATGCTCGCCTGCATGTAATGTCGTTTCTATAAAGTAGCGTAGCTCTTTTTGCCCACTTGAGCTGGTTACGTACTTCATTTTTTTAACTTTTGCATTGCAAGTGACTTGCGTTTGCTCATCATCTTGCAGTGGTTGGGCCGTAAATTTAACCCATTTTTCTGAGTCAACTTCGTATTCTTCAATGTTAATTGCATGAATACATGAAGTGCGAGCGCCAGTATCAATTTTTGCTTTTATCTCGTTAATACCAAGCTCAGGTAAACTTAACCACTCACGCCAACCAACTGTGATCTTTGCTGTCATAAATGTGCCCTTAATAAAAAAGTGACTTATACGCTACAGGTCAAAAAACACCAACGAAATAAATTTATCTAGTCGATTAGTAAATTAAATTGATCTTTTTAAGCAACTGGTCACACAATGCACGCCTTGCTAAGCCGTACTTTAATGCCACTTTGCTCAACATAGAGGCTCTGCATATATTTTGCTATTTAAGCTTAACTTATTAAAAGTAAAGGTAAGCCTGTAAGCAACTAAGTAGATACACTATAGTTAACAGTATTAAAAATACACTATTATGAGAACTAATTATGATTAATGGTTTACTACATGCACTTGTACTTGATGGACAAGGCGGCGCTCGTCCTATTGGAAGCACTAATGAGCTAAATAGCTGGCAACCAAGCCAAGGTAAACTTTGGGTGCACATGGATTATAGCCAAAGTGAGGCAGTTGAATGGCTCAAGGCACAGCCTCATTTAAACGATTACGAACTAGAGTCTTTAATTGCTGATGAAACACGCCCACGTATTACGGCTACAACTAACGGGCACATGTTATTTTTACGTGGTGTAAATTTAAATCCAGCACAAAGCCCTGAAGACATGGTTTCAATTCGTTTATTTATTAGCGAAGACATTCTTATTACTACCCGTAAGCGCCGTTTATTATCGGTGCAAGATACGCTCGCCTGTTTAAATGAAAATAAAGGCCCATGCAATATTTCTGAATTAGTGTGCTCTATTACACAAAAATTAACCTCACGTATGCAAAGTGTTATTGACTCACTAGATGAAACACTCGACGAGTTTGAAGAAGAAATAGATGAACCAAGTAAAAAGTTTGACAACCAAGGTTTATCACAGTTGCGACGCCAAACTATTGCCTTAAAACGTTATTTAAAACCGCAAAAAGAAGCCCTTAGTTCAATGGTAAATAACCACTACCTATGGTTACTAGATGACGATAAAGCAAAACTTAATGAAACCACCAACTTATTAATTCGTTATCTTGAAGAGCTAGATAGTTCAATTGAGCGTGCGCAAATTATTCAGCAAACAATCACTAACCAAGTTTCTGAGCAGTTAAACCAGCGAATGTATGTTATGTCTGTAGTGGCAGCACTTTTTTTACCACTGGGCTTTTTAACGGGGCTTTTAGGTGTAAACGTAGGAGGCATTCCTGGTACAGAGAGCCCTTATGCGTTTAGTGCTTTTGTCATATTTTTAATTGTGCTTACTGGCGGTATTGGTGTGTATTTTAAAAATAAAAAATGGCTATAAATTAAAACGCACATTTAATATGGCCACTCAATTGAGTGGCCATAATTAAGTGACTACTTAGTTTGTTTGACGGGTATAAGTAACATTAGTCATTGTTACTTTTGATTGAGTAATGCCTAAATCTTCAAAGCAATTTTTGAATGAATTAGAGTTACCTGCTTCACCGCATTTATCTAGAGTATTTGGATCTTGAGACTGTAAGTAGTTACCAAACTTAAAGTAAGATTCAGAATCATCTTCTACTGGAATACCAAACGAATTACCTAGTGCACTTACATCTACATCGCCGTAATTATTTACCACTCGCAAGTTAAATGACTCACCGCTTGTGATAGTACCTAGCGCAAATTTTTCTTCATTGCCACTGGTATTACGCAAACGAACATACACATCAAAAATGCCATTACCCGCTACGCTGTCGTTAAAACCTGATTCATCAGTATCTGAAACATACACTTTAGAAATAGTCCCAGTATCGCTGGCGTGGTGCTGTGAAATAATTGTTTTACCGCCATCAGACATTTCAACTTTTACAGTTGCTTCAAATACTTCGTAAGACTGTGTCATGGCAACACGCAAGCTTTCTTTTACCTTGTACTCATGACGCCAGCCATTCCCGTTAGGCGTAATATGCTGTGCCTCCAAAGGTACAAATACTAACGTACTATCGTTCACTAACGGGTTAGGGCTATCCCCTTCTAAATCAAAAACACTACCACTTGTAATGCTGCTTGGAATCGTTGTACCGTCTCCAGATCCTGCACCATCATCAGTGCCACCGCCATTATTACTGCCCTCAACTAATGTAAAATTATCAAAGCGTACATCACTTGAGCTATTGTAATGCTTAGCAAATACTTGCAGTGAATTGGTATTCGCTGAAGTAAACGTTTTAGTTACCTTAGTCCAAGACGATACATCAAAGGTTTTGTTTTTAAATAAACCGTTTAAGTCGTTAACCCCAATCTGCCCTTTACCAAGTACATAAGCACTTAACGTATATTCAGTGTTTGGCTGAATATTTACTAATTGATAAACACGTGCAGGACTACCCTGAATTTTTAACGATTTAGATCCGCTATATGCATCAGATGAAATAGCCGCTGGCTCAGTTTCGTTCCAACTACTAAAACCGCTTTCAAAGCCAGGGTTATTAATAGTTGCAGCGTGAGATAACGCTGAGGTTGCAGTAATTGCAGTGCAAATAAACAATTTCTTGTGGTTAATCATTATCTTTATTCCTTTAAACCTGAACATAAAAACAACCTAACTACTTAGGTTAGTGAAATTCACTAACACTTAGATCTTACCGCTATACAGGTTTTTAATTGTGTATGAATAGTAATGGTAATTTAAATGGCAAATAAAACTTACCAATTAACATTACCGAAAAGCGTGCCCGAAGGCGGGATAAAGGTTATATTTATTGTTACCAATATGTCAACACAGTGTGGTACAGCAAATAAGTATTACTTACATCTTTATTACCACTTAAAAACAAATTTAATTTTCAATTTAATCAACACATTAGACTTTATTAAGTAACGAATTAATTTTTAAAAATAAATTTTAATTTCAGACATAAGTACTAAAAAATAAATAACACTGCTTACCAATAATTATGGACAATATTAATTTAGTATGAATAAAAAATAAAAATAGAGATAAATTAAAGACTAATTTCAAATTGGTAATAACCAGATTTAAATTGGTAATGTACATTTTTGATTTATATAGAGGCTAATGAGTGTATTTAAAGCTTAAACAGGGAGTAAAACTAAAAAAAGGCGAGCATTGTTAAATGCTCGCCTTTACTATTTTTCTAATGCTGGGTAATTAATTACTCTTGAAAGTAAGTGCCCCAACCGTCGTATTCAACATCACACTCAACGGCTAGTTGCGCTAGCTTATCAACGTCTTCCATAATAACGTCTACGTCTAGCTCAGCTTCAACTACAATGTCAAAGCTCCAAATTTTACTGCCATCTTCAAGCTCAAGCTCTGCTGGCTCTTCAACATCGTAGCCTAATTTAAAAGCAGCCAATGCAGCTTGCTCTAGTTTAGGGAAGTCTTCACACACAAAATGGTGTTCTACTTCATAAAGTATTTCAGGATCTGATCCATCTTCTAGTAGTGAACTTACGATGTCTTCACTTATTTCACGCCAGTTTTCCATTATTTTTCTCTCACTTGAGGATCTAATTCAGTTATTTTAGCAGCCATAATGCTATGCACGCTTTTAGCATGCTCACGCGCGCTAATTTCTTTATCAAGCGGTATAGGCGCTAACATTTCGATGTAAATTGTACCATTATCCCAACGATTTAGCTTAATGGTTTTATGTGTTGTATTCATACATACCGGAATTATGGGTACATCTGCGCTCATTGCGGTGTGAAACGCGCCAGTTTTGAACGGTAGCAACCCTCTTCCATAGCTTCGTGTGCCTTCTGGAAACATCCATACAGATAAGCCATTATTTTTAATTTTTTCGGCTGCTTTGGAGATAGTTCCCGCTGCTTTGGAGCGATTCGATCTGTCTATTAATATATTACCCGACAACCAATAAAGCTGACCGAAAAATGGGATCCACTTTAAGCTCTTTTTCCCCAAACTTACGCAGTTTTTAGGCACCATTGCAGGCACTGTAAATAAGTCGTAGCTATTTTGATGATTAGCAACATAAACTGCAGGGCCTGCATCAATTGCATCTTTATGACGTGTTAAAACTAATTTAACGCCAATCATTTTAGCCATTGAGCCAAACCAGCCCGCTATAATATGTACATTATTGGGATGAAATGGTCTTACAATCGAAAGTAATAAACCAAAAATACAACTGAATAATATAAACATCAGCATAATAAAAACGCGTATAACAGCTAGCAAATGAGTTTCTCCAAAGATCAATTATGATTATTATAGCGTTATTTTGTGACACAGACGAGTCAATAGCGCACAAGTGTACGCTGAAATATGCAAGCTCTTTACTTTAAAACAAAAACGGCCTGCAAATGCAGACCGTTTTTATTTATACAAAAAAGTAATTGGTTACTCTTCGTTAATGGCTTCTATTGGTTCATCATCTTGTGGGGTTAGCTCAACAACGGCTTCGTCAACACGCTGTAAGCCGCGCGGTAGTTTATTACCCCTACGCCCTCGCTCACCATGATAATGCTCTAAATCAGATGGTTTAAGCGTTAGTTTACGCTTACCAGCATGAAGCGTAACACTGCTTCCTTGTGGCACAACAGCAAGCACTTTTACAAACTCTTCACGGGCTTGTACTTTAGCTCCAGGAATAGAAATAATCTTATTCCCTTTACCTTTGCTAAGTTTTGGTAAGTCACGTAGCGGGAATAAAAGCATGCGACCTTCGTTAGAAATAGCCATACAGTAATCACTAGCAACATCGTTCACCCTAATAGGAGAAAGTAATATTCCACCTTTAGGGACACTTACCAGCGCTTTACCATTTTTATTTTTACTCACTAAGTCTTTAAAGTCGGTAATAAAGCCGTAACCTGCATCTGACGCCATAAGCAATACTTGCTCGTCTTCACTCATTACCACGTGCTCAAAATTAGCACCTGGTGTTAAGTTAAAACGACCTGTCATTGGCTCCCCTTGGCTACGCGCCGAAGGTAGACTGTGCGCATCAGTTGCAAACGCCCGCCCTGCTGAATCTAAAAATACCGCAGGTTGATTACTCTTACCACGAGCAGAGGCTCTAAAGCCGTCACCTGAGCGATAATTTAAGCCTTGTACATCTAAATCATGGCCTTTACCAACGCGTGCCCAGCCTTTGTCTGATAGCACAACAGTAACTGACTCTGACGGAATTAAATCTTTTTCGTTAAGTGCTTTCGCTTCTGAGCGCTCAATCACTGGCGAGCGACGATCGTCACCGTACATTTCAGCGGCTTCTTGAATTTCTTTTTTAAGCAGTGTCGACATACGACGTTCTGAGCCCAAAATTTGCGCTAATTTATCACGCTCTTTGGCTAGTTCATCTTGCTCACCGCGAATTTTAAACTCTTCAAGTTTTGCTAAATGACGAAGTTTTAATTCTAAAATAGCTTCTGCTTGCGTATCAGTTAAATCAAAGCGCTCCATTAATACAGGCTTTGGTTTGTCTTCGCTGCGGATGATTTCAATCACTTCATCGATATTTAAAAAGGCTGCTAATAAACCTTCTAAAATATGCAAACGTGCTAATACTTTATCTAAACGATACTGCAAACGACGACGCACTGTTTCGCGTCTAAATGTTAGCCACTCACTTAAAATACAGCGCAAGTCTTTAACTTGCGGGCGACCATCTAGGCCTAGCATGTTTAAGTTTACGCGGTAATTTTTTTCAAGATCGGTGGTTGCAAATAAGTGCGCCATTAATGGCTCAGCTTTAATGCGGTTTGAGCGCGGAATAATTACAATACGCGTTGGATTTTCGTGATCTGACTCGTCACGTAAATCAGCAATCATAGGTAATTTTTTAGCGTTCATTTGCGCTGCAATTTGCTCAAGTACTTTACCACCTGAACATTGATGCGGCAGCGCTGTAATAACAATATCGCCATGCTCTTCGGTGTAAACCGCACGCATTTTGATAGACCCACGACCGGTTTTATATATTTTATGAATATCGGCTTTTGGGGTAATTATTTCAGCATCTGTTGGGTAATCTGGTGCATGTACAAGCTCAAGTAATTCTTCAAGCTCTGTTTTTGGTTTATCAAGTAATAAACAACATGCGCTAGCCACTTCACGTACGTTATGTGGCGGAATATCTGTTGCCATACCTACGGCGATACCCGTTATACCATTGAGTAAAATATGCGGTAAACGAGAAGGCAATACTACAGGTTCATCCATGGTGCCATCAAAGTTTGGCGTCCAATCAACAGTGCCTTGGCCAAGCTCTTTAAGCAGAACTTCAGAAAACTTAGATAAACGCGCTTCGGTATAACGCATTGCTGCAAACGATTTAGGGTCATCTGCCGCACCCCAGTTTCCTTGTCCATCTACCAAAGGATAGCGATAAGAAAACGGCTGCGCCATTAATACCATAGCTTCGTAACAGGCACTGTCGCCGTGTGGATGGTACTTACCAAGTACGTCACCCACTGTACGGGCTGATTTTTTGTACTTAGCGTTAGCTGACAAGCCCAGTTCGCTCATCGCATAAATAATACGACGCTGTACTGGTTTTAAACCATCACCTACATGCGGTAGGGCACGATCCATGATTACGTACATGGAATAATTTAAATAGGCGTCTTCGGTAAAACGCCCCATTGTTTGTTGCTCAATTCCTTGCATTAGCAAGGTATCTGTATCACTCATTAAAGCTTACCTAGTTTTTCTTATAGCTTACACGGTAGATTACATTGGCGTAATCATCGCTTACTAACAGACTGCCGTCACCTAATTCTGCAAATGCAACAGGGCGTCCAAATGTTGTTTCGTCTTTCATAAAGCCAGTAATAAATGGCGTATATTTAGTTACGCGACCTACTTCGATTGTTGCAAGGCCTACTTTATAGCCTGACTTTTTAGAACGGTTCCATGAGCCATGTTCAGCAACAAATAATTGTTGCTTATAACTTGCTGGAAATTGCTTACCGTTATAAAAATGAATACCTAGTGGCGCTACATGCGCTGGAAGTGCAAGTGCTGGCGATGTGTAATCGGCAATGTTTTTACCTTCACCAAACTCAGGGTCAATAATTGCACCGGCATGAACATACGGAAAGCCAAAATGCTCACCTTCTTGCGTTGCACGGTTTAACTCATCAGGCGGAATATCATCGCCCATCATGTCGCGACCATTATCGCTAAACCATAAGGCTTGAGTAGCAGGATGAAAATCAAAACCCACTGTGTTTCTAACGCCTTTAGCTATTGTTTTTATTTGTTTTGTTTCTACATTAAGGGCAAAAATACGACCAAAACGCTCATCCTCAGCACAAATATTACACGGTACACCCACCGGAATGATTAATTCTCCCGTTGGTGCAAAACGTAAAAATTTCCAACCATGATGACGCTCACTCGGTAGTTTGTTATAGACCACATCAAACTTTGGATCTTTTAATTGGGTATCAATATTTTTAAAGCGAATAATACGATGCACTTCGCCTACATATAAATCGCCATCTTTAATTGCTATGCCAGAGGGCATGTTTAAGCCTTTAGCCACAACAATTTTTTTATCTGCTACGCCGTCGCTATTGTGATCAATAAGCGCATATACGTTGCCTGCTTTACGAGAGCCAACATACACAATACCTTTTTTTGAAACGGCTATTTGACGTGCATTTTCTACATCATTTGCAAATAAACTAATTTCAAACCCAGGTGCTACGGTGAGCTTATCAAGTATATTTTTAGCCATTGCAGGAGCGCTAGTCAGCCCAAGTAACAGCAAACTTCCTAGTAATTTTTTCATTCGTCTCTCCTAGTGTTAGGCACAAGCAATTAAACGAGCGCCTTGTTACCATGATCTTCTAACCATTGACGACGATCAGGCGATCGTTTTTTAGCAAGTAGCATATCCATCATTTCCATGGTTTCTACTTCTTCATCAAGCGTAAGCTGCACTAAGCGTCGTGTATTAGGATCCATAGTGGTTTCACGAAGCTGTAACGGATTCATTTCACCCAGACCTTTGAATCGTTGTACGTTTACTTTTCCGCGTTTTTTCTCGGCTTCTATGCGCGCCAAAATAGCGGTTTTCTCTTCTTCATCTAGGGCGTAATAAACTTCTTTGCCAATATCTATTCTAAATAATGGCGGCATTGCAACATACACATGCCCTGTTTTTACTAATTCTGGAAAATGACGAACAAACAGTGCACATAACAATGTTGCAATGTGTAATCCATCCGAGTCAGCATCGGCCAGTATACAAATCTTATTGTAACGCAGTCCCGACATATCTGTTGATTCTGGGTCAATACCCAGTGCCACTGAAATATCATGTACTTCTTGTGATGCTAGTATTTGCCCCGACTCTACTTCCCAGGTATTTAAAATTTTACCACGTAGCGGCATAATTGCCTGAAATTCACGGTCTCGCGCTTGTTTAGCAGAACCACCAGCAGAATCACCTTCCACTAAAAACAGCTCGGTTCGGTCATTATCGGCAGCACTACAATCGGTCAATTTACCTGGTAATGCAGGCCCTGCAGTAACTCGTTTACGTACGACTTTTTTAGCTGCACGCAAACGGCTTTGCGCGTTTGAAATACATAACTCAGCTAATAATTCTGCGGTATCGGTATGTTCATTTAGCCATAAACTAAACGAATCTTTTACAACACCCGATACAAATGCGGCACATGAACGTGATGAAAGTTTTTCTTTGGTTTGCCCTGCAAATTGTGGATCTTGCATTTTAACCGACAATACGTAACTACAACGTTCCCAAATATCATCCGGTGTTAGCTTTACGCCACGAGGTAGTAAATTTCTAAACTCACAAAACTCTCGCATTGCTTCAAGCAAGCCTTGGCGCAGACCATTTACATGTGTACCACCTTGCGCAGTAGGAATTAAGTTTACGTAGCTTTCCGCTATTGATTCGCCACCTTCAGGTAGCCATACAACAGCCCAATCAGCGCCTTCAATTGAGCTTTTAAATTCACCTACAAATGGGTCTTGCGGTAATGTTTCAAACCCTTTAACGGCTTCAATTAGGTAATCTTTTAAGCCAGTTTCGTAAAACCATTCTTTGGTTTCTTTTGTTTGCTTATTAACAAACTTAATACGCAGTCCTGGGCATAAAACCGCTTTGGCTTTTAATAAATGATTAAGCTTGGTAATTGAGTAGTTTGGTGAATCAAAGTAGCTAACATCAGCCCAAAAACGAACGGTGGTACCTGTATTGCGCTTACCAACAGTACCAATTACGCTCAAATCTTCTACTTTATCGCCATTTTCAAATGCCATTCTGTATTGTTGAGCGTCGCGCCTTACGGTTACTTCTACACGTGTAGATAAGGCATTTACTACAGAAATACCTACACCGTGTAAACCACCCGAAAATTGGTAGTTTTTATTAGAAAACTTACCACCGGCGTGTAACTTAGTGAAGATTAGTTCAACCCCAGGGATACCTTCCTCAGGGTGAATATCAATAGGCATACCACGTCCGTCATCGCTCACTTCGAGCGAGTTATCTTCGTGGAGAATTACGTCGATACGAGTAGCGTGGCCCGCCATAGCTTCATCGACACTGTTATCGATAACCTCTTGGCCTAAATGGTTTGGGCGTACGGTATCGGTGTACATCCCTGGGCGTCGTTTTACCGGATCTAATCCATTAAGTACTTCAATGGCTTCGGCGTTATAATTTTGATCACTCATAGTTTTTGTCTTTATATCCGCTAAGGCTCTAATACGTTTACTAGTTTTATTGTTATATGCGCTAAAGCGTTAATATAGTAACTAACCTCAGTTCAGGCTAACTAGTTTTACGTGATTTTAAGAAAATCTACAATACTTGCAAAGGTGCGTTCAAATTCAACGTAGCTATGATCGCCACCAAACTCTATCAATTGCTTGCATTGCGAATAATATTTTACTGCGTGTTGAAAGTTCAACACTTCATCTCCTGTTTGCTGCAATAAATACAGTAACTCAGGATGTGCTAATTTATCTACAGCGAGTAATTTCAGCGCCTCAATATGACTGTTATTTAAATCGTAATGATAATCTTGATACGGATTATAATTAGGCCCAAGTAACGACTGTAATAAATTATAGGGTGCGACCGCGGGATTAATGACCACTGCAGGAATTTGATAACGCTGCGATAAATACGTGGCAAAAAAACCACCTAACGAGCTACCTAATAAAACGGTATCTGGCGTTAGTAATTGTTCAAGCTCAATTATAGCTTGTAGGGGCTCGTGGTTTAAGTTCGGTACACAATAATCAACGTCATAGTTTGCCATAAGCTCACCAAAGCGCACAGCTTTATATGATTTTTGTGAACTATTAAAGCCATGAATATAAATTACGCGCTTAGCCATACCACTTCCGTTTTTACTTCGACTTTATCTTTTTTACTCTTTATATTTAGCATTCTGTAAGCAGGCCCTGCATTTTTTTGCTCCCACTTTGGAGTGTATTTTACAAACTGGACTGAACTGGCAGGACTTGCATATATAGGCAAGCCTCTAAAGTTTTGTTCATAATCGTTGTGTACATGACCATGAAAAAGCGCAGATACATTATTACTATTAACTAAAATATTTAAAAGCTGTGGACCATTTTCTAATAAGTGCTTATCAAGATAGCCATTTATTGGCAGCGGATTATGATGACAAAAGATAACTTTACTATTATTCGAGTTGACTAAAGTATCAGTTATTTCATCTAAATGCGCGCCAGTAACCCATCCTGCGGGCGTGGGCCCTTTAGAATTAATAAGAAGCAGCTCAACCCCGTTAGCAATAATATGTTTAGCCGAATTTATTTTTCCGCCACTTATGCGATTAAGCATTACTAGTTCATCATGATTACCTGGTACCCAAAATACAGGGCAAGTGATGTCACTGGCATTTATAAGTTCACTAAATAATAAGTACGATTCGAAACTATGGTCTTGTGTTAAATCACCACCAAAAATTACGCAATCTACTGGCTGCTCAGCGATGTGTGCCAAAGCTTGTTCAAAATGAGCTGCAGTATTTGCATTAAAATATTCACCATTTTTATCTGCAAATAAATGGCTGTCGGTAATATGCGCAATGCACAAAGATGATTTATCAAATGTATATGTATCATCAAACCAAGCCATTATTTACATCCCAATTTAATGTTGCTTGCCCGTGCTCTACACAGGCCACTAACCAGTCGTATAAAAAAGCATTAAGTTGATACTTTTCATCTTTTTGATGCATTTTAGGGTTGGGGTATCCGTACGATGGTTTTATGCGTTGATGGTAATCGTGATGAATAATTTCAGCTACTTTCGCATCATGATACAAGCGAGCCGTTAAATACAGCGGCGCTATCCCTTTAACCATTCCTGTTAGCTGCTTAATTGAAATATCCATAGTGTATTTTGCGCTGCCATCAATTTTTGTAGCAAATTCACTGTTGCCAAGTTTTACTTCACGAATGCTTCCTATATTGCGCTCGCTCGGTAACAACTTTAATAGTCGCACATAGTTATGCTCACAAAGTGTTAAATACTTTGGGAGGCTTTGAATATATCGATTTGTTGCTAATTGTGCTGTCAAAGTTCCGCCATAATATTAGTAAGAGTTTATGCCCATTTGCTTGCCATTTTTTCGCGATTTAGCGCAAGCCACTGCATACAAATAACCGTTGCCGCATTATCCATTTCACCGTTATTGAGGCGCATTAGCGCAGCATCAACCGATAAAATATGAGTTTTTATATCCTCGCCTTCAGTTTCAAGACCATATACACCTGATTTCACTTGGCTTAAATCAGCACGCGCTAAATATAAATGTAAGCGCTCAGTTGTACCACCAGGGCTTGATAGGTATGAAAGCATAAATTCAAGTTCAGTTAATTCAAGCCCAGCTTCTTCATACGCTTCTTTTTTTACAACTGATTCGTAATCCGTACTGCCGTCAGTCATTCCGGCTATACATTCTAGTAGCCACGGCGAGTGCTTACTTTTAATAGCGCCAATACGTATTTGCTCAATTAAAAGAACAGTATCTGATATTGGGTCATAAGGGAGTACTGCAATTGCATCGCCACGTTCTAATATTTCTCGGCTAATTAGCTCTGATTTTCCACCCGCAAATAGTGCATGTTCAAACTGGTATAAATCAACCTGAAAAAAACCTTTATAAAGGTTTTTTATTGGCTTTAAATTTACATCTTTATGTGTAAATTGAACGAGCTTTTTATCAACCACGTGCCTACCTCCTACTTATCTAAAGCTTTAAAATGCGTTAATATATTCTGTTACACTTGAACATACTGTTTTACTAATTATTTTTTTTGTTATGCAGTAAAACAGGTTAACATGCTTTTAGTACAAAAATTGTCTAAGGACCGAACCCCACATGAAAAAGAACATTCTTGCGGCGCTAGTTAGTTTATCATGCGCATTAGGTGCAACAGCAGTGAAAGCTGAAGATTTACTACAAGTTTTTGAAATAGCGACAGCTAACGATCCTACTGTTTTAAAAGCAAAAGCCCAAGCCGATGCGCAGTCTTACCAAAGCGATTTGGCGATGAGTGCACTATTACCTCAAATTGGTTTAACTATGGGTTATACGAAAAGCGATGCAACGTCGTACCAAAGCGTTGGCGACTTATCTAACCAAGTAAAAGTTGAAAGTGATACAGACCAATTCTCTCGCGGTGTAAGTTTAAGCCAAACATTATTTGATTTAGGTGCTTGGAACACTTTAGATATTGCCGATAAGCAAGCTCTACAAGCAAGCGGCCTATATGATGCAGCTAAACAAAATTTAATTGTACGCGTTGCTGAAGGTTATTTTAACGTATTAAGTGCCAGTGATAACCTTGAATTTGTCGAAGCTGAAAAACGTGCCATTGCACGTCAACTTGAGCAAACAAAACAACGTTATGCAGTAGGTTTAACAGCTATAACAGACGTACACGAAGCACAAGCTCAGTTTGATAACTCAGTAGCCCAAGAAATTATTGCCAGTAATGCTGTAGAAACTGCACGCGAGCAACTTCGTGAGATAACTGGTAAATATCACGAAAAATTAGACTTTTTAAATACAGATACTTTCTCAACAACTAAGCCAACTAAGCGCTCAAGCGACTTTGTTAAAGTAGCTGAAGATAAAAATATCAACTTACAAGTCTCTAAAGTAACGGTTGATATTGCAAAAGATCAAATTGAATTAGCAAAAGCAGGTCATTATCCAAAACTAACTCTAAGTGCAAGTTATGGTGACTCTCTTACAGACACTCAAATAAATGGCGCTAATTTTGATGACCAACCGCGTTCAGACTCAAGCTCTGTTGGGCTTAACTTTAGCGTACCTTTATATTCAGGTGGCGCAACGGTTGCTGCAACTAACCAAGCGCGTGCGTTTTACGTATCAGCGAGCCAAGATTATGAAACAAATTACCGCGCAGTCACTCGCACAGTAATTACATCTTATAATCAAGTTGTTTCAGATATTGCGACTTACAAAGCGCTAGAGCAAGCGGTTGTTTCAGCTCAAAGTGCCCTTAAAGCAACTGAAGCCGGTTTTGAAGTAGGTACTCGTACCATTGTTGACGTACTAGTGAGTACGCAAAATTTATACGATGCAAAACGTAACCTTGCTGATGTGCGTTACCGTTATGTGTTATCTACCCTTCGCTTAAAACAAGCTGCGGGTACACTAACAAGTGAAGATTTGGTTGCTATAAACCAAGGTTTAAAATCAGCTTAACTTTTACAGCTAAACATAATATAGATTTATTCGAAGCCAGCATGTAGCTGGCTTTTTGTATTTTATAGCGCTTAGCGTTAAACTATCGTTTTTATTCTCAGAGAGATTTTTGTGGTCACCTCATCTCCTTTTAAAGCATCTTTTTTAGGCCCTCGATACTGGCTAACGTGGGTTGGCGTTTTATTTTTATACTTAATTTCTTGGCTACCACAAAAGCTACAGCTGGCAATGGGTAAGCAACTTGGCCGCTTAGTCCATAAATTTATGAAGCGCCGTCGCCATATTGCAGAAGTAAATATTAAGCTGTGTTTTCCTGATATGAGCGAAGCAGATCAAAAAGACCTTGTACTCAAAAATATGGAAAACACCGGCATTGCAATGGTTGAAACCGGCATGGCTTGGTGGTGGCCGCAGTGGCGAGTAAAAAGTGTATATGGCTCAATCAAAGGTTTGGAACACTTTGAGCGCGTACAGGCATCTGGTAAAGGTGTTTTATTACTTGTACCTCATATTCTGCATCTTGAAATGGCGAGTCGTGTAATGGGATTAAAATGCCAAGGTTTAGGCTTTTACCGCCCTCACAACAACGCTCTAATGGAATACTTTACAACTAATGGCCGCCTTCGTTCTAACGAATACCTAATTGGCCGAAAAGATGTAAAAGGTTTACTAAAATCATTAAAAAACAAAAAAGTATGCTATTACTTACCTGACCAAGATTACGGCCGTAACCGCTGTGAGTTTGTGCCATTTTACGCCGTCCCTGACACAGCAACGACAACAGGTACTCTTATGTTTGCTGGCAGTAAAAACTGCGAAACTATGAGCTTAATCTCGCGTCGTGACGAAAATGGAAAGTATCATTTAGAGGTAGTACCTGAGCTTGAAAACTTCCCAAGTGGTGATGATAAGGCTGATGTTGCACGTGTAAATCAACGCATGGAACAATCTGTTAATGCAGCACCAGAGCAATACATGTGGCTACACCGTCGCTTTAAAACTCGACCGGATAAAAATACCCCTTCTTTTTACAAAAAGTAATGGTATAACAATAATAGGAACAAATAAGGTGGGTAATAATCATGTGGTTTTGGATTAGACATTTATCATTTGCAGCCGTGCTAATAGCACTCGCCGTATACTTCTTAGTGGGTGATGGTTCTGTATTTGATATTAAAAAATCTAAAAATGCAGCCGCCGAAGGATTATCACGCTTTTACTCCTCCATTCGTAACCAAGTAAAAAGTAATAAAGAACGAGATCAATTTGTTTTAAAACTTAAAACACCAGAACAAACCTTGGATAGAGTATTGGCTGAACGTGCGCGAACAGTAGATCCAATGCCTACAAATTGGACTGGAGAAGTTGAACCTAGGCGCTTTGAAAATGGCACGACTCTTAAAGATGTACTTAATCAATATGCTAAAAACGAGGGGATTGAGCTCTACTGGTACTTAAGTAAAGATTACGTAGTTAAAGATCATTTTAGAGTAGACAGTAACTTTACTTCAGCACTGTACCAAATTGGGCGCGCTATAAATGATGACTTTGAGCATGAGGTTTATACTTACTTTTGCCATAAACAAAGAGCAGCGGTTATTACCGAGTTACCATCAGAATTTGTACGTACAAACTGTTTAAAACTAAAGGTTTAAGGGTTTACACATACAAAAACCCAAGCAAGCGCTTGGGTTTTCAATTCAATTCAATTC
>NZ_JACJFD010000108.1:0-219 GCF_014164415.1 Pseudoalteromonas sp. SG43-1 | reverse complement strand
ACTTTATAATCGCAACGTTCTTTAACAATATAAAGCAATCATCTGTGTGGGCACTCGTACAGATTGAGTTCTAACAGCCAAGCTACTTAGGTAGCGAGGCAAACAAATTAGAGTCTCAATTGAAAACTGAGTGACCAACAGAATAGTTATTTCGGTAATTATTCGGCACAGTCAATTCAATATCGAAAGATATTAAAAAATTCAGAATTCATTGAGCTG
>NZ_JACJFD010000107.1:0-219 GCF_014164415.1 Pseudoalteromonas sp. SG43-1 | reverse complement strand
CGTTCTTTAACAATATAAAGCAATCATCTGTGTGGGCACTCGTACAGATTGAGTTCTAACAGCCAAGCTACTTCGTTCTTTATTGAGCAAGTAACGAGGCAAACAAATTAGAGTCTCAATTGAAAACTGAGTGACCAACAGAATAGTTATTTCGGTAATTATTCGGCACAGTCAATTCAATATCGAAAGATATTAAAAAATTCAGAATTCATTGAGCTG
>NZ_JACJFD010000106.1:0-221 GCF_014164415.1 Pseudoalteromonas sp. SG43-1 | reverse complement strand
CTACCTGACCACCTGTGTCGGTTTGGGGTACGATTCCATATAATCTGAAGCTTAGAGGCTTTTCCTGGAAGTATGGCATCAACAACTTCATCACCTTAGTGACTCGTCTCGTGTCTCAGTCTTAATAGCAACCCGGATTTACCTAAGTCGCCAACCTACTCACTTTCACATGGACTACCAACGCCATGCTTGTTTAGCCTGCTCCGTCCCCCCATCGCAAT
>NZ_JACJFD010000105.1:0-221 GCF_014164415.1 Pseudoalteromonas sp. SG43-1 | reverse complement strand
ATTGCGATGGGGGGACGGAGCAGGCTAAACAAGCATGGCGTTGGTAGTCCATGTGAAAGTGAGTAGGTTGGCGACTTAGGTAAATCCGGGTTGCTGTTAAGACTGAGACACGAGACGAGTCACTAAGGTGATGAAGTTGTTGATGCCATACTTCCAGGAAAAGCCTCTAAGCTTCAGATTATATGGAATCGTACCCCAAACCGACACAGGTGGTCAGGTAG
>NZ_JACJFD010000104.1:0-221 GCF_014164415.1 Pseudoalteromonas sp. SG43-1 | reverse complement strand
ATTGCGATGGGGGGACGGAGCAGGCTAAACAAGCATGGCGTTGGTAGTCCATGTGAAAGTGAGTAGGTTGGCGACTTAGGTAAATCCGGGTTGCTGTTAAGACTGAGACACGAGACGAGTCACTACGGTGATGAAGTTGTTGATGCCATACTTCCAGGAAAAGCCTCTAAGCTTCAGATTATATGGAATCGTACCCCAAACCGACACAGGTGGTCAGGTAG
>NZ_JACJFD010000103.1:0-230 GCF_014164415.1 Pseudoalteromonas sp. SG43-1 | reverse complement strand
AAACACTAGAAAGTGAGTTGCCATTTACCCCCGAAGAATTACAAGGTGATGATTTAGACGGTGAGGCGCAGGGAGTCGCTTCCAGCCAAGCTGAGCAGGACTTATCAAATGCGCTTTCTGAAAATGCTAACTTAGATAGCTTAGAAGATGATTTTGATGATGAACTATTAATTGATAATGACTTCTCTGAATCAGAAGCTAAGGTTGAAGACGAGTCGTTTGATGATGAT
>NZ_JACJFD010000102.1:0-247 GCF_014164415.1 Pseudoalteromonas sp. SG43-1 | reverse complement strand
GTCTAAAAATTCAGTTGTCCTAGTGACACATTTATGTGTCCCCATCGTCTAGAGGCCTAGGACACCGCCCTTTCACGGCGGTAACAGGGGTTCGAATCCCCTTGGGGACGCCACTTACTTATTTTTTAATAGGGAAGTGAAGTGTTATTAAGAAAGCTCGCCTGAAACGAGTCTAAAAATTCAGTTGTCCTAGTGACACATTTATGTGTCCCCATCGTCTAGAGGCCTAGGACACCGCCCTTTCACG
>NZ_JACJFD010000101.1:0-247 GCF_014164415.1 Pseudoalteromonas sp. SG43-1 | reverse complement strand
ACACCCGTTGTGGTACCTGTAATTTCAACGTTTACGTTTTCATCATTGCCGTTAATTACGTCATCGTTTGTATCGTTGATATCAACTGTTATTGCAACTGTAGTGTCTTTGGTAAAGCTGGTTTCGTTTGTGGCTAAATTACCTTCAACATCTAGTGCGCTAACACTTGCTGTAATTTCACCATCAGCAAGGCCTGAAATATTAGTGGCATTTATTGCCCACTCACCGGCTGCATTAATCGCGACGT
>NZ_JACJFD010000100.1:0-254 GCF_014164415.1 Pseudoalteromonas sp. SG43-1 | reverse complement strand
AGCCTGGTAATGTCCTACTTTCACATAGCAAATGCTACACTATCATCGGCGCTGTTTCGTTTCACTACTGAGTTCGGCATGGAGTCAGGTGGGTCCAAAACGCTATTGTCACCAAGCAAATTAGGTGCAAAGAATCAATGACAAGCACGTAGTGCTACCATTTTCTTTGCGCAAGGTGCCTCAATGTTAACGCTACGCGCTAAGAGTCACCTCTAAAATTTGGAAAATATCTGATAATATTTTTTAAGTCTTTC